>JBOHFT010000022.1:0-38605 GCA_050699815.1 Pseudonocardiaceae bacterium | reverse complement strand
GCGCCACGTCTGGGCTGTGCGGGGAGGACTGCTGCGCACCCCCGCACCCGGCCAGCGTCACCCCGGCAAGCATGACCACCGCCATCGCTCTGGTCACCACGGGACCTCACGCTACCGGCCGACCAGACGCCGAGCCGGTAGGTCACCTCCGCGGGTCGGTGATTTCGCCCGCACCCGGGCTGGCAGGCTTGCGGGATGCCATCGAAGTTCACCGGCCCTACCCGGCTCAAGCGGCTGGTTCCACCTTGCGCGCCCTGCGTGAGGCGTCCGAGCTGACCGCAGATCAGGCTGCGAAGAGTCTCGGGTGGTCGGGTTCCAAGGTCAGCCGGATCGAGACCGGCAAGCAGCTCGGGTCCCCCGACGACGTCCGCAAGCTGGCCGGACTGTACGACGTGGGCGAAGACGAGCTCGAGAAGTACGCGGCGATCGCCCGGCAGGCCAGGCAGCGGGACTGGTGGCACAAGTACGACGACGTGCTCCCCGACTGGTTCGAGGGCTACCTGGGGCTGGAAGCGGAGGCATCCACGATCAGCACCTACGAGTCCGATCTCGTGCCCGGGCTGCTGCAGACCGAGCAGTACGCGGCTTGTGTGCTCGGTGCGTTCCCGCTGGGGACCACGCCCGAAGAGAGGGAACGGGCGGTGGATCTTCGCCAGGCTCGCCAGCGCGGCTGTCCGATGACAACCCGCTGATCCTGGATGCGGTGATCAGCGATACCGTGCTGCGCCGGGCCATCGGTGGTGCGGCCGTGCTGCGTGAGCAGCTGGAGCACCTGGCCGAGAAGACCCGGGATGTCGGCATCTACCGGCTGGCGTTCGGCCAGATACGATCCGCAGCCGTCGGGCCGGACGAGACGGCCGCCGCGATCACCGCCACAGCAAGGGAGCTGGGACCATAAGCACGCATTGCGCAGTGGGGCGCGACGAGCTTGCCCACGCGCGTTGGACCAAGAGCAGCCGCAGCGGCAGTGGCGGGGGCAACTGCGTGGAAATGGCCAACCTCGCTGGCGGGCGCCGCGCCGTCCGAGACAGCAAGAACCCGGTCGGCCCGGCCCTGATCCTCACCCCCGCCGGGTGGTCGGCCTTCACCGCCGGAGTCCGCACCGGCGAGTTCGGCTGATCGGCAACACCGAAAAGCCCCCGCCCGCTCGTCCCGGGTGGGGGTGTCCGCACCTGATGTCGACCGGTGTGGTCACGGTGGCCTGGTCGACGCCGGAGGTGCGCACGGTCACCGCCAGCTGCCAGGTTCCCTTCCGCGGGATCTGCACCTCGCGAGCGACACAGCGGCCCGGCGCGGTGCGCTGCGGGGGAATCCGAAGCGGGCGGAGCTGCTGCGCGGCCAGTACCTGTTGACAGACGCGCCAACCTGGGCGCATAATCAACCAATCGATTGTTTAACTGATAGGTTGATTACGTGATGGCAGACGATCAGCTCAGCCTCACCTTCGCCGCGCTGGCCGACCCCACACGCCGGGCGATCCTCGCCCGGTTGGCAGACGGCGAGGCGACGGTCAACGAGCTGGCGGAGCCCTTCCCCATCAGCCTCCAAGCGATCTCCAAACACCTGAAGGTGCTCGAACGGGCCGGGCTGATCACCCGGGGCCGAGACGCTCAATGGCGGCCCTGCCGACTCGAGATGGCACCGCTGGAGACCGCCTCCGACTGGATCGAGCGTTACCGAGAGATCTGGCGTGACCGGTTCGATCGGCTCGATCAAGAAATCCAGGCCATTCAACGGAAACAGAAAGGGCAAGACCATGGGTGAGACCGAATTTGTCATCGAGCCGGGCCGGCCGGACATCATCGTGACGCGCGTCTTCGATGCGCCCCGTGACGTGGTGTTCACGGCGTTCACCGACCCGGACCTCATCCCCAAGTGGTGGGGTCCGGCACGCTACGAGACCACTGTCGACCGCGCGGACGTCAGGCCCGGAGGCCTCTGGCGCTACGTCAGCCGCGACGCCGACGGCACCGAGTACGGGTTCAAGGGCGTCTACCACGACATCGTGGTACCCGACCGGGTCGTCGCAACCTTCGAGTTCGAGGGAATGCCCGGGCACGTGTCACTCGAAACGGCCACCTTCGACGAGGTCGACGGAAAGACGAAGTACGTGGGCGTGTCCGTCTTCCAGTCAGCCGAGGACCGGGACGCCATGGTCCAGTCCGGCATGGAGGAAGGGGCCAGTGAAGGCTACGACCGGCTCGCCGAGCTCATCCAGAGCCTTCTCTGACGCCACCGAGGACTGCGCGACCTGAGCAGCAGTGCGGTAACTTCGGTCGCACACCCGCTTCGATCCAATGGAGGTAACCATGACGTCCGGGGTCCGCTCGGCCTGGACAGGTCCGCTGCGCGGCGCAACAGCCCCGTCACGATCTGATGACAACTGCGCTGCGTTCCAGGACACCTGTGGTCGAAGTTATCCCGGCCGAACGACATCACTTCGATCTTCCATATGACCTCGGCGCCACGGGCACCGAACTGGGCGACGCAGTCCTGGCGCAGATGGGGTTGACCGGCTTCGATGAAACCTGCTGCTGAGAGGAATGACGACATGAGCGCTGCCGGTGTGGCGGCGGACGACCTCGGACCCGCGGGCCAGTGCCCGTTTTCCTCGGACGACGAGCGCCGCCAGCAGGTCGAAAGGTCGGGAGGGGCACCGCGAACCGACTTTCCATCCGGAAACACGCCCTACGTTGAATACGCCCACATGGATGCGTTGCTCTCGCTCCAGCACCCGCGCACGGATTCGGTGACCGAGCCCAGCTTCATCATCATGAGCCAGGTCAAGGAGCTGCTGTTCAAGCTGCTGCACACAGAATTCACCACAGCTCGCGACTGTCTCCGGGACGACCGGCTCGATGACGCGCTGTGGACACTGCGCAGATCGGCGAGAGTGCAGCAGCTCCTGCTATCGTCCTGGGATGTGCTCACCGCCCTCACACCCGTCGAGTTCGCCGGGTTCCGGGACGTTCTGGGCAGCGCGTCCGGATTCCAGTCGTTCTCCTACCGGCGCCTGGAATTCTTGCTCGGTAACAAAGATCCGGCGATGGTGCGGCCACACCGCAACTCCCCAGCTTACGACGACGTGCTGGCACAGCTGCACGAGCCGAGCCTCTACGACGAAACACTGTCGCTACTGAGCCGTAGCGGGATAAACCTGCCGCGAGAACTCCTCGAACGCGACGTCTCGCTGCCCTACCAGGCCCATGACGCGGTGGAGTCCGCCTGGCGGGAGGTGTACTCGGAACATCGGCGCCACCGGGACCTCCAGCTGCTCGGTGAGGCGTTGCTGGATACCTCCGGCCTGTTCGCCAAGTGGCGTTACACCCATTTAGTGACGGTGCAGCGCCTGCTGGGCGATAAACCAGGAACCGGTGGTACGCACGGAGTTTCCTGGCTCAGCGAGATCAGCGGACACCGATTCTTTCCCGAGCTGTGGTCGGTGCGCTCAGTACTGTGACCGGCTCCTCGTGTGGCATTTCCAGGGGACAGAAAAGAGAAGCGTATGGGACAGCGTGAGGTGCCACGTGAACTGGCCGATGAGCTGGATTCGCAAGATCCGCTCGCCGAGTTCCGAGATCGGTTCGTCATCACCGATCCGAACATGATCTACCTTGACGGAAACTCGCTGGGACGGCTTCCCGCGGCAACGCCTGGTTTCCTGGACACGCTGGTCCGCGACGGCTGGGGGGCGGGACTGACGGGGTCCTGGCAGACCTGGATTGACTGGGGAAGGCGCCTCGGCGACCGGCTCGCCGAACACGTGCTGGGTGCTCGCCCTGGCGAGGTCGTGCTGTCGGACTCGACCTCGGTCAACGTATACAAACTGGCGGCGGCCGCGCTGGGCGCCACCGCTGGGCGGGGCACGATCGTCATCGACGCAGAGGACTTCCCCACCAACCGTTACGTGCTGCAAGGTCTGGCCGCGCAGCGGAAACTGACCTTGCGCACGGTGCGGTCACACATCGATAACGGCCTTGATCTCGACCGGCTCCGCGCGGCACTGGATAGTGACGTGGCGCTGATCGTACTGTCTCTGGTGTCCTACCGTTGCGGTGCGCTGCTCGACATGGCAGCGGTGAACAAGGCCGCAAGGGAAGCCGGAGCGCTCGTCCTGTGGGACCTGTCCCACGCGGTGGGCGCAGTCCCCATCCAGCTCAACGCGACCGGCGCCGACCTGGCTGTTGGCTGTACGTACAAATACCTCAACGGAGGACCGGGCTCTCCTGCCTTTCTCTACGTGCGCACCGAACTGCATTCAGTACTGCGGCAACCGATCTGGGGCTGGTTCGGCCAATGTGACCAATTCCAGATGGGGCCGAGTTACCACCCGGTGGACCACGTCGAACGTTTTCTCGTCGGCACGCCGCCGGTGCTCTCGCTAGCAGCGGTCGATCCCGCGCTGACACTGATCGAGCAAGCTGGCGTCGCTCGGTTGCGAGACAAAGGAATGCGGCTGGGACAGCTGGCCGTCGAACTCGCGGACAGCTGGCTCACACCCCACCGCTTCCGGCTCGCCTCGCCGAAAAAAGCAGAGCACCGAGGCTCGCACGTGTCGTTCGAACACCCCGATAGCTGGCGTATCTGCCAAGCCCTTGCCTTAGGCGCAAACGTCGTCTGCAATTTCCGCACTCCAGACCGGCTACGAATTGGGCCCTCGCCTATCTACACTCGTTTTGTCGACGTCTGGGACGCCATGAACCGCCTGCGGAGACTCGTCGAAAACCGGGACTACGAACGTTTGCGCCCGGACTGGACTCGCGTGACCTGAACAGGACCGGCCCTTACCGCACCCGAGGAGAACTGTCACATGGCGAACGTTGCGCCACTCACCAACGACGACCTGGTTCGCATCCTCTTTGGCTCCTCGGCGTTCCAGATGCTCAACGCCGGCTGCCAGCTGGGACTTTTCCGGCTACTCAACCAGCGGCCCGGCATCAATAACGCTATCATCACGGAAGAACTGAGACTACAGCCACGTCCCACGCAGATCCTCCTGCTCGGCACGACCGCACTGGGGCTCACCACCCGTGAAGGCGGCAGCTACCGCAACGCGGAACTGCTGGAGGCGATGTTCCAAGACGACTCGTGGGAGATCATGGAAGATCTGATCGCGTTCGAGGCGCACATCGTGCATCCGAGCGTGGCCGACTTCGTGGAATCATTGCGCTGCAACACCAATGCGGGCCTGCGGAGGTTCGAAGGTAAAGGTACCGACCTCTATCATCGGCTCGCCGAAAATCCGGGCCTAGAGCAATTGTTCTACCGTTGCATGCGGTCCTGGTCCCGACTGTCGAATCCGATCCTCGTCGAGAAAGCAGATCTCACCGGGATTCACCGGGTCCTGGACGTCGGCGGCGGAGACGGAGTAAATTCCATCGCTCTCGCCAAGGCGAACCCGCACGTCGGGTTCACCGTTCTCGATCTGCCGGGCGCGGCGGAAATCGCGCGGAAGAAGATCGCCGAGAACGGCCTGTCCAGGCGGATATCCGTTCAGGAAGGTGATATTTTCACAAACCGGTACCCAGCCGGGCACGACTGCGTTTTGTTCGCGAACCAACTCGTCATATGGTCACCGGAGGAGAATCTGGAGCTGCTCGCCAAGGCGTATCAAACGTTGCCAGACGGCGGACGAGTGCTGATATTCAGTGCGATCTCCGACGACAGCGGTGACGGTCCACTGTACGCGGCACTGGACAGCGTCTACTTCGCGACACTGCCAGCCACGAGCAGCACAATCTATCACTGGGGACAGTATGAGGATTGGCTCAACACAGTGGGGTTTCTCAAGGCCGAGAGGTTTCCCGGGGGCAGGTGGACGCCGCACGGAGTGATCAGCGCGAGCAAGTAAGGCGCTATCAGTGCCACGGGCCAGCGTCGTCTTCGACCTCGACGGCGTCAGCGTCAGCTGGAGGCTCACCCTCCGGCCGGGCGCGGCGTGATGCTCAACATCGAGACCAAGGCCGAGGCCAGCGCGCTGATGGGGGCAGCGGTGGCTTCCCGATCGGGGGAAAGGGAACGAACACTCGAACGAACACTCGATGGCGGACGTTGAGGTTGTCGGCGGTGGCGTCCTCTAGCACCCCCACCGTCGAGTGTCGGACCAACCGTGGGAGATTCGGATGCCCCAGCTGCTCGAGCACGACACGGTCGATTCCTCGGCCCGATCACGCAACCGCAGGCGGACACGCCGGAAGCTGCTCGCCGCCACCGTCGGGATCGCGGTCCTGGTGCCGGTCGCTACGCAGCTCGTGGACGCGGTCCCAGACTGGAGCAACCCGTTCGGGCAGCAGGTCGTGGACCACAGTCCGGCGCCGCTGCTGCTGGCGCTGCAGAACCTGTCGCGGTACCACGCCGCCACCGGCACTTTTCAGGTCGTGGTGGATGTCGAGCACGACACTGCCCATATGCCGTCGCTGATTCGCGGCGAGCGCACGACCTTCCTCGGCATCGGCTCGGTCGACGCGACGGTCGACTTCACCAACGTCGGCGCGGACCGGGTGACGGTGTCCCCGGACCGGCGCTCGGTCACCATCGCCCTCCCGGCCTCGCGGCTGGCGCCCGCTGTCGTCGACCCGGCCGCGAGCCGCGTGGTCGGCCGCGAGCGTGGCCTCGTCAACCGGATTGCCGCCGTATTCAAGGACAACCCGACCAGCGAGCAGGAGCTCTACCTGCTCGCCCAGACCAAGCTGAACGACGCCGCCAAGGCGACCGACCTGGCCCGGCTCGGCGAGGAGAACACCCGCCAGATGCTCACCACACTGGCCCGCTCACTCGGCTTCACCCACGTCACGGTCACCTTCGACGCCCAGACGTTGAACACCGCCAGGCCGGCGAGGGTGCACAGCTATCGGACAGAGATCGGCCACGATGTCTGACACAGCAGCCAGCAGCTACCTCAGCCCGGCCGGCGAGTTCACCCGCGACCAGCGCTACATCACCACCCGCATCACCGCCGACGGGCAAGACGGCTTCCCGGTCGAGCCGGGACGGTATCGCCTCGTGGTCAGCCGAGCCTGTCCGTGGGCCAACCGGGCGATCATCGCCCGCCGTCTCCTCGGCCTCGAGGAGACGCTGTCGATGGGGGTAGCCGGGCCGACCCACGACGCGCGGAGCTGGACGTTCGACCTGGACCCCGGCGGGCGCGACCCCGTCCTGGGCATCGCGCGGCTCCAGGATGCCTACTTCGCCCGGTTCCCTGGCTACGACCGGGGCATCACAGTCCCCGCCATCGTCGATATCCCCACCGGCCAGGTCGTCACCAACGACTACCCGCAGATCACCCTCGACCTGTCCACCGAGTGGCGGGCCCATCACCGGCCCGGCGCACCAGACCTCTACCCCGAAGATCGCCGTGCCGAAATCGACGACCTCAACCGAGTCGTATTCACCGACGTCAACAACGGTGTGTACCGCTGCGGCTTCGCCAGCACCCAGGATGCCTACGAGAGGGCCTACCACCACCTGTTCGACCGGCTCGACTGGCTGTCAGCCCGCCTCACGCACCAGCGCTACCTCATCGGCGACACGATCACCGAAGCCGACGTCAGGCTGTTCACCACTCTCGTGCGTTTCGACGCCGTCTATCACGGTCACTTCAAGTGCAACCGGCAGAAACTCAGTGAGATGCCAGTGCTGTGGGCCTACGCCCGCGATCTGTTCTCCACACCCGGCTTCGGCGACACCATCGACTTCGACCACATCAAGCGCCACTACTACCAGGTGCACCGCGACATCAACCCGGCCGGCATCGTGCCCGCCGGGCCCGACCTGGCCGGCTGGCTCAGCCCACACGGCCGCGACTCGCTGGGGGGGCGCCCCTTCGGCGACGGCATCCCGCCTTCCCCACCGTTCCGATGAGCAGTTCGGAACCCCGTGACACCACGAGCGGATCCCAGCCGTCCGGCCGGTCCGGCAGCAGCGAAGGATCGCCGACAACGGCACCGGAGTGCACTTCGCTCATCAGCGGTCGCTGCAGGATCTGCGCCGCGCAGGCCAGCCCGCCGACCATGACCCCGGCGATCCCGCTGCCGTACCTGGTGCTCTGACCGACCACGTACAGGCCGGCCACACCGGTGCCGGTATCCGGGCGGGTGCCGCCCTTACCCCACCTGGCCAGACCGAATGGCGTGCCGCCGGTGGACATGGTGTACCGCTCCTGGGTCAGCGGGGTGGCCAGTTCCAGGTGGACGATGTTGCCCCGGAACGGCCCCAACACCCGCTCTGCGGCAACTACCATCGCCTCGGTGAACCGCTCCTTCTCCGCGCGGTAGGTGCCCAGCCTGCGGTATTTCGTGCCGTCCGTCGGGCCGTTCTCGACACCCCACGGCTGATAGTTCGGAGGGCAGAGGGTCATCAACTGGAAATTGCTGTGCCCAGGCGGGCAGGTGTGTCGTGCGCCGGGGTCTTTGAGCGATCCGAACGAGATGAACAGGAACTTTATCTTGTCGGGTTGCCGTCCTTCCGCGAGCTGCTGGTAGTAGGCGTCGATATCGTCGGTGTCATACCACCAGATGTTGGCCTCGGTCTGGTCGGTGAGCTCACGGTCGAGCGCGACGTAGGTCGCCGCGAACGGCAGGCTCATCTCCGCCTCACGGGTGTTCCTGATCACGCTCTTGCTGAAGTGTTCGGGACCGACAAGGTCGAGCACGGTCCTGCGGTAGTCGGCGTTGGAGATCACGATCGGTGCGGACAACTCGGTTCCGTCGCCGAGTACGACGCCGCGCACGGTGCGATCAGCCACCTGGATCTGCTCGACCCTGCTCTTGGTGCGCAGCTCGCCGCCGTTGGCCTCGATCACCTCGACCAGGGTGGCCGCCAGCATCTGGCCACCGCCGGAAGGGAAGTACGCACCACGGATGTAGTGGTCGGTGACGGCGGCGTGCGTGGACACGGTCGCCTGCGCCGGACCCATGCCGTAGTTCGGCGACTGGGCGGCGAGCACGGTGCGCGCGCCGGGCGAAAGCGCGCAGTGGCCGAACAGCTCAGCCAGCGTCCGGTGGCCCCATGCCTGCACGTTCGGCGTCATGGCGATGATGTCCGTGATCGGCGTGCCGGACGGCGCCAACAGCATGGCGCGCTGTTCCTCGCCCATCGCCTTGATGATGCTCACGAACCGGTCGAGGCCCTCGGCGTCGTCTGGCAGGGCCGACTTCAGCCTAGCGCGGTACTCCGGCCAGCTCGCCGGCACGTCGACGGTGCGGCCGGGCAGCACCACCCTGTCGAAGCAGTCCGGGTTGAGCTCGCGGAAGACCACCCGGTCGCGGGCGCCGAGTCCGCCGAGGATCGCCGGGATGATCCCGTCCGGGCCGCAGTCGCCGAGGTAGTGCACCCCAACGTCGAACTCGTACTTGCGGCGGCGCCTGAAGACGTGGCTGTTGCCGCCAGCGATGTCGTGCTGCTCGAGCAGCAGAACTCGGCGGCCGGCCGCGGCCAGGTACGCGGCGCAGGTGAGCCCGCCGAGCCCACCGCCGATGATGATCGCGTCCGATTCGTCGACCATGCTGTTTTCCGCACTCATCGCTGTCCCATGCCCTTGACGGTGAGCATTATGCGTCCTTTGCCGTGTATCTCAGGCAGATCCGGGCGCTCTCACCACGGGGGCTGCGGGCGACTACCCGGCACTGCCACCCGGAGTCCACCGGCTTCCAGGTCAGCTCGAAACTGATCGTCTCGTCCGGGTACACCGGGCCGAGGAATCTAGCCGATTCCACCGCCGCGAGCCTGGATGCCCCGCGCACCCCGGTGGCCGGCATGGTCAACAGGGCGCTGCGGTGCGCACACTCGACAAGGCAGACTCCGGGGAGGATCGGGAATCCGGGGTAGTGACCGTGGAAAACCGGCTCGTCGGCACCGATGTACACGGTGGTCTCGGTCTGTGGTGCCGGGCCTTCCACGGCCTGCGCGCGGACAGCTTTGATTTCGCCGAAAACCGACCGGGCGGCCCGCTCGGACATCACGCCGCCCGTACTTTCTCGATCGCTGCTGATTCTGGCATCCAGTTATCCTTTCCCTGCACCTGCACCTGCACCACCCGGAATGCGCAGGAGCGCGCAACCGACCACGCCGTCCCGGTCCACGGCGGTCACCAGAGCGAGCCTGGCCCGCGCCGACGGCTCGTTCTCCGCGAAGGCGAGTGCAGAAACCAGCTGGAAAGTCGCCGCGGCCGCCGCAGTGTCACCGATCAACACGGTGCACGGGATCGACCTCGGCGCAGCGTCGCCTAGCACGTCCTGAATGGCGGCGTGCTCCTGCACGCCAAGGCCACCCGGCACGCCGCCGGGCGCGACCGCCCACAGCTGCGCGGGGTCAGCGCCGGCCGAGGCGAAGGCACGGCGCAGCGCGGAAGACAGCACGGTGCGAACATCGCCGGGGACGGCGAAGACGCCGAACTCGATGGCGAGCACCTCGGCGAGGCCGGGCCGTTCGGCGCAGTCCGGGCCGGCGGGCTCGACAAGCAGCATCGCGCAGCCCTCACCGAGGACGGCGCCAGCCTCGTCGTCGGCTCGGGAGTGCCGTTGCAACCAGGCTCGAGCCGGCGAGTACTCCTCTGCCCCACCGCAGAGCACCGAGCGGGCACGGGCGGTGCGCTGCAGCCGCCGCGCGTAGTTGAGCGCGAGCAGCCCGGCCGCCCTGCCCCCGCCGATGGTGACGTTGGGACCCTTGAGCTGGTACCAGATCGCAGCCTGGCCGGCGGCGCAGTTCATCACCGTGTTCGGGAACCTGGCCGGATCCACGAAGAACGGCTTGTCACCGGTGAGCGAGCTGCGGGTGAAGTCCATCATGGACTGCGCGCTTCCGGTGGTCGTGCCGAGCACCAGCGCCCGGCCGGGCCCAGACTCCGCCTCGGCGTCAGCGTGCGCGACCAGCTGGCCGACGGTGGCCACGGCCACGGCGGTCAGCCGGTCCATCGACCGGGTGCCTTTCTTGCCGAGCACCTCGCGGATCTCGAAACCGGGCACGACGCATGCCATCTCGCCCGGCCCGGCTGCCCGGTCCTCGGGCCCGCTGACCGGCGCGGCCGTACCGTGGCCGGCGAGCAGGCCGTCGCGGAAGGCCTCCCTGCCGATGCCGAACGGCGATACAGCGGCCCATGCCGAGATCACTGGACCTCGCTTGCTCAGGAACCTGCTCACGACTCGTATCTCCCGAAGATCACCACGGAGTTGCTGCCGCCACAAGCGAGCCCGGTCATATCACGCTCGGCAGCTTCCGGTCGAGCAGGTTGATGATGTCGTCTATCCGGACGACATTGATGATCTCGTGGGACTCAATCTTGATCCCGTACCGGCGCTCAAGCGTCACCGCGATCTCGAGGGCGAGCAGCGAGTCGACGCCGAGGTCCTCGATGAAGTGCGCTTCGTCGGTGATTGCGGCCGGGTCGATGTCCAGCACGTCTGCGACCAACTCGCGCAGCTCGTTCCGGTCGACCTTCACGTTGGTAGCCATTGCAGGCGGCCTTTCTTTCTCGATCGTCGTGAGTGGTGGCGATGGCTCAACCGCAGCCGCCAGCGTGCCCGGCGTCGCCGCCGGGGGTGACCAGCTCGGGAAGCCCGATCAGGTCGTCCAGCCAGGACTGCCCCACTCCTTCGGGCAGCTGCTCGCCCCGCAGGGCGGCGACGTAGGCACGCAGCCGGTCGACACCGAAGAACTTGTCGTACTTGTTGACGAAGAACGGCACGCCAAAAAGGCCGTCCTGAGACGAGCGCACAAGGCATTCGACACCGCGCTGGCGCAGGTCGGAGTCATCCGACGCGCTGGATACCTGCGCACCGTCGAGGCCGAGGCCGGTGGCGATGTCCGCGATCACCGCGCGGTCGGAGATGTTCCGGCTCTGCTGCCACCGCGCCTGGTAGATCCGGTCGATGTAGTCGCGGCCCCGGCCGGCCTCGGTGGCCACCAGATAGCCGAGGTGGGAGACCTCCCAGTTGGGGTCGCGGTCGATCGGCCAGGTCATGGTCCAACCACGGGCCTGGGAGAGCCTGCGGGTGTCCTGCAGGATATAGCGGTTCTTGGCCCGCGACATCGGCACGATCGGCAGCTCGACGTTGATCTCCGCGAGCATCTTCTGGCTCTGCTTGTCGGGCTCCCAGAACGGGATCCACTCAATCGCGTCGGCGATGTCGGTGTACTTCTCGGTGAGATCCCGGTACGCCATCCACGAGTACGGGCTGCGCAGCGAGAAGTACCAGCGGGGCTGTTTGGCGGGCTTTGCCATGGTGTCTCCCGTGATCAGGTGCGCGATGGCGTCAGAGGTGAATGCCACCGTCGATGTGGAACACCGAGCCGGTGATGTATGAGGCCCGGTCGGAGGCCAGGTAGGACACCAGGTCCGCGACCTCTTCGGCGGTGCCGACCCGCCGCAGCGGGATCTGCGCCGTGGCCTGCTCGATGACCTTCTCGCTGAGCGCGGCCGTCATGTCGGTCTTGATGAAGCCGGGGGCGACCACGTTGGCCCGGATGCCGTAGCGGCCGACCTCCTTGGCCAGCGACTTGGTGAACCCGATAATGCCGGCCTTGGACGCCGCGTAGTTGGTCTGCGTAGCGTTGCCGTAGACGCCCGCGACGGATGAGAGGTTGACGATGGAGCCGGACTTGCGCTTCATCATCCCGTAGATAACCGCACGGCAGATGTTGTAGACGCCGTCCAGGTTCACGTCCAGGACGCGGTGCCAGTCCTCGTCCTTCATCATCAGCAGCGGGTTGTCCTTGGTGATGCCCGCGGAGGTGACGACCACCTCGATCGGGCCGAGCGCGGACTCGGTCTCCGAGGCGAACGCGCGCACCGCGTCGGCGTCGGTGACGTCGGCCTGCTTGGCGAACGCCCGGCGGCCCAGCCCGACGACCTCCTTCTCCAGCTCAGCCGCGGCGTCCACATTGGACGCATAGCAGAACCCGATGTCGAAGCCGTCGGCGGCGAGCCGCCGCGCGGCCGCGCGGCCGATACCACGCGAGCCGCCACTGATCAGGGCCACCCGAGTAGGCGTGTCCGGCATGATGACTCCCCTTGTCGTGAGCTAGTACCGGGCAAGCAGCGCGCAGCCGAGCGCGCCGTCCCGGTCCACCGAAACAATCATCGCGAGCCGGCCGGCGGCCTCGGCCGGCTCCTGCGCAGCGGCCAGCACGGTGATGATCTGGAACGTGGCGGTCACCGCGCCCGCGTCACCCCATGGCTGGCCGTCCGGGATCCGGCGCGGCGACAGTCCGTCGAACACGCTGTTCACCGCCGACCGCTCGGCGTCACCAGGCGGGCCGTCCAACGGCACCGAGCTGACCGCCCACACCTGATCGGCGGTGACCCCGGCCCGATGGAGCGCCCGTTGCAGGCACTCGCCGAGCGCGGAGTCCAGGTTGTCGCCGGTGTGGATGCCGGTCTCCACCGCGAGCACCTCGGCCAGCACCAGGCGGTCGCCCCCGGCGTCACCTGGCTCGACCAGCAGCAGCGCGCAGCCCTCGCCGAGCGCGGTGCTCGGCTCGCCCGGCACCCGGCCGTGGTGTTCCAGCCAGGCGCGAGCCGGCGAGAATTCTTCCGCCCCGCCGCACAGCACCGCCTTGGCCCGGTCGGACCGGAGCAGCCGCAAGGAGTAACGCAGCGCGAACAGCCCGGCCACCCGCCCGCCCGCGACAGTGGTGTTCGGGCCCGTGAGCTGGTGCCAGATCGCACACTGCGCCGAGGCGCTGTTCATGATCGCGTTCGGGATACGAGCCACGTCGATGTAGAACGGCTTCTGGTGGATCAGGGTGTCCCGGATGATGTCCATTATGGACTTCACGCTGCCGGTGGTGGTGCCGAGCACCAGCGCGGTGTGGTCACCGGTGCCTACCTCACGGTTGCGCTCAGCCGAGTCCAGCAGCTCGCGCACCGCGGTGACGGCCAGCGCGGAGACCCGGTCCATCGACCGGGTTCCCTTGCGCCCCAGCACTTCCCGGATGTCGAAGCCGGGTACCAGCAGAGGCGGACGGCCCCCGGGAACCGGCCCCTCCGCGGGGTCGGGCAGGGTGGCCGACGGCTCACCCCTGGCCAGGCCGTCGACGAACGAGTCGCGACCGATACCGAACGGCGAGACCGCGGACCACGCCGAGATGACGGGGCGGGTCATGATCCGGTCGACGCGCCGCGGAACGCCGTGGCGACCCGCTCGTCCCACCCGACGAGCCGGCCTTCCTTGCCGTTCTCCAGCACGCCGTAGGCGTGCGTGATCACGCCGGTCGCGGTCCGCACTAAGTGGCCGTTGCGCACCACGTAGTAGTCCATCGTGGACGTGTAGAGCAGGTTCTTGAAGATGCTGTCCACGGTGTAGACGATGTAGAGGTCCTCCTCCAGCAGCGCCTCGCCCAGCAGGGTCACCGTGGAGTGGGTGACGACCGGGATCCAATTCTGCTCCTGGAGCAGCTTGCGGATACCGATGCCGCGCGCGTCCACAAAACGGTGCTTGGCCTCCTCCATCAGGCGCAGGTAGCCCGAGATCTGCAGCCGGTCGAAGAAGTGCACGTACGGGTAGGGAATCCGGAACTTCCAGGCGTAGGAGTTCGTGCCCGCGGTCAGCTGCTCCAGCACCGGGTCGTGGTCGGTGGATCCACCAGACACCAGGTCGCCGCCCAGCTTCCCGACCGCGGCACCCGGCTCGGCAGCACCGATCCGCGCCACCACGAACTGGTCCAGGCATTCGGGCACCGGCAGGCGGCGCAGCATGCGCACGTCGTTGTCGTCATAGCGGAGCACGGCCCGCACGGTGGCGGTGGTGACCTTCCTGCGCTCGCCGTCCCGCTCGACCGTCATGGCCACCGTGAAGGTCAGCTCGTTGGCGCCGTCCTCGGTGGCCGGCCTGACCTCGACCGACGCCTCGTCGTCCACGATCAGCGCGGTGTTCATCCGGCTCTCGATGTGCGTAACGTCGAAGCCGAGGCCATGGCGCTCGTACAGCGCGCCGACTGCCAGGCCACTGCGCCGGAAGTGGTCGATGACCGCCTTCTCGACGAGGTAGTTGACGTGCTTGAAGCCGATGACGGTGCCGATGTTGGCGCCCTCGTAACCCGGCGTGTACGTCACCGTGGTGGGCTCCGTAAGCAGGATCTTCACGGCGGTATCCGTCATCGTGCACTCCCCCAGCCCGGTCGCAGCAGGATCCCCGCAGAGGCGTCATCGGAATCGGCGCCGGACACGGCGTACAGCGGCCCGGTGGTGCCGGCCGCGAACTGGCCGATCGCGGACACGCACTGCAGCACGCCGAGCGCGCCGGACGCCCTGCCCCAGGTGGTGGACAGGTCGAACCGGGCGGTGCCGGGCAGCACGCCGTCCGCGACCCGGCCGCCCTCGGGCAGATACCAGCCGGCCGCGTCCGCGCCGTCGGCACCGAGCGCGGACAGCGCGGTATGCACCCCGGATATCCGGACGTACCGGCCGAGCTCCGCGTGCACGGTCGCGCCCCGGCCCGCGGCAGTGCCGGCCCGCTCCAGCACGATGGCCGCGGCGCCGTCCAGCACGTGGTCGGTGCCGACCAGCCCGCGCACGATCGGGTTGTCCGTCTCGACGCCGAGCACCAGCACGTGCGTGGCCCGCTCGCTGCCCAGCCAGGTCTTGGCCCAGTAGACCGCGTCCAGGCCGGACGTCGCGCCATTGCACACCATCAGGTTCGGCCCACGCAGGGCGAACCTGATGGCCACCTCGGAGGCGATCACGTTGCTGGACAGGTTCGGCGTGGTGATCGGGCTGACCAGCCGGGTGCTCTGCTCCTCGGCGATCACCCGAACCACCTCGCAGACCGAGTCGAGGTTGCCGAAGTTCGAGCTGACCACGACCGCGACCGAGGCCGGCGGCACGGTCAGCACGGCATCGCGGCCCGCGCCGTCCAGCAGGCCGGCGTCGCGCACCGCGTCGTCGGCCGCGACCAGCGCGAGCTGGGTGGCCCGGTCCTTGTAGCGCAGGCCCTTCTTGCCGATCCGCGCGGCCGGGTCGACCGGCGGGATGCCCCGGGCGGTCCGGTTGAGCACGTCGCTCGCCGTCTCGACGCCCGCGAGCGCCAGACCGACCCCGGTGACCACCGTCGGCTGCTCGGTCACTTGTCCGCCTCAACGATCGCCACAGCGTTGACGCCACCGAATCCGAAAGCGTTGATCTGGGCCACCGAGAGCTCCTCGGTGGCCGGGCCGCCGCGCACGATCCGGAACCCGGCCGTCTCCTCGATCGGGTTGTCCAGCGGGGTGGTCGGCGGGACCCGCCCGACCCGCATGCTCTGCAGCGCGGTGATCAACGCGTGCAGACCGGAGCTGCCCGAGGTGTGCCCGGTCATCGACTTTATCGCGGTCATCAGCGGCTTCTTGACGTCCACGCCGAACACCTCGCCGATGGCGGTCGCCTCACCGAGGTCGTTGGCCGGGGTTCCGGTGCCGTGCAGCATGACCAGGTCGATGTCGGCCGGGGTGACCTCGGCCCGGCGGTGCGCCTCGCGCATCGCCATGGCAATGGCCTGCGCGTCCGGCGCGGTGGCGTGGAAGGCGTCACAGTTGACGCCGACCCCGCGCACCCAGCCGCGCACCGAGTCGCCGCCGCCGGGGGCGCGGCGCAGCACCACGGCCGCGGCGCCCTCGCCCATGATGGTGCCCATCCGGCCCACATCGAACGGGCGCACGGTGTCCGGCGGCACCGACTGCACCCGGTCCGCAATGCCGAACATGCTCTCGGTGATCGAGTCCGTGCCCGCCACGATCACGGTGTCCGCGGCACCAGAGTCGAGCAGGTCGGTGGCCAGCGACAGCGCGTAGAGCGACGCCGAGCAGGCGTTGGCGAAGGTGTGCGTGTTGCTGGCGTTGAACCGCTCCCGCAGCGCAGTGCCGAAGTGCACGTCGCCGGGCGTGACATCGGCACCGTCGCGCGACCACAGCTCGACCGAGCGCAGCTCGCGCAGGCCGGTGCCGACCAGCACCGGGACGTCGCCGAGGCCGACGTCGATGCCCGCCTGGGCGATCGCCTGCGCGATGGCGTCCAGCAGGAAGGAGGTGGCCCGGAGCGCAACGTCACCCGCATCGCGGTCATCGATCTCGAACAGCTCGCCCGCGGAGTACCAGTCCTGGTTAAACCCGCGCATCGGCGCAAGCCCGCTCCGGCCAGCGCACAGGCTGTCGAAAATCTCCTCGGCGCTGCGGCCGATACTGGCCACCGCGCCGACGCCCGTCACGGGCCACCGCTGCCTCACGTCTGCCCCTCGTCGTACCGTCCCAGGATCACGATCGCGTTGTTCCCGCCGAAGGCGAGCCCGTTGTTTTGGACGATCCGAAGCGACGCCTCGACCGCCTTGTTGGGCACACAGTCGATCTTGCATTCCGGGTCGGTCTGCACATGGTTGATGGTCGGCGGGATGAAGCCGTGCACGATCGAGAGCGCGCACGCTATCGCCGCCAGGGCACTGGCCGCGCCCATTGTGTGGCCGATCATCGACTTGATCGAGATCGTGCGCGGCGGTTCCTCGCCGTAGACGTCCCGGATCGCGCTCGACTCGGTGATGTCGTTGGCCTTGGTGCCGGTGCCGTGCGCCGAGATCAAGTCGACCTCGTCCGGCTTGACGCGGGCGTTGTCCAGCGCCAGCAACATGCAGCGGGCCACGCTGTCCTGATGGGGCGCCACCTGGTGGTAGCCGTCGCAGTTGATGCCGTAGCCGAGCACTTCGGCATAGATGCGCGCGCCGCGGCGGAGCGCGGATTCAAGGCTCTCCAGCACCAGGACGCCAGCACCCTCGCCGGTGAGGATGCCCTTGCGGTCGACGTCGAACGGCCGACACACGTCCGGCGCGATCGTGCCCAGCCGGTAGAAGCCGGCGAACGTCTTGCGGCACATCGCGTCCGCGCCACCGCAGAGCACGAAGTCCACCTCGCCAGAGCGCACCGCGTCATAGCCGTAGCCGATCGCGTAGTTGCCCGCGGCGCAGGCAGTCGTGATGGTGACTGCCTCGACGTCGGCGAGTTCGAGTTCCTGCGCGACCGCGACCGCGAGCCGACTGGCCCGGACCCGGGACGCAATGTCCGGGTTCATGCCCTCGGGGCCGTGCTCGATCTCGGTGGCAACCAGGCGGTCGAAGTCGTAAGAATCGCCGTCGGTCGTCCCGATGGAGACCAGCCCGCGTTTGCCCCGCAGGTCGGCCAGTTCGAGTCCGGCGTCCTCGACCGCCATTCGGGCTGCGGCCACCGAGAACTGGCTGGCCCGACCGAGCGATTCGACCGGCAGGGTTCGAATCCACGGATTCGGGTCGAAGTCGATGATCTCGCAGCCATTTGTGTGCCCGAAACCTTCGGTGTCGAAAGCAGTGATGGGCTTCGCTCCGCTGCGACCCGCACGCAGGCCCGCAACGAACTCGCCCACCCCGGTACCGATGCTCGAGAAGATACCGAATCCGGTCATCACAACCCGCCGGCCAGCGTCTTCCGGCAGTTGCACAGGAAACATCGAAGCCATTAACCGCTCGTTCCTGAATCTAGGTTCCTCAGTGACAGGTTCCTGCCACTGAGGAACCCAGCAATGACAAGAACCTGCGATTACTTCTTGCCGACCGTCTCGGTGACGACCTCGACGACGCCCGCGAGGTTGACCATGCGGGACAGTTCGGCCTGGTCGACGACGAAGCCGAACTCCTTCTCCAGCGAGGCCAGGATCTCGATGGCGCGCAGCGAGTCCGCGCCGTAATCCTCTTTGAACAAACCCTCGGCGGTCACCTCGTCCTCCTCAAGCTCAAGGATCTCGCAGACGATTTCCTTGATCTTCCCATAGCGCTCATCGATGGTCGCGGTCATGAACTACCTCCGCAGTCATTCAACTCGATATTTCACAACGCACACGTGCGGCCGATTCACAACAACCGAGCCGCCAAATGAACACTTATGCCAAAAACGAGGTTCCTTCCATCCAGCAGCGGATGCATTGACCAAGTGGCGACGGCGCAACGATGTGCACGCACGCCGCACACCCTCGCCGCCCCCTCGACACCAAGCCTCAAGAGTATGGTGCCATGGACCACAGGGAGAGTGGGTGCGATCCAGGGCGCAAGTCTGCAAGGTGTCAGCGTATGGCATGAAACTGCCAAGACCAATCGAGGGAAGGTCCAGCCGGGCCGGACCCGCCTGGGCCGCCGACCGCCCGGCGGTGGGGCGGTGGGGCTCCCCGCCAAACCTCGTCTGTAACTTAAAGTTTACATTTCCGAACGGAAATTTGTATCAAAAGGGCCGCTACGCGGCTCTTAACAGATGATAGTCCGTGATCCAGGGGGCGCTCGCGTGATCTACAGCCTCGAGGTGAACCTCGGCACGACGTTCGTCGCGGCCACTTGCGTCACGACCGTGCCGAGATGGTCACGCTCCGTGATCGATGGCCACTCGCAGAACACGCTCATAATAACCGGACCCGACACAGCCGCAGCATTACGCCGCGTCTCACCAACAGGCCGATGCGATAACAATCCATACCGGGGGTCTAACATTGGAACAGCATTTTTCCCACTCATCTCCTTCGCCCAAACGGAAGCGCCGGGTTCAACGTTAATGGAGAAGAACTGCGATGAACGTAACATTGAGCGCAACACAGGACAATCTGGAACACACACTGCTCCAGGCCCATTCGCTTATCGAATTGGCAGTGTCCCGATACCGCACCCGAGAGACCAGCGACCTGACCGTCAAGATCTCTCCGGACAGCCGGGCGACGATCGCCGCCGCGGAGGAGTTGGCCCGCAACGCCCGAAGTGAGCTGGCCGCCGTAGTGCGGCAGCAGTACATGTCGACGTCGATGAACGGCTTGCAGGTCATCAACGGGTCACTGGCCCGGTTGGTACGGAAGGGTGTCCGCGTCCGGCTACTGTGCTCGCCGGAAACCGTGAGTGTGACGCAGGAACAGAGGTTCATCAACTCGGCTGGCCCAGAGATGCCGATCCGCGTCGCCGAGTGCCCGCCAGAGGAACTGCTCATCGTGGATGGCCACTCCGCCATTATCCGCAACACGATGCCACAGAGTGGCCACGCGATCATCCTGCACGACCCGGCCATCGTGAACTCGATCCACACCCTGTTCAACAGCGTGTGGGCGTTGGCCAGCCCAGTCATCCGGCGCAAAGGGCCCTGGGACAGCCAGCGCGAACTGGAGAGTCGCGTCCTCATTTGCCTGTTCCAGGGTCAGACCGACGAGGCCGCGGCCCGCGAAATGGGGATCTCGGTGCGCACCTACCGCCGCTACGTCGCCAAAATCATGCAGGATATGGGCGTGTCCTCGCGGTTCCAGGCGGGTGCACTGGCAAGCAGGCTCGGGCTTATCAGCGCAGTGCCCGCTCGAGGAAGTTGAGCTCACCGGCTGGGCGCATGGCCATGACCACCCGGCCGATCTCCACGACGACCTCGGAGCCGACGACGACCTCGCCTTCGGCGATCACGGTGTCGCTGAGCGCGCGCACCAGCCGCACGCGGTGCTCCAGCAGGTCCCCGGGCGACACCGGGGCCAGGAACCGGACGCCGGCCATGCCGCCGAAGAGCATCACCTGGCCGGTGAGCACATCCGGGTTCGGCTGGTCCCACGCGACGAGCACTCCGGCCGACTGGCACCACGACTCGATCAGCAGCACCGGCGGGTAGGCGTGGTCGGCGTCCTCGGGGAGTCCCTGGTACCACAGCTCGTTGGCGGTGACCGTTTTGTACGCGGTGAGACCTTCACCGGGCCGCAGGTCGGTGACCCGGTCGACCAGCAGCATCGGGTACCGGTGTGGCAGCAGCTCCTTGATCTCGGCGATGCCCAGCATCAGCCCTCCCGGATCTCGTGCAACCCCATCCAATTGATGCTTTCGAGTCGATACTTTTCGAGCGTACGAACATCAAGGGGAGCCTGGGGGCTGGTGACAGTTACCGCCATGCCGGTGACCTGTTCCTGTCACGTCCCCAACCGCGCCATTGCGTCCGTGTCGGTGGTCGCCCACCACTTCGCCGAGGAGATATCGCCAGCGCGGCCGAGCGCACCACCGTTCGTTACTCACGGCTGCCGGAACTGGCCACTGGGGACTGCGTGACCTGAGCGTCCGGAAAGTCAGGGCCTGCGGCGGCGGGACAGCAGGTCGCGCAGCTTCGCGCGGTTCTGCGGGTTGCTCGCGTACTGCCGTCCCTGATCGATCATTCGCCGTCCCTGGGGGCTGTTCAGGAAGTGCCGGATCTTGCTGAGGATCGAGGCCATCACGGCTCCTTGAGAGTTAGGTGCTGCCAGGCTAGCCGACGGGTCGCGGGTCAGCCGCCTACGTGGCGCGACAAAGTCGGCTGGCGCCGTGGGCAATAAGGATGACGGCCCGTACCGACATCGGGGTCCGGCGAGGTGCCAGCAGCCAGCGTTCACCCCGGATGGCGCCGCCGACTGCCGTTGCAACTCGACGAGCTGGTGGCCGCCTGGCGGGATCCCGCGTCCTGGGACGGGATGACCGAGGTCGGCGGGATCGCGCTGCCTGGTGCGATGGCTGGCGGGTTCGCGCTGAACGAACTGGTCCTGCACGGTTGGGATCTGGCCAGCGCCACGGGGCTGGCATTCGACTGCGATCCGGCGGTAGCCGAGGCATCCCTGAATTTCACCGCTAAGGTCGTTGAACAGGGATTCGGCGATGCCTACGGCCCGCCCGTCAAGGTTCCCGATGACGCGCCGACGATAGACCGCCTCCTCGCCTTGACCGGCCGCGACCCCTCGTGGACGCCCTGAGCTCCTGGACATCGCTCCTCGGGGGCCGTCCGGCCACGGATTTGCGTAATGCGAGATCAACCTCCAGAGGTGGCGTAGGCCACGCAGTCGGCGACGCAGGCCGCGAGGGGACGGCCCGTGTCGACGACGAGCTTGGGGCCGGTGATCGCATGTGCCGCAGCTTGCAGCTCCCGGTACAGCGCTGCGTCGCGGTTGCCGGCAGGGTGGTTGGCATCGCCTGCGATGCGCGCCAGGGCGAGCTGGTCGTCGCAGGTGCACTCGATGACCCACAACGGCTCGCCCAGGTTCGCCGCCATCTGGCGAAGGGTGGCGATCTGGTTGGCGCGGGTATAGGTGCAGCCATCAATGATCACGACCGAGGCATGGCCGCGCCGCAGCAGCCACTCCATGGTGCGGTACATGACATCCACGCAGAAGTCGTTCTGGTCGTGGGTGTAGTCCACATGCGACGGTGGGAACAGCCCAGCGCGGATACGATCCTTGTCCAGCACGACCGCATCAAGCCGGGTCGCGAGTGCGCACGCCAGGGTGCTCTTGCCGACTCCGGGCAAGCCGGCCATGGCGACGATCACGAGCGCCCCAGCTCCTCCAGCCGGTAGACCCGTTTCGCGTTGCCCGCGCCCACCAGCTGAGCGACGCGCACCGCGTCGGCACCCGACCACTCCCCCGACGCCACCCACTGGCCCAGGACGCTGGCCATGGCACGCCGCCACAGCACCGCACCGAGATAATGCAGCTCGGCCGGCCCCCACGCATCGGAGGAAAACAGCACCTTGCCGAACGGGGCCACTTCCAGCGATTCCGCGACGATGGCACGGGACCGCGCCCCGGTGTAGTTCACCGCCAACCCGACGTCGAAGTACACGTGGGGGAACACGTGGGCCAGATACCCGGCGGTGCGGTGATAGGGGTAGCAGTGCAGCAGCATCACCGGCACCTGGCGGTCCTGCACCCGGCGCAGGAAATCCGTCATCAACGACGGGTCGCAGCGGTGCAAGGTCAGATCAGGATCCCCGTACCCGACGTGGAACTGCAGCGGCAGGCCACGGTCAAGGCCCACCCAGAGCAGGTGGCGCAGCAGCACCGGATCGGTCAAGCGCGGCTCGCCGGTCTCTCGCCGCCGCAGCCACTGGCCGGCGGCGCGGCACACCTCGCTGGCGCTGGGTGGCTCAGGGTCGAAGTCAAGCCCGTACCGGTAGGCGATGACGGACTTGAGCCCCACCGCGTGCCTGGCCCGATCGTCGAGCGTCGAGGCGAACCGGTCGGCGAACCCGGCCGCGTCCACGCCGCTGGCCGCCACCTCCTCGGCGACCGACTCCAGGCGGACGACTTCCGCTGCGGTCGCGCCGGAGGCGGCTGCCATCTCGGCCGACCCCAGGGTCTCGTCCGCGCGGTAGCCGGTCTCGACCAGGAACCATCCGATGCCACTCGCGGCGAGAAGCCGCCGGGTGACCTCCTGCGCACCGAGCTCGCGCCGGCGGGCGAGGTATGTACCGGCGTCCGCGTGTGGGGACAGGTCGAGCACCGGCGCGCACCAGCGGCGGACCGCGAAGCCCAACTGGGAATCCAGGTGCGTCGTACCAGCAGGTGCTGGCCACGGGGACTCGGTGAGACCGGCCTCGAACCCGGCACCGTCGACCTCACCCGTCGCGGCGCCGTGGACGTGGTGGTCCACCAGGCGCAGCGCCTCGACCACCGCGCGCAGTGCATCAGCAGCCATCGCCGATCCCGCAGCAGTGCTTGCCGCGCCAGGCTTGCTGGCCTTCCCTGACAGCTACGCCAGCGATGATCAGGGCGACGATCGGATCTGCCCACGACCAGCCGAACACGCTGTTGAGCAGCAGCCCGACCAGCAGCGCCCCGGACAGGTAGGTGCACAGCAGGGTCTGCCGGGAATCGGCCACCGCGCTGGCGGACCCGAGTTCCCGGCCGGCGCGGCGCTGGGCGTAGGACAGCACCGGCATGATCACCAGCGACGCCGCGGCCAGCACGATGCCCACCGTCGAGTGTCCGGCGGTCTCCGCGCCGGTCAGGGATCGCACCGACTCCACGGTGACGTAGCCGGCCAGCGCGAAGAACGACAGCGCAATAGCCTTCAGCGCGGTTCGCTCCCGAGCTTCGGGATCCCGTCCGGAGAACTGCCAGGCCACCGCACTGGCCGAGGCGACCTCGAGCACCGAGCCCAGGCCGAAGCCGATCAGCGCGGTTGAGGACGCCGCCATACCGGCGGAGATCGCGACGATGGCCTCGATCACGTTGTAGCTGATCGTGGCGGCGACCAGCAATCGCACCCGCCGGGACAGCGCCGTGCGCCGATCGGCGTCCGGCCCGGCGGTCACCGGGCGCTCACGGCCGCGGTGGGCCGGTCATCGACACAGGCCTGAACCGGGTCGACGGCCAGCACGATCTTCACCAGTTCGCTCAGGGCGGCAGCCAGGTGGGCATCGGCCAGGGCGTAGTGGACCTGCCGACCCTGATAGGTGGCCACCACCAGACCACAGCCGCGCAGGCAGGCCAGGTGGTTCGACACGTTCGAGCGGGTCAGCCCGAGCTGTTCGGCCAGCCGACCGGGATAGCTCGCGCCGTCCAGCAAGGCGACCAGAATCCGGCACCGGGTGGGATCGGCCAGCGCCCGGCCCAGCCGGGCCAGCGCCACCTCCCGGGTCTCACATGTCAGCACATCTCGAACAGTACAGCTTAGACTGACGAGTTACTAGAAGATGGCGAAGGTCGCCCTGCGTTAATCAAGGATTTGGTGCTCGAGTCGGAGTATCTCGGCGGCTGACGGCGGCACTTCGACGATGCCCGTCGCGCCGTGGATTGTGATCCGCTGGCCGGTGGTGATGCGCAGGGTCGCATCGGGGACCCCGACCACGGCGGGGATGCCGTACTCGCGGGCGACGACGGCGCCGTGCGAGTTCGCTCCGCCCATTTCCATGATCAGTCCGCCCGCCGTGAGGAACAGCGGTGTCCAGCCGGGATCGGTCGACGGTGCGACGAGGATCTCCCCCGGCTCCAGGTGCGCTCCGACCGGGTCGAGCACCACCCGCGCCGTTGCGGTCACGGTCCCAGCGGAGGCGGGTGTGCCGGTCAGCTGGCCCTCAGCGGGCTCCTGGCTGCGGGTGGCGAGCGCCTCGGGCTGGGTGCCGTCGGACAGCATGACCCGCGGCACCTGCCGGCGTCGCAGCTCCCGGTCGTACTCCTCACGGCGCTGGGCGACGACAGCGCGGAAGTCTGCGCCCGCCAGCGCGGCCCGGGCCTGGATGAGATCGAGGAAGAACACGTCGTCGGGCTTGGCGAGCAGCCCGGCTTCGGCGAGCTCGGTACCCACCGCAGCCAGCTGCTCCCGGACGTGCGCCAGGACATACACCAGGTAATCCTTATGCGTCTCCCGCATGCCGGCCAGCTCCCGCACCCGCCCCAGCGCGAAGCGCACCACCGCGGCCCGCAGCCGACTGCGGCGCCGAACCCGCCCCACCACCCGCGTCGCGAATGCTTCGGCGGCGCGGCCACCCCGGGCGAACTGCGCGTCCGGGGCGAGGTCCGGGTCCTCCAGCCGCAGGTAGTTGGCCAGTACACCCAGGACGTAGGTCGGGTCGTCGGACCACCGCGGCATGCCCACGTCGATCTCGGCGACCGCGCGGTGACCGTGCCGGCCCAGGAACTCCGCCAACCCGCGCTGCAGCACTGGTGGCAGGCCGCCGCCGGTGAAGCGGTGCGCCAGCTCCGCCGGGGTGGCCCCCCGTAGTGCGGCAGCCGCCGCCGTATCAGCGCGGATCCGGGTCGCCAGCGCCCACAGTTCGAGATCCATCTCGGTGGTGCTGTTGTGCGGCAACCCGCGCAGCACTTCGTCCCACTCACCGGGCTCGACGTCGCCCCGGGCGAGTTTGCCGGCCAGCGCCAGTGCGAGGAACCCGGCAGCGGGGACCGGCACGACCGTCGGCATGATCGGGATGACCGCCGTGTTGAGCAGGTGCTGCGCGTGATCCAGCCGTTGCGCGCTGGTGACGCCCGCTGGCACGGTGAGCCGCGCGCGTAACCGTCGGCCGACCTGGTCGACGCGCCAGCGTGCTGCCGCAGGCCGGACCAGTGCCTGACCGATCTGTAGCGGGATCCGGAAGCGCATGGCCACGGCGAGTAGCCGCCGGACGAACGGCCACCGTGACGTGGTCTGCTCCGCGAGCCGGGGGTCGTCGCAGAGCCGCCGGAGTACGACCGCCGACCGGGCCTCCATCACGTCCAGGATCCGGGGCACCAGCGCGCGGCCGATCCGGCTGCGCAGGACGGGCGTGACGTCGACGAACGCCCGCTGTCCGGCCTCCGCGAACGCCGCCGGGCCAGCGACCGGGTCGCCGACCACAGAACCGAACACCAGCTCCGACGCGCACGACGCGATCGGCCGGAATGCCGCGATGCCCATCGGGGTCACCGGGCGGGTGAGTCCCTGCGCGAGGCTTACGCAGACGTAGACGTGCAGATCCCCGTCCGGCGGGGTTGGCAGCGGGTACAGCGTGGTGATCGGCCGGGCCTGGGTCAGCCACAGCGCCCCTGCGCTGTCCACCGCCCATTCGATGTCCTGCGGTGCGCCGTAGTGCGCCTGGACCCGTTGCCCCCATGCAGTGAGATCACGGATCTGCCCGTCGCTCAGGCAAGGCTGCTCGGCGTCGGCTGGCCGGGTGACCTGCTCGGTGCCGCCGCCGGGCAGCGAGTGGACGACCACCCGCTTGTCGCCCAGCCTGCGTTCCAGCACCGGGCCGGCCGCGTCGACGACGAAGTGGTCGGGGTTGACCGCGCCGGACACCACCGCCTCGCCGAGGCCGGGGCTGGCGTCGATGACCGTGTGCCCGCGGTGGCCGGTCACCGGGTTGGCGGTGAAGAGCACCCCGGCGACCTGCGGTTCGACCATGAGCTGGACGACCACCGCAAGCCGCACGGTGGCGTGGTCAATGCCGTTGGTCGTGCGGTAGCTGACTGCCCGGTCGGTCCACAGTGACGCCCAGCACCGGCGGACCGCGTCAAGCACGGCGTCTGAGCCGACGATGTTGAGGTAGGTGTCCTGCTGACCGGCGAAACTCGCCCAGGGCAGGTCCTCCGCGGTCGCCGAGGACCGCACCGCGACCGCCACGTCGTCCCCGAGCGCGTGGTAAGCGCGATCGACCGCATCGGCGACGGCGGCCGGTACCGGTGCCGCGAGAATCGCCGCGCGGGCGTGCTCGGCGAGCTGGCCCGTGTCCTGGGCGCCGGGGTCGACGGCATCAGCGACCTGCTGGTAAGCCGCCGTGGTGACGCAGAACCCGGGTGGCACCGGAAACCCGGCGCGGATGAGCTCACCAAGGTTCGCCGCCTTGCCCCCCACCACCGGCAGCAGCTGCGCACCGAGGCAGCCGAGATCGAGAACGAGTTCCTGGTCAACCGAACCAGGTCGCTGAACTGTCGTCATATCCAACGGTAGCTCCGCTACCGAAAAAACTCAACATTTGATGAAAAAGGTTCGAGGATCAGGTGTGTTCAGCAACGAGTTGATCAACCGCTGTCCCGTCGACGAGCCGGTCCAGCGTTGCGATCATCGCGGCGCAGTCCCGGGCGGGGTGGCTGGCCGGGCACTTCAGCGCGTGGGTCAGGAACCGCTGCGCTCCCTGGGCCTGCGCGATCACCTCATCCAGCGCGGCGATCTGCTGACGCACGGTCTGGCGCCGCTGCAGGCCGGGAGCGTCCAGCGCGGCGGCAGCGGTGTCCAGCGGCAGCCCCAGCCGCTGAGCGATCTTGATGAACGCGAGGCGATGCAGCTCCTCGGGCCCGTACATCCGGCGCCCGCCCTGCCTCGTCAGCGGACACCAACCCACGTTCGTCGTAGTAGCGCAGTGCCGAGGGGCTCAGCCCGAGCCGATCCGCAGCCTGGCCGATCGGGATGAGATCCATGCCCGTCATGTGACTTCACGTCGGCTTGAACCCGCAAGGTGGACCCATGACCACTGATGCCGTTAACCATCACGCCGACCATCCGGGTTTCGCCGGGGTGACCGGATTGCTGTTCGGGCTCGTGATGACCGTCGCGGGGGGCGCTGTCGCCCGCCTCGCCGCTGATCTGGCCACTGTGTCGGATGCGGACTGTGTTGTTGACGTCGGTTGCGGCCCAGGCACCGCCGTCAGGGAAGCCGCCCGCCGGGGGGCGAGCGTGACCGGCGTGGATCCGGCTCCCGTGATGCTCCGGCTCGCCCGGACGTTGACTCCCGACCGGCTTCCCATCACCTGGGCCGGGGGGGCCGCGGAAGATCTGCGGCAGCCGGACGTATCGGCGACGGTGGTGTGGTCGCTGGCGACCGTTCACCACTGGACTGACGTCACCACGGGACTAGCCGAGATACGGCGAGTGCTCGCCCCCGGGGGGCGGTTCCTCGCGATCGAGCGCCGCACGCGTCCCGGCGCCACCGGGCTCGCCAGCCACGGATGGACGGACCACCAGGCCGAGTCCTTCGCAGCTCAGTGTCAGGCGGCGGGCTTTGCAGACGTGCGCGTCGAGAAGCACTCGCCCGGCCGACGTGCTGTCTGGGTGGTCAGAGCCGCCCGACCATGAGCACGGCGCCCTCCGCCGCCCTGCCGACGGCACGCTGCAACCGCTCGGGGCCTTCCCGACCCGCGGCCGAGGCGTTGTCAACCCCGGCAGCGAGCAGTGACGCCGACAGACGGTGCCCAGCTCGGCCACCGCACCCATGAAAACGCACAGGTGGCCTGGCAGTCGACCACGACTCCGCCAGCTGACATCGAGCCCGAGCCCGGTGCCCTGGCCGACCGGCTTGGTGGCGCGCCACAAGATTAGTCCTTTTTACAATTTTTCAGGAACTTTATACCTATTTAAGCCGACCGCTGGGGAGTGCACGGCCAGGAGCGTTGTCAACCGACGCACTCTCGAACCGGTACGGCGGACGACCGCCCGACCAAGGAACGGGTTTGGGTCGACCTCAGGCGCTCCCCCGAAGGAGGAAAATCATGAGATGGAAACTCACCGTAGCTATCCTGTCCATCGTCGTGCTGGGCTTGGGGTTCGGGCACTCAGCACTGGCTGGTCCGAACATCCCCAACATCCCCAACATCGAGAAGGTCATCGTCCTCACCGGTGACCACGCAGGTCCCGGCACACTCGGTCTGGACACGCATATCGAGGCAGGTCGTCCGGACGGGATCGGGGACCAGGACCTCTTCAGCGACGATCTCCGCGACAAGGCCGGCAAGGTGGTTGGTCGGAGCAGCGCCGTCTGCATCACCACCAGCCCGTTCGCGGGGGACCCGGACCGTCCCCTCCCCCAGCGTGGAGCGAACCTCTGCACGATCGGGTCCGCCCGCAAGGACGGCAAGATCACGGTGTCGGGCATCGTCACCGACGACGACTTCGCGTCGGGGGTCCTTACCATCCCGATCGTCGGAGGGACCGGCAAATACCACAGCGCCACAGGCCAGCTCGAAACAAAATTTGCCCTGACCTTCACGGACCCCGCCACACTGACATCCCGCCTCTCCACGCTGCCATTTGGCCTGTAGAGAGCCCCTGGGACTCCGGCGCGAGCATTCGGCGGCGGTCACGTTGGACGCGAGCCCGGCGGCCGCGGCGGCGAGAAGCTTGGGCGAGTCGGGCAACCCGGCTTCGACGTCGGGATCTTTGAGTAGGAGAGGCGGCGGCGCGATGCCAGCAGCACTACGCCGGTGTGCCATCACGACCACCGTGGTGGTGATCGCGCTGGTCGGGCTTCCCGATGCGGCCTTCGCGCACGGGATCGGCGGTGCGACCGAGAGCGTGTGGGGATTCGTGCCGCTGGGCATCGAACACATGCTCCTGGGCTGGGACCACCTGCTGTTCATCGCCGGGATCGTGCTGCTGGCCGGTGAGCTGCGCCGCGCGGCGACGCTGATCTCGGTGTTTGTCGCAGGCCACAGCACCACGCTGATCATCGCGACGATCGCCGGTTGGCGGTCAACGCCACCGCCGTCGATGTCGTCATCGCGCTGAGCGTGGTGTTCGTCGGCGTCGTCGGTGTCCTGGGCCGCCCGCAGCGCTGGTGGTGGTTCACCACGGCCGTCTTCGCCTTCGGGCTCGTGCACGGCCTGGGGCTGTCCACCCGGCTGCAGGACCTCCGCCTGCCCGAGAACGGGCTGGTTGCCCGGGTGATCACCTTCAACGTCGGTATCGAGATCGGGCAGCTCCTGGCGGTCGTGGTCATGGTCGCGCTCGGCAAGCTGTTCACCAGGCTGATCACGTGGCCGAAGGCGCCCCGCCTCGCTTATGGCGGGCTGGTCGCCGTCGGCCTGGTCGCTGCGGTCGTCCTGGCCGTGGCCACGCCCTCCAGCGCGGACCAGGTCGAGGCGTTCGGCAGCTGCACGGTGCGGCCAAACACCCAGAACTACAGCGGCGAGGGCGACCACCCAGGCAAGGACTTCTTCGAGCCCGGCGAGGAGACTCCCGAGGCGGACTTCGGACATCTCATCGGTGACGGCTACGTCATCGTGCACTACTCCCCGGCGCTTCCCGCACCGCAACTGGCGCAGCTGCGGGAGTTCATTACCGGCCCCGAAGGCCACCGCGTCGTCGGCGGCGCGGTGACCGGACAGGCCGACATGCTCAATGCCTCCAACGCCGACAAGACGATCACCTGCCAGGACGTCGACCTGATCGCGCTCAAAAACTTCACAAAGGCGTGGTTCGCCGACCCGCGCTCACGCTAGCGCAGCGCCGTCAACGACCTCGTCGACTCCCAGATCACCGTGCTGGCCATGCAGCCGAGCGCGGTGCCGGGCGTGCTGGCGGCCGACTACCCCCGGCCGGAGGTGCACACCGTAGGGGGCCGACTCCCGGACGATGAAGGTTCCCCGAGTTTTTCTTGAGAGTTCCTTGGTCTGGGGAACCGACAAGCCTCCCCAAGCGACCTCTGATCTGGATGAATCAGACTATTCGCTCAAAAATTACCTAACTAGCCAAGGAGTCGCGAGATGAACCACGACGCAGGGGCCCACCGGCGTCGGCGGCGCCGCGCCACCACAGTGATCGGCCTCGCGGCCGCCATGGCCGTCGCCGCCACGGTCCCCGCGCTCGCGCACCCGGTGTTCTCCAACGACGCGCCAGGATTCCCCAACCCCCAGGGCAGCACCGCTACCCCCTACCCCGCAGGCTCGCGGCCCACACTGATTCCAGGTGACCGTGCCCTCCCCCGCCACCACCACCAGCTACGGCGCGACCGGTTCACCCGCCGAGGGCTTCTACGTGGAGCAGGAATACGCGGACGGGTTCATCTCACTGTGGCGGACCCCGAACTCGACGCGGCCAGGCGAGGCCGCCAACGGCATAATCCGCACCGTGGCGCCCTTTAATGTGGCGGGAACCGTCCAGTTCAAGGACGGGACCACCAACCTGGGCGGCCCTGTGCGGGTGACCGGTGGTTTCGCCTTCGGCCCCTTCACAATCCCGCCTCCGAGCCCGCATTCGCTGACCGCGACGTTCACCCCGGCCGACCCGGCAGCCTTCGGGCCGTCAACGTCGAACACCGTGGCGTTCACGTTCTAAGTAAGGCCGGTGGGCATGAGCGTTCGGGCGTCCCGTCATCGCGTCGCCAGGGTGCGTGACTGGTCGGGTGTGCAGGTCGCCGTCGGTGTGTTGCTGGCGATGGCCGTCGGCGCTGGGTTGGCCGTTGCGCTGGGCGATGATGGGCTCATTGTGGGGTTGCCTGATCCGGGACTGCTCACTCGGGTCGGGCTGCCTGTCATGCGGGTGCTGTCCGAATGCGCGGCCGTGGTCACGGTGGGGTCACTGCTGCTGGCGGCGTTTCTGGTGCCGCCGCAAGCCTCCGGCTACCTCGATACCGGCGGCCACGCGGCGCTGCGCACGGCGCGGATCGCTGCCCTCATCTGGGCCCTGAGCGCGGCGCTGATGGTCCCGTTGTCGGCCGCGGACGCGGTGGGCCGCCCGGTGACCGACGTGCTGGACCCGGGGCTGCTGGCATCGCTGGTGTCCCAGCTGTCCAAGCCCGGAGCCTGGGCGCTCACCGCGTGGCTCGTCCTGGTGCTCGCCGGGTTCTGCTGGAACGCCCTGACCTGGGGCGCGGCGGTGTGGCTGTGCGCGCTGTCCGTCGTCGGGCTGATGCCGGTGGCGTTGACCGGGCACTCCTCGGCAGGCGGTGCTCACGACATCGCCACCAGCAGCCTGCTCTATCACGTGGTTGCGGCCGCCCTGTGGGTCGGTGGCCTGATCGCGTTGCTGACGTACCTGGCCCGCTGGGGTGACCACGCCGGGCTGGCGACCCAGCGGTTCTCCCGGCTGGCGCTGGTCTGCTGGGTGGTGATGGCCGCCTCCGGGGTGATCAACGCGCTGGTCCGGGTCGCTCCCGGCCAGCTGTTCAGCACCTACGGGCTGCTGGTGCTGGGCAAGGTGATCGCGCTGCTGGTGCTGGGTGTGTTCGGCTGGCTGCACCGCCGCGGCGCGGTGGCGGCGGTGGTCGACCGGGGAGATAGCGCAGCCATCCTGCGCCTGGGTGGCGGCGAAGTACTGATCATGTTCGCGACGATCGGGCTGGCGGTGGCACTGAGCCACACCGCACCGCCCGGCGGCAGCGCAGCGCGTCCCAGCCGTACCGAGGTGCTGCTGGGTTACGACCTGGCCGACCCGCCCACCCTGGCGCGGCTGCTGCTGGACTGGCGTCCGGATCTGGTGTTCGGGATCCTCGCGCTGATCCTGGCCGGCGCCTACCTCGCCGGAGCGCGACGGCTTCAACTGCGCGGCGACGCCTGGCCGGTGGGCCGCACCGCGGCCTGGCTGTGCGGCTGCGCGACGATCTTGATCGCCACGTCGTCGGGTATCGGCCGGTACTCGATGGCCATGTTCAGCGTGCACATGGGCGTGCACATGCTGCTGTCGATGCTGGCCCCGATCCTGCTCGTGCTCGGCGGCCCGGTCACGCTGGCGCTGCGCGCGCTGCCCGCCGCGGGGGCGGGCCACCCGCCGGGGCCGCGGGAGTGGCTAGTGTCATTCACCCACTCCTGGGTGGTGCGGATGTCCACGCACCCGTTGATGGCCCTGGGCATGGTCGTCGCGTCGTTCTACGTCATGTACTTCACCGGCCTCTACGACGCCGCCGCGCCGTCACACTGGGCACATCTGCTGATGAACGCGCATCACCTGCTGATGGGTTATGCGTTTTACTGGATCATCATCGGCATCGACCCGGCCCCTCACCGGTTACCGCATCTGGGCAAGCTCGGCCTGCTGCTGGCGGCCATTCCCTTCCATGCGTTCTTCGGGATCTCGCTGATGAACTCATCCGCGGTGATCGGCAGCGACTTCTACCGATCACTGGAGCTGCCCTTCGTGCCCGATCCGCTGGCCGACCAGCACACCGCCGGCACGATGGCATGGGCCGTCGGCTTGATCCCGATGGTGGTAGTGCTGGTGGCGCTGCTCGTGCAGTGGGCCCGCACCGACGCCTGCCAGCCCGAGAGCGTGCGCTAACCCCGGGTCCGGCGGACCCGCAACGCCGTCACCAGGCCGACCACTAGCAGCGCGCCGACCCCGGCCAACCATGGCCACACAGGCGTGCCAACAGACCCGGTGTCGGTTGCGGCGTTCGGGGGCGGCGTAGCCGGGGTGCCCGTGCCTGGGGTGGTGAGGGTGAACCGCACCTCACCACGCACTGGGTGGCCGTCGGCAGAGACTATCCGGTAAGCGGCCCGGTACCCGCCAGCCGGCCCTAGCGGGCGAACTGGCGCAGACACCACGGTGCCGTCTTCGGTGGCCGGTCCGGCTTGCCACTGGTTGCCGTCCGGACCGGTCACGATGATGGTGCTGAACCCGCGCTGCGCGGGCAGGTCCCAGGTGAGGGTGATCCGTGCCGGGCCGACCTCCAGCTGGGCGCTATCCAATGGGTCGCTGCTGAGCAGCTCGTTGTGCAGGGCCACCGAATCCTTCTTGCCCACACGGATGGCGAGATCGGCGAAGCCGTCACCGTTGACGTCGCCCCGGGGGCTGGCGCCTGGTTGAGCCGAACCTGTTGTCGAGGCGTTGGCCACCGTCCCCGGGCCGAGTGGCAGCACGAGCGCCAGTACGGCCGCAGCGAGCACGCTCGTTGCCCCCCTGCGGCGAGGCGGCCTGAGGGTCATCGGAGACGGACCTTCCTGGTCGGTGACACGTCACGAATGGGTTGTCGGAATCACACACCAGAAAGTTCCCAGGAATCTTCACATCGGGCGACTCGCATCGCGGCCCCAGCCCACTCCGGCCGGAGGTGCGCACCGTACCCCGGTCGGCTGACCAGGGGGCGACGGTCCCCGCGTTTTTCTTGCGAGTTCCTTGGGTCCGGGAACCAGCGAGCTTCCCCGAGCGACTGCTGATCTGGACGAATCAGACGATAAGCCCAGATAGTGCTTTACCAGCCAAGGAGGTCGCAGGATGAACAACGACACGGGGGCTAGCCGGCGACGGTGCCGCACCACCACAGTGATCGGCCTGGGGATCGCTATGATCGGGGCTCTCGCGGTCCCCGCGCTCGCCCACCCGTCGTTCCCCGCCAGCGGGCCGGTGTTCGCCAACCCCACCGGCGGCACCGGGGTCGGCACCCAGACGCCCCCTTACGCATCGGGCTCGACGAACACGCTGAACCTGCGCGTGCCGTTCGAGCGAGATGGCGTCATCTTCAACGGGGCGGTGAACACCACAGTCGACATCAAGGCCACCGTTCCCAACGGCTGGACCAACCCGGTCTGCGGAACGGCGAAAACCTCGACCGGCAGCTCACCGGTGGGTACAGATGTGACCGGCTGGAACTGCGAGATCCAGACCGCTACAGATGGTCACAAGGTGGTGCACTGGTTCGGCCCCCAGGTCGGCCCAGCGCAGACCGCAGCCGACAGTGCACAGTTCTTCACCTTCCAGGTGACCGTGCCCTCCCCGGTCAACCAGACCAGCTACGGCGCCAACGGCAGTGGAGCCGAGGGGTTCTTCGTGGTCCAGCAATACGCCGACCCCAGCGACACCTCGATCTGGAAGTGCCCCAACGACCCGCGTCCGGCCACCGACGTCGCCACCGGGCTGGTCCGCACCGTGGCCGGCACCGCAACCCCGGCCCCGACGCCGACCCCGCTGCCGCCACCGGTCGTGAGCCCCACTGAAGGAAAGATCGTCTTCCAGAGTGGCCGGGACGGCAACAATGAGATTTACCTCATGAATGCCGACGGCAGTAACCAGACGCGGCTGACCAACAATCCGGCCGCAGACACCCAGCCGGCCCTGTCCCCGGATGGCGCCCGGATCGCCTTCACCAGTGCCCGGGATGGCAACAACGAGATCTACGTGATGAAGGCCGACGGCACCGGGCTGACCCGCCTGACCAACAACCCGGCCTCCGACAGCCAGCCAGTGTTCTCCCGCGACGGCACCCAGATCGCCTTCACCAAGAGGTTTGGCAGCGGTGCGGCGGCCAACAACGAGATCTTCGTGATGAATGCCTTCACCGGCGCCAGCCCGACGAACCTGACCAACAACCCAGCGGGCGATGACCAGCCGGCGTTCTCCCCAGACGGCCGGATCGGCTTCGTCAGGTTCCAGAATGCCAACCGGGACATCTTCATCATGAACGGAGACGGCACCGGCCAGACGAACCTGACCAACAACCCGGCCTCCGACGCCGGAGCCGTGTTCGGCCCGGACGGCCGGATCGCCTTCCACGGCGACCGCGACGGCAACAACGAGATCTACCTCATGAACGCCAACGGCACCGGTGTGACCCGGCTGACCAACAATCTGGCCGATGACCAGCGGCCAGCGTTCTCCCCGGACGGCACCAGGGTCGTCTTCTCCTCGGAACGGTCCGGCAACCGCGAGGTCAGCGTCACGAACACCAACGGCAGCAGCGGTGTGCTCAACCTGACCAACAACCCCGCGGTCGACGACTGGGCACGCTGGGCACCCATCCCCGGGACGGCCACCACAATCACGCTGTCGGTGACCCAGATTCCCCGTCCCGCCGTGCTGGGAGGAGGAGGCTACGCCCTGCCCATCGCGAACGTGGCACCCTTCAATGCGGCCGGAACCGTCCAGTTCAAGGACGGCACCACCAACCTCGGCGCCCCGGTGCCGGTGGCCGGCGGCGTCGCCGTCGGTAGCTTCGTGTCCCTGCCGCCGGGCCCGCACTCGCTGACCGCGACGTTCATCCCGTCCAACCTGGCAGCCTTCCAGTTGTCAACGTCGAACACCGTGGCGTTCACGTTCTAGGGGTGATGCGCGGCACCTGGGTGATTCTCACCCCAGGTGCCGCGCATCAGTTCGGTCGATCCTCAGCGGATAGCACCTCCGACCGCCATCGGAGAACCACGCGTGAGTGAGAACCGGTGCCTTTCACCCCCGGTGGACGCGAGGGGTGATGGCCGTCCAGGGTGACCGGTCAGCTCCCCAGGGGCGAAGGTTCCTCAGTCTTTTCGTGAGAGTTCCTTGAGTCCGGGAACCGGCGAGCTTCCCGGAACGACCTGTGATCTGGATGAATCAGACTATCCACCCAGACGGCATCTGGCCGACCAGGGAGGTTCCGGGATGCGCAATGACACCGAAGCCCACCGGCGCCAGCGGCGCCGCGCCATCACAGTGATCGGCCTGGGGATCGCCATGGTCGTGGCCCTCGCGGCCCCCGCACTCGGGCACCCGGGGTTCCCCAACGACCGGCCGGGGTTCCCCAACCCCAACGGCGGCACCGGGATCGGCAACCAGACGCCCCCCTACGCCCCGGGCTCGCGGCCCACACTGAACATGTTCACGCCCTTCGAGCAGGAGGGCGTGATCGTCAACGGCGCTGAGAACACCACCGTCGACGTCAAGGTCCAGGTCCCGACCGACTGGGCCAGCCCGGCCTGCGGCGCCGTGCGCACCCAGGTCGGCAACCGCCAGGTGGGCACCGTCGTGCCCGGCTGGACCTGCACCATCGAGACCGTCAGCGGGCACCAGGTACTGCACTGGACCGGCCCGCAGATCAGCCCGTCCCAGACCTTCGCGGATGGCGCGCAGTTCTTCACCTTCCAGGTGACCATGCCCTCCCCGGCGACGAACACCAGCTACGGCGCTCCCGGCGGGCCAGAGGGCGTATTCGTGGAGCAGCGTTACGCCGACGGATTCACCTCGCTGTGGAAGTCCCCGAACGACACGACGCGGCCGACCTCGACGGGCGGTGGCCACGACGGGACCTCCGGCCAGTACACCGTCGCCACCGGCCTGATCCGCACCGTGGCGGGCACCCCGGCCCCGCCTCCGCCGGGGCCGGGAGCGGCCCCGGCAGGTACGGCCCCGCCGAGCCCGAAGCAGACCGGCCCATCGCCAACGCCGAAGCAGAGTGGTGGCGGGCCCGCGCCTACTACGGCCGCGGAACCGCCGCCTACCGGTCAGCCGACGGAGGCCGGCCCGCCCAGCGAGGAGGCCCAGGGCTCATCAACGCCGACGCCCACTGAGCCCACTGAACCGTCGCCTGGCGCCGACCCCCAAGCGGTCGAGCAGCTCAACCAGCAGCGCGACGACGCGACCGGTCAAGGCTTCCGGTGGCAGGTCCTCGTCGGCGTGCTGCTCGCCGCGGTGGTCGTGGCCGGGATAGTGATCACGGTGGTGAAGCGGAGGCAGCGCCCTTCGTGACCATTCATCGACTCAGGGTCAATCGCGCGCGTCAACCGAGGCAACAAGCGGTACCCAGGGCGGGCGAAAGACCACGCACGGGTGCCGGCCGTGGTCGGCACCCACGGTGCGCCAGATCCACTTCATCGTGCGGGCCGTCCTCGACCGTGCGGTGCGCTGGCGCTTACCCCGGCAACAACGAGGCCGCGATCGCCACACTGCTAAGACGTTTCCCGGCGCCGGGTGACTTGCTCAGTGCTGGTCGGACTGGCCTCGGCCCTGTCTAGTTTGCCCTCTGTGCCGCAGGCGAGGGGTCACAGCGGCTAAGCCGGGCAGCCCAGCCTCACGGCCCCCCGACCGGAGGCGCGCACCGTAGGGGGATCGACTCCCCGGGCGGTGAAGATCCCTCAGTCCTTTCCTGACAATTCCTTGGGTCCGGGGAACCGGCAAGGCTCCCGGAGCGACTCCTGATCTGGACGAATCAGACGATCCGCCTAGAAAATGCCTAACCAGCCAAGGAGGTCGCAGGATGAACAACGACACGGAAGCCCACCGGCATCGGCGGCGCCGCGCCACCACAGTGATCGGCCTCGCGGCCGCCATGGCCATCGCCGCCACGGTCCCCGCGCTCGCGCACCCGGTGTTCTCCAACGACGCACCAGGATTCCCCAACCCCCAGGGCAGCACCACTACCCCCTACCCCGCAGGCTCGTCGCCCACGCTGAACATGTACCTGCCCTTCGAGCAGGAAGGCGTGATCGTCAACGGCGCCGAGAACACCACCGTCGACGTCAAGGTCACCGTCCCGGCCGGCTGGACCAACCCAGCCTGCGGGAACGCAAGCACCTCAGCCGGCAACCGCCAGGTAGGCACCCTCGTGCCCACCTGGACCTGCACCATCGAAACCGTCAACGACCACCAGGTACTGCACTGGACCGGCCCACAGATCAGCCCGACCCAGACCTTCGCCGACAGCGCACAATTCTTCACCTTCCAGGTGACCGTGCCCTCCCCCGCCACCACCACCAGCTACGGCGCGACCGGCTCACCCGCCGAGGGCTTCTACGTGGAGCAGGAATACGCGGACGGGTTCATCTCACTGTGGCGGACCCCGAACTCGACGCGGCCAGGCGAGGTCGCCAACGGCATAGTCCGCACCGTGGCAGGGAGCCCGACCCCCACCCCGACCCCCACCCCGACCCCCACCCCGACCCCCACCCCGACCCCCACCCCGACCCCCACCCCGACCCCCACCCCGACCCCCACCCCGACCCCCACCC
>JBOHFT010000021.1:0-39206 GCA_050699815.1 Pseudonocardiaceae bacterium | reverse complement strand
TGAAGGCCGAGACGGGTTCGCCCGCGGTGCACCGGGCGCGCACGCCGGACGCGATGTGGATCCGGGCGAGCAGGTTCGTCGCGGTGGACCATGCCGAGCACCGGACGTACGTGGTCGCCGTGGCCGAACCCGATGCCACCGACTCGGCGGCGGCGTGGATCCACCGTACGGTGCAGACGCTGCAGGAACTGCCCCCGGCGGCGCCCGAGGCACAGCAGCCGGCCGTGGCCGACAGCACCCGGATCCCCGACTGGCTGGTGCGTTCCCCGCCGCGCTACCTCGCGGATATCGCGGAGTGCCAGCGTCAGCTCCGCGCGGGCGAGAGCTACGAGATCTGCCTCACCAACACACTCCGGCTGCCCGCACCCGAAGACGATCTGGAGTATTACCGGCGGCTGCGCCGGCTCAATCCCGCGCCGTACTCGGCGCTGCTGCGGCTGGGCGAGCTCACCATCTTCAGCTCGTCGCCCGAGCGGTTCCTGCGCATCGACGGCGAACGCACCGTCGAGAGCAAACCGATCAAGGGAACGACACCGCGCAGCGCTGATCCCGCGCTGGACGAGCAGCTGCGGAGCTCGCTGCAGAACGACGACAAGACCCGCGCGGAGAACCTGATGATCGTGGATCTGCTCCGCAACGACCTCGGCCGGGTGTGCGAGATCGGCAGCATCGTGGTACCGAGATTCATGGCGACTGAGTCTTACGCAACCGTGCATCAGCTGGTGTCCACAATCAGCGGCGTGCTGCGCCCGCGGGTCACCGCGGTGGACTGCGTCCGGGCGTGCTTTCCCGGTGGTTCGATGACCGGTGCGCCGAAACTGCGCACCATGGAGATCATCGATTCGCTGGAGACCGAGGCACGGGGCGTGTATTCGGGCACACTCGGATACTTCGGATTCGGCGGAACGGCCGACCTGAGCATCGTGATCCGCACCGCGGTCAGGTGGCGTGACGAGTTCACCGTCGGGGCCGGCGGCGCCATCGTACTCGATTCGGATCCCCAGGCCGAGTACGACGAGATGCTGCTCAAGGCCGAAGCACCACTGCGGGCACTGCCGCTGGCCACGCGCGACCACACAGCTGGTAGCGCAGCTGCCTTGCGGGAGCATCAGCCGCAGCCCCCGGCATGGCCATGATCACCAGACCGCGGATCTCCGTCCGGCACCGCGGCGGGAGGTGCCAGGGCCGCACCGGGCACGCGCTGTCCGCCCAGTGACCCGAGAAAGTCGGGGAGCCGGTCGACGCCCCAGAACCGCTGCGTGCGGTTGATGAAGAAGGGGACGCCGAACACGCCGTCGCGATCGATCGCCAGGAGCGCCTCGACACCGCGCCGGCGCACCCGCTCGTCCTCGGCGGCCAGCTTCGCCGCCCCGGCGGGCACACCGACGTCGGCGGCCAGTTCCGCGATCGTCGCCGGATCGGCGATGTCGCGCCCCTCCCGCCACCGCGCCCGGTAGACCCGGTCGATGAACTCCATTCCGCGCCCCTGCTCCGCGGCGACCAGATACGCCAGGTGGGAGACCTCCCAGCAGGGATCGTGATCGACCGGCCAGGTGACGGTCAGCCCACGGCGCCCCGACAGCCGCCGGACGTCGCCCAGCAGGTACAAATGCTTCGCCCGCGACATCGGCGTGTAGCTGAACCGGCCGCCGGCCTCGGTCAGCAGCCGGTCACTCCACCGGTCCGGTTCCCAGAACGGCCGCCACTCCAGCGCAGCCACCACATCCGGGGACCCGGTCGTGAGATCGTGGAATGCCAGCCAGGAATACGGGCTGCGGAACGAGAAGTAGACCCGGGGCCGGCCGGACTTCGCGGCACGCGCCATCATGACCTCCTCACACGACGACTCCGCTCATATCACGACTCCGCCGTCGACCTGCAGGACTGCACCGGTGATGTAGGAGGCTCGGCTGGACACGAGAAACGCGACGATTCCCGCCACCTCCTCGGGCCGCCCCAGCCGGCCCAGCGGGACGCTGTCCACCGCCCGCTGGTATTCGCGGGCACCGAGCTTGGCCGTCATGTCGGTCTCGATGAAACCCGGCGCGACCACATTCGCCCGGATGCCGAACCGCCCGACTTCTTTCGCCAGCGCCCGGGTGAAGCCGATGATCCCGGCCTTGGCCGCCGAGTAGTTGGTCTGGGCCGGATTGCCGTAGACCCCGGAACAGGACGAGATGGTGACGATAACCCCGCGTTTGCGTTTCATCATCGGCATGATCACGGCGTGGCAGACCAGATAGGTACCGTCCAGATTGACGCGCAGCACGCTGTCCCAGTCGGTGCCGGCCATGCTGACCAGTGGCTTGTCCCGGGTGATTCCCGCGGACGTGACCACGGCCTCGATCGGGCCCAGCTGCCGTTCAGTCGCCTCGACGAACGCCCGCACGCTGCCGGCGTCGGCGACGTCGGCCTGCAGCGCGAGCACCCGGGCGCCGCGCTCCTTGGCCTCCTGCTCGACGCCGTGGGCCGCGTCGGCCCGCGACTGGTAACAGAAGCTCACGGCATAGCCGGCGCCGGCGAGCTCCAGGACGACCGCCCGCCCGATGCCGCGGGAACCCCCGGTGACCAGCGCCACCGGACGTGGATTGGCACTCATCTGCACCCCAGCCGCAGCAGCGCGCAGCCGACGACGCCGTCGCGATCGGCAGCGGTCACCAGCGCCGCACGGCCGCCGGCCGCCGGGTCATCCTGGGCGGCCGACAGCAGCGCAGCGATCTGGAACGCCGCCGACGCCGAGTTCGTGTCCCCGAGCAGCCCCATGCAGGACAGCCGCAACCAGCGGTGGCCGCCGAGCACGTCGCGGATCGCCGCGTGCTCGCTGTCGGCCTGCCGTCCCGGCGGATCCGACGGCGCCACGGCCCAGACGTCGGCCGGGTCCGCGCCGGCCCCGGCCAGGGCCCGCCGCAGGCATCCGGCCAGCACGGCACGCACGTCCTGCCCGTCGTCTGCGGACAGCGCGAACTGCACCGACAGCACGTCGGCCAGCGCGGTGCGGCCGGCCGTCGCGGGAGCCTCCAGCAGCAGCACCGCGCAGCCCTCACCGGTCAGCGGCGATGGCGTGCCCGCCACCTGCGTGTGCCAGTCCAGCCAGGCCCGTTCTCCGGAGAACTCCTCCACCGCGCCGCAGACCACGCTGCGCGCCCGCCCGCAGCGCTGCAGCCGCAGGGCGTGGTTGAGCGCGAGCAGTGCCGAGGCCCGCCCGCCCGCGATCGTCACGTTGGGGCCCCGCAGCCCGTGCCAGATCGCGGACTGCCCCGCCGCGCAGTTCATCACGGTGTTCGGGAACCGTGCCGGGTCAACGAAGTACGGCTTGTCCTGCGTCAGCGCGTCCCGGGTGAAGGCCATAATGCTGCGCAGGCTGCCGGTGGACGTGCCCAGTACCAGCGCGGTGCCGGCGTCGAGCCCGGCGATCCGGCTGCCGTCGCTGCCATGCAGCAGCCCGCCGACCGCGGCGACGGCCAGTGCCGTGGCCCGGTCCATCGACCGGGTCCCCTTACGCCCCAGCAGCTCGCGGGCAGTGGCCACCGGGACCAGGCAGGCCTGGGTGACCGGGGCCGGCCACTCGCCGGGGTCCAGCGGGGTGACGGCGGGCCGGCCGCCGCGCACGCCGTCGCGGAACTTCTCCCGCCCGGCACCGAATGCCGACACCGCCGACCACGCCGAGATGACCGGCACCGTGCTCACCGGGCCCCGCTCCCGGTGTCGGCGTAGCGCCCGAGCACGAGCACGGCGTTGTTGCCGCCGAAGGCCAGTGCGTTGTTCTGCACCACGTGGAGTTGCGCGTCGATCGCGTGATTGGGCACGCAGTCGATGTCGCACTCCGGGTCGGTCTGTCCGTGGTTGATCGTCGGCGGGATGAAGCCCTCGCGCAGCGCCAGCGTGCCCGCGATCGCGGCGAGCGCGCTCGCCGCGCCCATCGTGTGCCCGATCATCGACTTGATCGAGACCGTGCGCGGGGGCCGGGGGCCGAACACCTGCCGGATGGCTCTGGCCTCGGTCACGTCGTTGGCTTTGGTGCCCGTCCCGTGCGCGGAGATGAGGTCCACGTCCCCGGGGGTGATCCCGGCGTTGCGGTGGGCCAGCCGCACGCAGCGCGCGAAGCTGTCCTCGTTGGGCGCGACGGGATGGTCGGCATCACAGTTGAGCCCGTAGCCGAGCACCTCGGCGTGGATGCGGGCCCCCCGGGCCAGGGCCGACTCCAGGCTCTCCAGCAGCAGGATGCCCGCGCCCTCGCCGGTCAGGATTCCCTTGCGGTCCCGGTCGAAGGGCTGGCACCGCTGCGGCGCGATCGTGCCCAGCCGGTAGAAGCCGGCGAACGTCTTGAGGCACACGGCGTCCGCGCCGCCGCACAGGGCGAAGCCCACCTCGCCCGCGCGGACCGCGTCGAAGCCGTAGCCGATGGCGTAGTTGCCGGCCGCGCAGGCGGTCGGCATGGTCACCGCCTCGACGTCGACCAGTCCCAGCTCCCGGGCTGCCGCGACGGACAGCCGGCCGGCCGGGACCCGGCGGGCCAGCACCGGGTCCAGGTGCTCGGGACCCGCCGCTACCTCCCGGCGCACGAGGTGATCGAGGTCGCGGGACTCGCCGTCCGTCGTGCCGACGGTGACCAGCGAGCGCGCCGCGCGCAGGTCGGCCAGGGGCAGGCCGGCGTCGCGCACCGCCATCCGCGCCGCGGCGGCGGCGAGGTGGCTGGCCCGGCCGTACTGATGCAGTGGCAGGTTCACCACGAACCGGCTGGCGTCGAAGTCGGTGATCTCACAGCCCTGCGCGTACTCGAAACCACGGACATCGAACGCGGTGATGGGCTTGGCCCCGCTGCGGCCGGCCCGCAGGCCGGCCAGGAACTGCGCCGCGCCGATCCCGATGCTGGTCACGGCACCCAGGCCAGTGATCATCACCCGCCGCGGTGTCACGGTGCGTCGCTGCTTACCCCGGCGGCGGTGGCATCGGCCACCACCGCGTACACCCCGTCGAGGTTCACCATGCGGCTGAGGTGCTCCTGCGGGATGGTGACCCGCAGGGTCTTCTCCAGCGCGGCCAGGATCTCGATCGCGAGCAGCGAGTCCGCGTCGTGGTCCTCCTTGAACAGACTCGTCGGGGTCATCTCGTCGGGCTCGATCTCCAGGATGTCGGACACCATGGCCTTGATCTGCCCCTGCCGGTCTTGCGCGATCTTCATGCTTGCTCCTTATATCTCCCGCGACGCGTCAGGCGAGCTGGACGACGGCCCGGGCGCCGGACATCACGTCGTGCCCGCCGCAGCGGGCGCTGAGCCCGACCACGACCCGCCGGTCGGCCAGCTTGCGTTCGACGACGCCGGTCACGTGGACCGTCGCGCCCCGGTCGTCGTCTGCGACCACCACCGGCCGGGTGAACCGGCGCACCTGGTACTCCACCAGGGCACCGGGATCACCGACCCAGTCGGTGACGATCCGCACGGCCCCGGCGATGGTGAACGTGCCGTGCGCGATCACGTCGGGAAGCCCGACGGCCCTGGCGATCCGCTCGTTCCAGTGCGTGGCGGTGAAGTCGCCGCACGCACCGCAGTAGCGCAGCAGGTCCACCCGCCGCACGGCGACGTGCTGCGCCGGGAGTGCCGTGCCGACCTCGACGTCGGCATAGTCAACTGTCGCCGCCACCGTGCGCCCTCCCGTTGCCCCGGGCTGTACCCCGGGAAATGATGGTGTTGACCACGGTGCACACATGCTCGCCGTCCACGGTGGCGATCTCGTGGGTCATCACCCACTGCTCGTGCTCCCCGAGGTCGCACATGTCGTTGACCGTGGTGGTCTGCACGAGCCGGTCACCCGGCCGGATCGGCCTGGTGTGCACGGTGCGCTGCGCCCGGTGCACGCACACCGGCTGCTCCTGCTTGCCGAAGGCCGGGTCGTACAGCGGCCAGCCACCGAACCGGAAGAAGAGCATGACCGCGAACGACGGCGGCGCGATCACATCGGGATGGCCCAGGGCCTCCGCCGCGGCGGGATCAAGATAGACCGGGTTGAGGTCGCCGGTGGCGATCGCGTAGTCGCGGATCTTCTCCCGGCTCACCTCGTAGACGCCCGTCGGCCCGTGGCTGCGCCCGACGAACCCGCGGTTGAGGGTCATCCCTGCGCCCCTCGCCCTGGCGAGTCTCTGATCACGGTCTTCGTCCGCATCAGGAACTCCGCGAGGTACCCGTCGTGGGGCACACCCGGCCGCATCCAGTAGGTCGGGTGATCACCGAGGTAGACGTTGCTGATGCTGGGCTCGGCCACCAGCCGCTCGATCAGCCGCTCGTCCTCGGTGATCGCCGTCAGCACCAGGGTGTTGCGCAGCGGCTCGATGCCGTCGCCGGCCGACCACGGCGCCACCCACACACAGGGGAAGCCCAGTTCGATGCCGGTCTGCCGGGCGTCGGCGCGGGGCACCTGGAACACCGCCGGGCGCAGCACCGCACTGCCGTCACCGAGATCGTCGACGACACCACCGCCACCGAGCCAGGCGGTGGCGCCCTCGGCGCTGCGGAGCAGCAACGTCTCCACGGCCCGGGCGGCGGCCAGCGGCTGCACCGGAAGTACCGCCTTGTCGTCCTCCGGTGGCAGACTCGCCATGGTGGACAGCCGCTCGGCGATGGCCTCGGCCACTGGCGCGGGATCGCCTTCGACGAAGACCGCCGTGGCATTGACGCACGCGGTGCCGCCCTCGTCGCTGACCGAGTCCACGATGAGGCCGAGGTGCGAGCGCCAGCCACTCCCGGTGATCAAGATCTTCGACCGGCCCGGCCCCTGCGGCAGCACGGTGTGGTGCCCCGCGTACTTGCTCGCGACATCGTCTCCGCCGTAGACCATCGCCAGGTCCGCGCCATGCACGAGGTCGCCGGCCACCGCGTGGTCGGTGGGCAGCAGAACGACGTGGTCGTCGGGGAAACCGGCCGCGCGCAACGCGGTGATCAGGCGGTGCGGCGTGAAAGGTTCCCGGCGCGACGGCCGCACCGCGACCCGGTATCCCACGGCGAGCGCCTCCAGCCACAGCGCGTGCACCCCGGGGTGGTTGCCCGCGGCGTGCACGGCGAAGACGTCACCGCGCCGGGTCCAGACGGCACAGCCGCGGCGGGTGGACGGGTCCCGCCAGTCGTTGACGGCCCCGCTCGGCCGCGCGTGCTGCGTGCTGGAGTAGGCCTGCGCCGCCGCCTGCGCCACGATCCCGGTCGCAGCGCGGACCACCGAGATCGGCAGTCCGGACACCCGGCTGACGGCATGCTGGTAGTCACCGACCGGCAGGCCGTTGATCGTGGCGGAGGCGAAGGCGTGGCCGGCCCGGTCGAGCGCGGCGGCCCGGTCGTCGGCCGGCAGCGGGTCCGCCCTGCGCAGCGCGGCCAGGCTGCGCTGCACGAACAGGCGTGGCACCAGGCTCAGCTCCGCGATGGGCGTGCCGGTCACGTCCGGCACCGGCACGCGATGGCGGGCCCGGTAAGGGCCGTGGTGGCCAAGCGCGTCCAGCCCGGTCATCCCGGCCATCAGTAGACCCCTTCGATGACGATCTCGTTGTCGAAACTCGCCACGGGGCTGACGTCGGCGACGGAATCACCGAGCTGCCCGGCCGGCGGCTGGATCCGGACGGCGGTGTCCCGTTCGAGGTTGTTTGGCAGCAGCATGCCCTTGCTGATGTGGTTCATCACGACCTGGCCACGCTCGCCGTAGCCGACGTTGCCCCCCGTTTCGGGATTAATGACCGAAAACGAGATGTAGGGCGTGAACGGATCGAAGACGCAGAGGTCGCCGCCGGTCAGGTCGGTGCGTTCCAGCGAGCCGCCCAGGATCATCGTGCTGCCGTAGGCGCCCTGCAGCTGGATTCCGGGGAACACCTCGGTGCGGAACAGGTGCCGGGTGTCGGCGTCCATGTGCGCCCCGCCCCACTGGATGAACCGCACCTTGTCGTTGATCAGCTTGACCAGGCGGTCATTGCGCGACAGCAGTCCCAGCAAGGGCGGCGTAGTGATCATGACACCGACGTCCTGGGTTTCCAGGAGGAAACCGGCCTGCGTGACCAGGTGGTCGGCGTACCGGGCGGCCTCGTCGGCCCGGCGCTGCGCGATGCACTTCTTGACCCAGCGCGGGTCCATGTCGACCGTGAACAGGATGCCGCCGCTGCGGCGCGCACCTTCCCGCAGGGCGGCACCGAAGATGTGCGGGCCGTCCGGCATGAGCGCCAGCCAGTTGACGTTGCGCGGGCAGCCGCACGCGTCCAGGTTGCGCTGGCTAAACGCCAGCCAGCGCTGCATCCAGTCGACCATGCACACCACGCGCTTGGGTGCCCCCGTGGTGCCGCCGCTCTCGTAGACGCCGTAGAGGTCGTCGAGCGAGGCGTAGCCGCGGGGAATCAGGTCCTGGGCGGGAATGTCGCGGAGCTCGTTGACGACGTTGGGAAACAACGTGAGGTCGGCGAACGTGTGCACGTCCCGGCGCGGGTCGAACTCCAGAGTCTTGGCCCGCTCCAGCCAGTACGGAGAACCGGTCTCCGGGCTGAAATGCCACTGCATGGCCGCTTCGATCAGGTCCCGGGCATCCGGAATCTCATCCACCGGACAGTCAAGAACTGACCCAGCGCTGCGGTAGTTCGGCATCTGCTTCCTCCCTCGGGCGAGACCGGCGGCCCGCCGGCAGAGCGTCGCATCGATCGCGTACGCCCAACATGCTTGCACACAGTTACATTCTCAGTCAAGTGATGGACAAACCATCTGACTGCAGAACGTGCTGCTCAGCGCACACGTGCTGGTGACGGCACGCGACGGTGCTGCACACTCCGCGACATCCCGCGGCGAGAACCTGAGATTCCCCTGAAGATTCCCCGAGAATCCGCGCAAAGCGTGATAACTGCGGCGAATAAGGCGATTCAACAAGCATGCAGCGCCTGCTGATACTGGTGATAGTCGCGCTACTCTGCGTTGCTGGTGCCACGTTGGCCTCTGCAGCCGTGATCGCACCACACGGCTGCCGGTCAGTCGCGGTCCAGGACAGCACGGCACCCGGGCGCCCGCCAGCCACCAGCACACCGCCAACCACCATCGCAGCTGACCATTCCTCGGTGGCGGCGGAGGTGACGCAGGCAATGCACGCGGTCCTGCCGAACGCCCAGGTCGGCTTCGAGGTCTTCGACCGGCTGGACAGCACGGTGCTGACCAGCCAGGACGCCAGCCGGCCGGTCGCGTCCATGTCGCTGGTCAAGTTGCTGATCGCACTCGACGTGCTGGCCGGCGGGGCGACCCTTGATGACGCGACGCGGCAGCAACTGCACCGGATGCTCGCCGACAGCGATGACCGGATCGCCAGCAGCCTGTGGGCCGCCCGCGGTGGTCCCGCCATCGTGACCAGGATGGCCGGCCTGCTCGGGCTCACCGGCACCCGGCCACCTAAGGATCCCGGCAGGTGGGGCGACACACTGATCACCGCGCACGACATCGTGACCGTGTACCGCTACATCACCGATCAGCTGCCCGGTCCCCGCCGTGACGTCCTGCTCAGCACGCTCGCAGCTGCCCCGGAGATTGCCGCGGACGGCTTCGACCAGCACTTCGGCATCCCGGACGGGATGCCGAACACCACCTGGGCGGTCAAGCAGGGCTGGGGAACCAGCGGCTCCCGGGCGGTGCTGCACAGCACCGGCCTGGTCGGGACGGATCTGCGGTACGTGGTGGTGATCCTGGCCTCCGCGCCGACCCGCTCGTACTCGACGGTCCCCGCCGTAGTCACGGCCGGAGCCGGCGCGCTGGCAGGCTTGGTCGGTGCAGCTCCGTCATAGTCTCAGGCATAGTCTCAGGATGACGGAGCAGCGCCGCGGCAAGCAGCGCCGAGGTGAGCGCTACGCCCGTGGACACCAGGAACGCTGTGGTGAACCCGCTGGTGAGCGCGGTCACGTTCGCCGGCCCGCCGTCGGCGAGGGTGCGCGCAGCGGCAACCCCGCTGAGCACGGCGAGGCCGATCACTGCGCCGAACTGCTGACTGGTGTTGATCAATCCGGACGCGAGGCCGACCTCATCCGGTCCGGCCTGCATCGCAGCAGCGGCATTGGTGGTAATGGTCACCAGCGGCAACCCCACCCCGAGGACCAGGCTGGGGAACAGCACGTCCGCCGCGAAAGAGCCGTCCGCGGACAGCAGCGACAGCCAGCCGAGGCCGACGGCGATTACTACGTACCCGGCCACCATCACTGGCCGCAGCCCGAACCGGGCGATCAGCCTGCCGGTGTTAGACGCCACCACGATCGATGTGAGGGACATCGGCAGCAGGCCGAGTCCGCTGACCATGGGGGCGTAGCCGAGCACCGTCTGCAGGTAGACACTGACCAGGAAGAACATCGGGAACATCATGAACTGGGTCAGCCCGGACAGCAGGTTCGCGGTGCGCAGGACTGGCCTGCACAGTACCGACGACGGCACCAGCGGCGTACGCACCCGCGCCTCCACTAGCACAAAGGCAGCCAACAGCAAGACCGCGAGGCCGCCGGGCACCAAAGTCCACGGCGACGTCCAGCCGTCCACGCCAGTGTTCACCAGGGCGTAGGCAAGCAAGCCGAGACCCGCTGTGATCGATAGCGCGCCGCCGAGGTCGAACCCCCGGCGGTCGCGCTCTGGCCTGCTCGGTTCGAGCACGCGGAGCGCCAGCGCGGCCAGCAGCAGCCCGGCGACCACGTTCAGCCCGAACGTGGACCGCCAGCCCAGCCAACTAGTGAACACCCCGCCGAGCACGGTGCCCGCGGCACCACCCGCGCCCGCCATCGCGGCGAACACCCCCAGCGCCTTGTACCGCTCCCGGACGTCCGGGAACAGGTCGAGCAACATCGCGAACGCCGCCGCCGCTGCGACGGCGGCACCGCCACCCTGCACGGCCCTGGCCGCGATCAACCAAGCCGTCGTGTCCGCAACCGCTCCGGCCACGGAGCCCGCGACGAGGACGACGAGGCCGCCAACGAACAACCCTCGACGGCCGAACAGGTCTGCGGCTCGGCCGCTAAGCAGCAGCAGCCCACCGAATGTCACCAGGTACGCGTTGGCCACCCAGGACAGACTGGATGCGGCGATATCGAGCTCGCCGCCAATCGACGGGGCAGCGACGTTGATGATCGCCGTGTCGAGGATCAGCAGGAACTGGGTGCAGGCCAGAAGCGCCAGCGCGCGCCGTGCAGCTCGCTCCATTCGCAGCTTCGGCATCGCGATGTCCTCCCCGGTCCGCCGACCCAAAAACCGGCATCCGTAGACAGGAGAATCAACAACGCTCGGTAGATACGTCATGCTTAACCCTGATCGTGTAAACTTGTGCGGCAAGGGGAGCGGGAGTGAACCGCCCCGGGACGGTAGCGGACCAGTACCACAACCTCAAGCAGGCCCGCCGCCACTTCTCGCGGAACCCAGGATGACGGGCAGGGTGACGATGCGCCGACTGAGCAGATCGCTTTGCCAGCTGGCTGGCGCGCCGGGGTTGGCGAGCCTGGCGTCAGGGAAACGCCGAAGGAACGCTGAGATGGCGGTACGGGTTTCGAGTCGGGCGAGCCCGGCCCCGACGCAGTAGTGCACGCCGACCCCGAAGCTGACGTGGTTGATCGGGTCGCGGTCCGGGATGAACTGATCGGGCCGCGGGCAGCTTCGGGGATCACGATTAGCGGCGGCGAGGTTGACGAGTACTGGCGCGCCGCTGGGGATGTCGATGTTGGACAGGGCGATGTCGCAGGTAGCGAATCGCCACGTGGCAAGAGGAAACGGTGGGTGCAGCCGAAGGATCTCCTCGACAACAGTGTCGACGGATTCCGTCGTGATGATCACCCCTCGGTGCCGGGCCAGCAACAGCTCGTAGAGCGCCGAGGAGAGCAGACCGGCAGTGGACTCGTGTCCCGGCAGGATGAGGCTCGGAATCCACGCCTTGACCTCGGTGCGGCTGGCCTGTGGCGGGTCACTTCGAGTTAACGCAATCAGATCGGTGATCATACCGTCGGACAGGCGGTCCGGATAATGGTCGATCAGCTCGGCTACCGTGCTGTACAGCTGCCCCCGACCCGCGTCACGCACGGCAGCACTGCCGCCAAAGAATATTTTCTCGCTAGCGTTGCGCATGGCCGGGTGCACATCGCGCGGCAGGCCGAGCAGGGTGCAGATGATGGTCAACGGCAACGGGTAGGCCAATCCACTGACCAGGTCGACCGGAGTGGTGCGGGCCGCAGCGCCGGCTTGGCGCTCCATGGTGTCCAGCAGCTCGTCGGTCACCGAGGAAATAGTCGCCGACCAGCCCTGGATACGAGCCGGGCTGAGTGCGAGCATGTGCAGCTTTCGCAGCCGCTTGTGTTCAGCCCCCTCACTGGTGACGATGTCGGACGCCCGCGACGTCTCCGGAGAGCCGATCAAGCCACTTTCGTCGACAAACCATGGCGGCGCATGGCGTCCCTCCTTGCTGAACCGCATGTCCTTCAGCACGCTGGAAACCAACTCAGGATCGGACACGACCCAGGCGTGGCCGTCGCCATGGGGAATACGGACCACCGGTCCGTGCTCGGGAAGCTTGACCAAATCCACCAGCAGGTCGCCCTCCCGGTGGTGCAGGGCCAGCGCGACGACCGGAGCCGGCCGGCCGCGGTCGTTGTCGGTGCGGTTCACGATGTCTCCTCGTTACTCGTGCCCACCCCGGTCCGGAGCACAAGCCGGGCCGGGCCGTGGAAGACCATGTCGTCGGCGTACTGAACCGGCTCGCCGGTCAGGCTGAGCTGGGGAAGGTTCTCCAGCAGTGTGGTGAGTCCGATCTCGGCCTCGGCCCGCGCCAAGTTAGCGCCCAGGCAGTAGTGGATGCCGAAGCCGAAGCCGCAGTGGCGGCTGGTGCCCCGATCCAGGCACAGGGCATCGGGGTCGGGGAACTGGAGGGGATCCCGGTTAGCCGAGCCAAGCACGAGCACGACCTTGTCCCCGCGGTGGATGTCGCGTCCGTGGAGTACCTCGTCGCGGTACGCCCAGCGCGTCACCATCTGCACCGGGGAGTCGTACCGGACCAGTTCGTCCACCGCGGTGCGCATGAGCCCGGGATGGGCGCGCAGCTCGTGGAGCACGTCGGGGTTCCCGAGCAGGGCGAGGACCGATTTGCAGATGACGTTCGTGGTCGTCTCGTGCCCGGCGGTCAGCAGGTGCACGCAGGTACCAACGATCTCGTCATCGGTCAGGGGTTCGCCGCGATCCCGGGCCCGCACGAGCAGCGAGACCAGGTTGTGGTGATCCTCGCCGCGGCGGCGCTGGGCTTGCTGCCGGAAGTAGCCGGCGAGCTCCTGGGCAGCGGCCTCCGCCCGCCGGTAGCCGTCCGCGTCTCGACCCGCCCGCGCCGTGCTGGCCTCCTGCAGGGACACCGCGCACTCGCGAAACCAGCCGCACAGGTCCTCCGGCACACCAAGCAGTTCCGAGATGACGAGGATCGGGAAGGGGGCGGCGAAGCCGTCAACCAACTCGATGACTGACTTTCCCCGCTGCTCGGCGAGGAGAGCGGTGGCGATGTCCTTGATCCGGGTGCGCAGGGCAGTCACGACCTTGGGGGAGAACTCCTTGTTGACCAGGGAACGCAACTCTGTGTGCTGCGGCGGGTCCATGAAGACCAGCCAGTTCTGGACGATCCGGCGAAGGCTGTCATAGCTGGCGGGCACGAGAGCGGGAGCCGCTGCGTCCCCGGCCCGCGCGACGTGGGAGTTACGCCCGAAGTGCTGGCTTGACAGCACGCTCGCGACATCGTCATAGCCGAAGACGTACCAGGAACCCGTCGACGCTGCCGTCGCGGGACTCCAGTGGACAGGGTCGTTGTCCCGGTAGCGTTGGTATACTGGATAGGGGTTGGCGACGTCTTCCGGCGCCCAGCCGGTTACGTCGAATCGTCGTAATTCCTGCTGTGCCATGGTTCTCAACCAATCGGCTCACCCGGCTCCGCGGACCTTGTCCACGAGCCAGCTCGCGTCTGATGGCAGGTCGTTGCCCCGCCATGCGACATGCCCGTCCGGCCGTACCAGGACGAAGGGGTACTCGTATAGCGCGGCTGTCCGCACGTCACCGCACACTGTGGTCTCGAGCGGGACCCGGCGATCGGCGAAGGCGTGCTCGACCCCCGCTCTCCGGTCAGACTCAGCGAAGCACAGCAGGGCGAATCCGCGACCGAACAAGTCGAGGGTCGACACACCGGCCCGCAGCCACGAGTGCGGAGCGCGCGACCCCGCAACAGCGTCCGGCCGCCAGTCGGGGGCAGCGGGAGCGGGCGCTACCGGGTCGGGAACAATGGTCGGTGACGCGTAGCGGAACCCGAAGTGCATCATGGGCATGTCGAATTCGCGACGCACGTCGCTGCGCTCCAGCTGGTGCGCCATCTCAGCTCGCGCGCGTTCCCCCGCCGGGGAGTCCCGGTGCAGATCCGGCGGCAACGCCCGCTCCATCGTCCGCTGCAGGTTCCCGCGCGCCTCTTCCAGGCTCTCCACCGCGACGGGCCGGCGTTCCGTCTGGTAGGTGTCGAGCAGCCCTGGACCAGCCCATCCGCCCAGCTCGGCCGCGAGCTTCCACCCCAGGTCGGCCGCGCCGCAGATCCCGGTGCTCATGCCGAATCCACCGGATGGCGACAGGGTGTGCGCCGCGTCCCCGACGAGGAAGACCTGCCCCACCCGGAATTGCTCGGCGACCCGGTGCGTCAGGTGCCATTCGCTGTCATACAAAATCTCCAGCGGGGTATCGACAGCAATTGCGCTGGTGACCAGGGACCTGGCGGGCTGTGCTGACTGCGCGCTGCCGTCGACCCCGACGACCATGTTGTACAGGGCGCGGCCGTCCATTGCACGCATCGGGAAGCGCACCGAAGACGACAGCATGGGGAAGTAGACCAGCGCGTTGCGCTGCCCGAGCTGCTCACGGAGCTGCGGAGCGTGGAACAGGATGTTGCGGAACACGCGGGTTTCGTATCGGGCCGGCGAGGCAATGCCACACGCCTTGCGCACCGGTGAGGAGGCACCGTCGCAGGCGACCATGAATCGCGCCTGGACCGTCCTGGCTGACCCGTCGGCCAGGTTGGTGATCGTGGCGGCCACGTGGTCGCCGTGGTCGACGAAGCCGTCGAGCTTGCACTGCATCCGCAACGGCCCGTCCGGATGAATCCCCACCTCCCGCATGAGCAACGGGGTCAGCCAGTGCGCTGGACAGATCTGGTCCGGCTCAGGAGTGTGCACGTGCAGCGGGCGGCTGTCCGCGGTGCCGCGGTTCAGCCGGTACACCTCGTGCCCGCCGACCTGGGTGACCCACGCCACATCGAGCGGGTAGCTCCCTGGCCAGCCAGCGTTGCGGATCTTGCCCGCGATGCCCCAGCGGCGGAACAACTCCATCGAGCGCGGGCCGATAGTGCTGACCTTCGGATGAGACACCGACCCGTCACCCGCATCGATAATCATGAAGTTGACGTCCCGGTACTGAAGGTCCAGGGCCAGCGCCAGGCCCACCGGGCCGCCACCGACAATCAGCACATCGGTCTCGTGCGTAGTACCCGTCATCGCGACCATCCTCTGTCTATCGAGCAACCCGGTTGGCGGGCTGTTGGAAGAAGCCGGCCAGGAACTCGAGGGTCTCCGCCACCTGGGCGGGCACCAGCGAGCACTGGCGAGCGGCCGCCGCAAGGTGTTCGAAACGCAGCGCGATGGCCCGCCACGCCACGTCCGGCCGGGATACGTATCCCGGCCGGGATTCCAGCTCGAACGATGGCCCGGCGGTCTTCCCCGGCCGGCCGGACGGCAATGTCACCAGCAACTCGGCCAGCGGCCGCATGACACCGGTCATGACCTCGATTGCCATGTTCATCAGCCCGGAACGCCGCAGGCTGGCGTCCGGGCACTGGCCGAAGTGCTGGAGCATCAGCTGAAGCATCATGAAATAGGACCGGTTGAACAGCTGCAGGACTTCCCGCGCATCGGGATCGGTGACGAGCTCCTTCGCCGGGTTTCCCTGGTGCAGGGTGGGATTACGCACCACCGGGTACGCCGGGCTCCACGGCGCGCACCGGCCGCGCACGTCTTTCAGCTGCTCGGCCATGAGAAACTCCGACATCCGCAGGAAGGTGTCGAAGTGGGACTCCTCCCCGGGCGCCACCGCGGTGAGTACATTGCCTTCGCCCTGCTCGGTGATGACATCGATCGCGAAGAGTGCGCTGGTGAGGTCGTCGACTTCGAGCTGGTAGTCGGGGTGGACCGCGTTGATCGATTCCCGCAGGAAGAGGTGGTGCTCTCCGCCACCTCTCCCCTGGTCCACCAGGAAGAGATCCGGAACGCGCTGCAGCCCCTCGCGGATGTTCGCGTAGAGCTCGCTCAGTGAGCTGTAGGGGTGATGGCACTCGCCCGAGCCCGAACTCACGATGCCCTCGCGCCTGACCTCGCCGACGAGGCTCTCCGGCTGCTCGATGGCGATGAACCGCGCAACACTGCCGACGCCCAGGGGCTCGAGCGAGAAGTCGAGCGGGACCGGCAGCTGGTTGTTGATAGTGCCGAAGTCGATGGGCGGGATGTGGAACGGTTCGCCGACGGCCATGATGATGTTGTTGACGAGGAGGAAATGGATCATTTCCTCGCGCGCTACGGTGAGCAGGCTGCTCCGCATCCCCTTGTCACGCGTTTCTCCCCCGTCGCCGCAGACCAGCCGCAACTGCTCGGATGTCCACTCGCCGCGCCGCACGTATTCCACGCCGGCCCCGTAGGTCGGGATCGAGAACGCCGCGTAGAGGTACTGCAGCAGCACGGCGAGCTCAATCGTCGCGGCGTGCTGCAACGCCGGGACGAGCTCGCTGCGGGTGGTGATCCCCCGGTTGGCCCGCTTGGCTGCCGCGGCGATGGCCGGTACGCCGCTGGCCGTGTTCTGGGCGTGCAGGAACTTCAGCAGCAGATGTGCCTTCGGCTCGGACAGGTCCCGCGTCGGCGGCATGTAGTAGGTCTTCGTCTTGTTGCGTGGATCGCACATCTGCCAGATCAGCCGAGCGTAGGTCTGCACCCGGAACTGATCGGCCAGGCTGAACACCTCCGCCTTCATAAAGGAGCTGAGCAGCTCGTAGAACGCGAAGATCTCCTCGTACACCAGGCTGAAGGTGACGTCCTCCTGGGGGATGCCGTCGAGCCGCCAGTCGTCGGGGAGCACCCGCACGGACAGCGCACCCTGGCCAGCCCAGTAGCCCAGCGAGTCGTCATCGTCATAACTGGCCACGGCAGAGCCTGGCTGCGTCACATCGCATGGCGTGTCGTCGGCGTGGGCCGACAGCAGGACGCGAGCGGACCCCGCCCGGGCGCCCCGGATCGTGAAAGCGCCGCGCCCTTTTTCGTCGGTGCGGACAGTGCAGGTCCCGGACCAGTCCCCGGAATCGCCCAGCCGCCCGGCGCGCAACCGCACGATCTCGACGTCGCCGCACCTCGCCTGGGCTGATCTCGCGACCTCGTCCAGCGGAAGGGCCTGGGGATTGAAGAACTGCCGGATGGTGACCGCGTCGACGGCACGGGGGCGGCCTCGGACGAAGGACCGGACCAGCACTTCGACGTCGTGGCCGGAGTCGTTGCCCTCTTTCGGGTGGTCGAGGATGAGGCAGGCGTCATCGACCTGCAGCGTGGTTTCCTGTTCGCTCAGCAGCACAACCTGGTTGCCGCCCGAGTCCGTTCCCACCAGGCACAGCGCTTGCGCACCGGCGGCCGGAATCGGAGCCTTGACCGGAATCGTCACGATCCCGCTGGTCAAGACGCAGTCATTGCCGAGATACGCCTGGCGAGGCACCTCAGCGACGAGCTGGCCGGTGTCCGCAGTGCGCAGTTGCAGATCGCCCACATCGAGCAGGGGGCCAAGCTGGTGAGTCGGCCCTGGGCCACAGTTCCCGGCTCGGCACGTCGCCGGCACCGTGTTGATCATGTTGAGGGTGACGTGATCGGGTGCCACCTCGACGGTGAGGTTGTGCAGCCCAGAGCGGTTACTGTCACGCTGGTTACTTTCACACCATGGCCGCTGCGGGGTGAGCAGGCGTCCCGCCGGGTACGTGCGTAACTCGTGCGCCCGCCAGGGCGCAATCGTCCCCCGGAGATCCCAGTGACTGGGGGAGTCCGGCGCCAGCGGCGTGGACATGTTGCTGAGAGTGAACTGCACCACCAGGCCGTCCACCCCGCCGGACTCCATCCTGCAGCGCAGGAGCGTCACGGCTGCGGAGGCGGACGCCTCATCGAGCCAGTTCAGCCCATCGTCGTGGCACACGGCGAACTGGTAGAGGGTGGACCGCCGCAGCTGCGGCGCCAGGCAATGGTCGCCGACATCCATGACGTGATTGAAGTTATGCCATCTCGGCGGGTGCAGGCCGTGCACATCGCCGGTGAGCATGTACCCCACGTCGTGAGACCGCCCGGCACGGCCGAAACAGAACTGGCCGACCATCAGCGTGGTGGTCCAGTTCGAGGACGGATCGACGTCGAACACCCGAGCCCGGTTGACCGTGGTGGCAAGGTACTCGTTGTAGTGCCCCCACATGTCGACGTTTCGCCCGACCACCGGGTCTCCGATGTCGATGCGGCCCGCCGAGACCTCCACGCTCACGATCTTCGCGTCGATCAGGAAGTGCCCATTCCCGCCGAAATTCCAGCCCTTCAGGGCGTTGAACACACCGTTGTCCGTCACGCGGCCGGCCGCGTCGAAACGCGTGCCGTGCTGGTCGAGGTAATCGTGATACTCCTGGACCGGACGATGCGCCGGAAACGGCCCGTCCGCGGTCAGTGCGGTGTTTGTGGCGAGATCGACGAGACCGCTGCGCGCCCCGGTGGGCAGCTTGGTCGTCGCTACCCCGGAAAAGTGCAGGCGTGGCAGATCGAACACGCTCATCCGCATATTCCCTTCGCGACCTGGCGCCCCGCGGGCTGCACCAGGCGTGTCCGGGGCTTGTGGAAATGGATCTCGCGCACCGCGTTGACCGCCGATTCGATCGCTCCGTCGATCCAGGCCGGCGTTGACGAACAGTGCTCCCCCGCGAAGAAGAGGCGCTTTTCCGGGCGGGCTGCCTGGACGCGCTCCTCCTCGTACGTGGCCGCATCCTTTCCCCAGAGCACGGTGCCAGCTCCCGCGTTCCACCGATGCTGCCCCCAAGCGAGGCTCACCGCATCCATGACCATGCCCGGATACAACAGCTCGGGATGCATCCTGCTCAATTCATGGAGGACTATTTCGTGCCGGGTGGTTGCGGGCAGGCAGCCGAGCACGTCGGCGTCCGCACCGATCGTGTAGCTGGCCAACAACGCGGCACCACACGCCGGATCACCCTCCACCGGCGGGTAGTAAGTCTGCCGGATGCGCCCACCACTGAACGAGGCACCGCCGCTGATCCCGTCCCGCTCCCAGAACGCTTCCCGGCAGTGCAGTGCGACCTTCGTGGCCGACCAGTACTTCACTTTGTGCAGCACGGCTATCTTGGTTTCGCTCAGGCCGTTCAGCCACAGCCGCTTGAGGATGGAGAACGGGATGGTGCACAGGACGTAGTCGCAGCGCTTGGTGACGATGCGGTCACCCTCCCGGACATCGACGAGCGTGTCGTGCTCCCGGGCATCGAGGCCGACGACCTCCTGGCCGCACGTGATGGGACCGTGGATCCGCTCGGCGAGCCGGCCGACGAGCTGGTCCATACCTCCTTCCAGCCGGACGAGCTCGGGGCTCGTCTCGCTGAGGACGTCGTCGATGAAGCGGTTGAGACGCCCGTGGCGACTCGATCTGATCTCCGGGTGGGCAGCGAAGAAGGCATGCAGATCGATGTGGTCCCCCGCGGCGCCGCGGAGAAAGGGAGCCAGATCGACCCGGTCTACCAGGTCCAGCAGCTCCAGGCTGAAATCGTCGCGCAGACTCTTCCGGAAGTCAGCCGGGGCGATGGCGTTGCCGATGGCCATCAGCCACGCGCCGAACAGGAGGGTGTCGTCGCGGTAGCGCTGGTCCGGCAAGCCGAGGCGGAAGTCCTCCGTCAGCACCTTGGCCGCCTCGCGAACGCGCAGCTGGCCCGCGCCGGTGGTGTAGTAGTTGCCACCCTCCGAGAACAGGGTCCTGAAATCCCGCACCTTGCTAGCAAGCCCGAGCTTGGCGATATAGCGCATGGTGTTCCGGTGCGCCGTCGGGATGCGCATGGCGCCGAGCTCGACGAGTGGCCCGGTGGGGCCGGAGCGGAAGCGGTGCGTGTGGATCCGGCCGCCGATCCTTCGGCTGCCCTCCAGGATCTCCACGTGGTGCCCGAGCTGTTCCAGCTCGTACGCCGCCACCAGACCGGCTATACCGGCGCCGATGATAGTAATCCTCTTCGCGCCACTGCCGATGAGCTTCTGCACGCCTGGGGGGTCATTCGCCCACGGCGTTCTCAAGTACGTCAGACCACTCGTCCAGTCCATTCCTCTACGATGCGCCGGTGCCCGCGTCCTGTCATGAGTAGCGGATTACTCGGGTTTCAGCCCGCTCCCCGGATTTACTCGGATAGCTGTCATGCTGGCCGGGCAGGCCCAGTGCGCCCCGAAGGTCGCTCCGGCTGGCCAGCCCGAGTTTCGCGTATACCTGCCGCAGGGTGTTGTCGACGGTGCGCGCCGAGATAACCAGGCGCTCGGCAATAGCTTTGCTGGACAGCCCGCGGGCGGCTAGCCCGGCGATTTCGTGCTCGCGTCGAGTGAGGTTAAGTGGCTGCGGGGTCAGCAGATCCAGCGCCGGGGTACGGGCGCCCTGGCAGGTCGCGGCCAAGGTGGTGGCCGTGTGGCTGGAAGCGAGGGCATGCGCGCGCCGGCCGGCCTCGCGGTGGGCGTGCGCGGCTTCGGCGGCCGCCTCGGCGGCCAACAAGTTGGCCCCGAGGCCGACGAAGGCATTCGCCACGTTGTCCAGGGCGGGCCCGTCCCGGGCGGCAAGGGCGCTGGCGTGGGCAGCGTAGATCGGGGCAAGGCGTCCCTGAACCCCGACCACCGCCTGGCGCAGGGTGCTGGCGACCCGGGCCGGCTGGCCCAGCCGGGCCACATCGTGGAGGGCGGACACGTGCACCGTGAGCTGTCCTCGGTCCAGGGCCTGCTCGGCCAGCTCAAGGGCCAGCGCGAGGGCAGTGGACAGCTCTCCTCGGGCCGCGGCAACCCATGGCCGCGCCACCGCGACCCACTGCTGGTGAAAGATGCGCGCGGCCTCCGCCGAGAACCGCTCGGCCTGGGCCAGCGCCGCCTCGGCCGCCGGAAGATCGCCGGCCAGCGCAGCCGCGTGAGCCAGCTCGCCCAGCACGACCGGCATGAACGGCAACGGGGGACCGCCGCTGCAGTGCGCCGCCGCGGCGGACTCCCGCAGCCAGTGCAGGGCCGTGCGGACCTGCCCGCGGGCCCGCGCGACCTGCCCACGCCACCCCGCCCAGATCACCTTTTCCACCGGCCACGGCTGCCCCAGCGCACGCTGGTATCTCTCCTGCGCCACTGCCTCGGCCTCGTCCAGCCGGCCGGCGGCCAGGTAGGCATGGCTCAGGTTGGCCGACAGCTGCAGCGGCACCCAGGGTGCCGCTACCTGCTCCCCAAGGCGCCTGGCCAGGTCAAGGCCCCGGTGCGCGGCGGCGACTGCAGCGTCGCTGCGACCCACCATGAACAGTGCCGGGGTGGCCACCAGCAGGGCCTGCAACACCGTCCGGTCCTCGGCCCCGACCCGGTCCAGCGGGCCGGCCACCGCCGCCAGCGCCTGCGGGCAGCTGCCTGCCTGCAACCGGAACCCAGTGCGGACACAGTCCAGCTCCTCGAGGCTACCGGGATCGGTGATCGTTTCCCGGGCCTGCTCGAGGACCATCGCCGCGTCGACCGGCAGGTTCAGCCCCCAGTACAGGGCGAAGGCCCGGGTGCTGGCCAGCTGCGCCCGTTGCTGGTCGGTGGACCCACCCGGCAGCAGTCCCGCCCACACCCGCTCGGCTTGCGCAACGCGGCCCACGCCGAGCAGCGCCTGCCCCACCAGGTACTCGGCCGCACTCCCACCACCAGCGTCGACCGCCGCCCACCCCAGCCGCTCGGCGAGCTGGTAGTCACCCAACGCCATCGCCTCGTGGGCCGCTCGCACCAGCTGCTCCGGGGTCGAGGACCCGCCGGACCGCCAGCGCGACACCACGATCCGCAACAGGTCACCAGCTCGCCGAACACCGGTGGCCTCGAGCGCATCCGCCAGCCGCCGATGCACGTCACGAGCCCGCAGAGCCGAGGTCCGCGCCCGGATCACCTCGCCATAAAGCGGGTGAACCGAGCGGACCTCCACCCGCTGGCGGGATCGCTGCACCGAGAACAGGCCCTTACGTTCGGCCGCGGCCAGCACCGGCGCGGGCACCAGCCGCTCCAGCAGCTCAGCGCCCAGTGGCTCGCCGAAGGCGACGAGCTCCACCAGATCCCGCTCCCCGGCGTCGAGCTCACCCAGGCCAGCCTCGACCAACTCGACCAGCCGCGGCGCGGGGGGCATCGGCCCTTCCCACCGCCACACCCCCGCCACCTCGGACAGCGCGCCGCTGGCCAGCCCGCCCAGGATCAGCTCGCGCAGAAACAGCGGGTTGCCCTGGGCGAGCCGCCACAGCTCGTGCAGCGTCGTACCGTCGACCTGAGTCGTACCGTCGACCTGGCCTCGCAGACCGCAGGCGGCCAGCTCGTCGGCCTCATCGCGGCCCAACGGCTGGACCTCCAGACGCTCGGCCAGCCCGTCCTTCCACAACGCGACCACCGGATCGGGAGTCGCCGGGGCCCCAGTGCGGATGGTCAGCACCACGAACCCATCCGCCCGCAGGGCAAGCTGATGCACCAACACCGCCGACGCGGAGTCGAGCAGATGCGCGTCATCAACCACCAACGCCAGCGGGCCACCGCCCGCCCCCTGCACGAGGTCCGCAGCGGACCAGCGGTACTGCTCCAGCCGGTCCGCACCAGCCTCGTCCACGGCCGGCAGCAGGGGCGCCAGGGCGCCGAACGGGATCGAGGCGGCCGCCTCGGTCGCCACCGCCCAGCGGGTGACCCACCCCCGCGCCTGCGCCGCCGTCAGCGCCTCCTGTGCCAGCCGGGTCTTTCCCACCCCGGCCGCACCGGCCAGCACCACCCCGGACGTACCCGCCGCACCGAAGGCCTCGTCCACCAACGCCAGCTCTTCTCGCCGCCCTACCAACGGCCACTTCACGTCCATCGGTAACAACCCCCGCCGCCCCACGGATTTTTGGGCCGGTCATAAATCCAGAGTTGTCAGAGTCCGCTGTGATACACCCGGGCCGCGAGGAGATCGCTGTCCGGCCCCGGGGAGCCAAAGAGCTTAGGGCAGAAGTGGGTTGAAGGGTGTCGTGCCGAGGGCGAGCGAGACGGCACCCAGGCCGCCGTGAGCGTTCGCGTAGTCCAGTTCCCTGGACAGATCACCGACGCCGTTGCTGGCGGCCAGCGGCACCAGCACCAGGCTGGTGAGCACACCCAGTGCCTTGCCGTCGTTGGTCAGGAAGGCACTGCCGGAGTCGCCGGGGACGCCGGGCGACAGGGTGTAACAGCTGTGCGACCAGCCCTCGCCCTTGTCACCGATGCTGATCCCGGTCTTCGGGGACAGCGCGGTGAGCCCGCCCCGCAACGGCGAGTTGCCGTAGGTCAGGACCCGGTCACCGGGTGCGGTGGGGGTGGTGGCGATGCCGGTCGGACCACCGAAGAACGGCACGCTCGGGTTGACGTTGCCGACATCGGCCGGGTCGATCCTGACGAGCGCTAAGTCGTTGAAGCTGCAGGCGTTGGGGTCGTTCTCACCACGCTGGGTCATGGTGATCCACGAGCTGTACACCAGCGTGCCCGGCTTGTCGGCCCCGGCGATGGTGACCGGTGTGCCCAGCGGCTTGCTGGCCACACCGCAACCGCTGGTCTCGGTCGGACCTCCGGTGCCGGCGCAGTGCGCGGCCTGGCCGATGAACACGTCGGTGGAGTTGTAGAAGACGAAGTTGGCGGTGCACCGACCGGCGCCCTCGGTGGTGGTCAGCACCCCGGGGTGAACGGTTGCCTGCTCGGCGGGTGCCCACGCCGGGACCCCGGCTGAGGCGGTGCCGGGCAACAGCACTGCAGCCAACGACAAGGCCAACGCCAATACGACGCCACCCACGGCGGCGGCCGCGCGGCGGGGTCTCTCCACGATGCGGCGGTGCATGCGAGCTGTCCTCTCGTTCGGCCCCCGACTCCAGGTCCGTCACCGTCTGTGTGCCGACGTCACCACCAGCAACAGCGAGTGGGGAGCGAGGGTATCCCGCTCGCCCGGGGCGGCTGCAGCCGCCCCGGGCCCCGTGAGGTCAGCCAGGTGCGCCATCTCCTGCGCACAGCGCGGTAGCGGCGATCTACGCATTGTGACTATCGTGGGGAATTCCTCGTTGCCGTCAGCGCCTTGACGATCACCGCGAGTGACTCCTCAGCAGATCGGCCAATCGAGGGCTCCGCGAGTAAAGCCCTTGTGCGAAACGCCGGTAACCGGTATGCCTGGAGGGGGTGCCCTTAACGGGCAGCCTTGCGGGGGGAAACCCGGCAAAGGCCAGAAAATGAACCTGCGAGAAGCGCTGCGCAGCGCACTGCGCGGATTGCGCGCCAACCGGCTGCGCTCCGCGCTGACGATGCTCGGCATCATCATCGGGGTCGCCGCGGTGATCCTGCTGGTCGCCATCGGCAACGGGGTGCAGAACTCAGTCAATGAGCGCATCGAACCACTGGCCAACCTCATCACCGTCGCGAAGTCGACCGGCACTGTCCCCGGCGTCGGCGAGCCGAAGGAGCTGCTCAACGGCGACGTCGCCGCGTTGCGCAAGCGCGACCAGGCACCTGATATCGCCACCGTCATCCCGGCCACCTCCAACGATGCCGTGGTTGAGACGGAGACCGCGAAGTCCCGCACGAAGGTCATCGGTTCCACCGACCGCTGGTTCCAGGCCTACAACGTGAATCCCCAGGCGGGGGTGTTCTTCGACGAGGCCCAGGGCCGCTCCGCCGCTAGGGTGATCGTGCTCGGTGTCACAGTATCGACCAACCTGTTCGGCAATGACCCCAGGGCGGCGCTGGGCAAGACAGTCCGGATCAACCACCAGGGCTTCAAGGTCATCGGGGTGCTGGAGACCGACGGGGAGCCGGTCGACAGCAACTCGATCATGCCGCTGGACGCTGCCCGCCGCTACGTCACCGGCGAAGGCGATGAGCTCGGCCAGATCATCGTGCAGGCCACCCAGGCCGCCACCGTGCCCGCCGCCGTGGATCAGGTGATCAACGTCCTCAGCGACCGGCACCGGATCACGGACCCCACGAAGCGGGACTTCGAGGTCCAGTCCTTCAGAGGTCGGCTGAAGACCTTCCAGCAGATCGTGCAGGCCCTCACCCTGTTCACCGCGTGCACCGCGGCGATCTCGCTGTTCGTCGGCGGCATCGGGGTGCTGAACATCATGCTGGTCTCGGTCACCGAGCGGACCCGCGAGATCGGCATCCGCAAGGCAATCGGCGCCACCCGCACCGCGATCCTCCAGCAGTTCCTCATCGAGTCCGTCGTGCTGGCCGGCCTCGGCGGGCTCATCGGCGTTGCCGTCGGGCTCGGCCTGTCACAGCTCGGCACCGTCATCGCACCCACCTTCGGACCCACCTTCGAGAGATTCGCCCCCGTCGTGACCACCCCCGCCATCATGATCCCGTTCGCGATCAGCCTCGCGATCGGGCTCGTCGCCGGCGGCTACCCCGCCTACCGCGCCGCCCGGCTACGGCCCATCGAGGCCCTCAGATACGAGTAAGCGGCGGGCGGCTTGGGCGCGCCACATGCCAGCCACCGGGCTGGCCGGGGCACTCGAAGAAGACGAGGCGGTTTCCGGAGAAATCCGCAAGCCGGTCCGCCGCCGGTCGGCTCAGGACGGCGCGCTGGCCGCAGGAACCGCACCTCGGCGCCGTGCTGTACCGCTCCCATGGACTCATGCCCTGCCGGTCCCTCCGCGGCCTGTGCATCGTGTTCTCGATATTATCGGATCTTGTGACCGGTAATCCCGGAGCGCCAGCAGCACGTCGGTGTCGCCGGGATCGGTCCGGGCCGTCGTGGTTAGCCTAGATAGGCCGGGTGGACCTGCTGCCGACCAGCCCGGCGAGGTCAGCCGGGCCCTGGCGCTGGCCGCGACCGCGCCCCGACAACCCACCTACCACCAGCCGCGATGCCGCGTTGGCTACCATCAGCCCGCGGGGCCGTTAGCTCAACTGGCAGAGCAAAGGACTTTTAATCCTTGGGTTCTGGGTTCGATCCCCAGGCGGCCCACCCAATTAGTCGGTGTGCGAACCGGCACCGTTGGGGCCGTACCTGCTGGTTGGGCGGCGTGGTGGGCGCGTTCGATCCGCTACGCGAACGGGCTGCGAGGCTCCGTCGATGGAGTAGTGGTGTGCCGCAGTGTCCTGGACGACTGATGCTGACCGTGCTTGTCTGCGCCACCGAGTTCGACCGTACCGGGGAGTGATCACCGAGTCGGGTCATTAACGTTCTCCAAGTGACTGGGATGATCGCACATGCTATCGAGCCGTTGGCGCGCGGGGGTGTGGAGAGCACTGGCAGCGGTCGGGGACGGACGGGCCGGCGACACCGAGACGTCGACACCCGGCGATGCGGACGGCCGCCACGCTGTTGATCGCCTCCGACGATCGAGGGTGCCCGGAAGGTGGCTGGCGTGCGATCGAGGGTGCAGCGGGGCAGGTCGGTGCCACGGTGTCGCCCGAACGCCCACGGCAACCGCCGCGCGACCGCTACCATCCGCGTCGGTTCGCTGACCGAGCGGGGCCAGAGGGGGGACGGGTGCCGAAGCGCGCATTGATCACGGGGATCACCGGTCAGGTTGGTCCGTATCTCGCTGAGCATCTCCTGCAAGAGGGCTACGAAGTGTTCGGGCTGGTGCGAGGTCATGGCCATTCTCGATTGCCCGGGTTGCGCAGGGAGCTTCCAGGTCTACGGTTCGTTTCTGGTGACATGCTCGATCAGAGCAGCCTGGTGGAGGCGGTGGACCAGGTCGCGCCGGACGAGGTCTACAACCTGGCCTCGGCGTCGTTCGTGCCGCTGTCCTGGCAGCAGCCGGAGGCCACCACCGGGGTTACTGGGCTCGGGGTGCTGCGGATGTTGGAGGCCATCCGCATCGTCGAGGGTGTGCATCGGCAGCGCACCGGGCCGGGGGACGTGCGGTTCTACCAGGCGTCGTCATCGGAGATATTCGGCAACGCGGTCGAGACACCGCAGGACGAGCACACGCCGTTCCATCCGCGTAGCCCCTACGGCGTCGCGAAGTGCTACGGCCACCTGATCACGCAGACATACCGGGAGTCCTACGGCCTTCACGCGGTATCGGGAATCCTGTTCAACCACGAGTCGCCCCGTCGGGGCGTCGAGTTCGTGACCCGCAAGATCAGTCTCGCCGTGGCACGGATCGCCGCCGGGCTGACCTCGGAGCTGCGTCTGGGCAATCTCGAAGCGAGCAGGGACTGGGGCTTCGCGGGCGACTATGCCCGGGCGATGCACCTCATGCTCGTTCGGGATGAGCCGAAGGACTTCGTGATCGGCACGGGTGAGACGCACACGGTGCGGGAGTTCGCCGAAGTGGCGTTCCGCACAGCCGGTCTGGACTGGTGCGATCACGTGGTCGTGGACCCGGCGTTCGTCCGGCCCGCGGAGGTCGATCTGCTTCGTGCCGATCCCAAGCGGGCCCGCGAGGAACTCGGATGGGAGCCGACCGTGTCCTTCGCTGATCTCGTCGGGATGATGGTCGAGACCGACATGCGGCGTCTACGGAACGGTGAGCTGGATGGGTGAGCACCAGGAGGTCGACGTGGACCGGATCTGGGCCGCGATCGATCCCATCGAGGGCTGGTTCTACCGTGCCGAGGCCGACGTCATGGTCGATCTGGTCACATACGTGGTCAAGTCGTTGCCGGGCGCCTCGAGCATCGTGGAGATCGGCAGCTATCACGGCCGTTCGACCGCTCTGATCGCGAGCGTTCTCGACGCGCTCGGGGACGGTCGCCGGGTGGTGGCGATCGACCCGCACGAGGGCCGCATCTCCGAGTCGGGACGGCCCGACGGCCGCCGCCCACCGACCTGGGAGTCGTTCCACCAGAACCTGCGACGACTGGGCCTCCTCGACACCGTCGACGTGCGGAGGGCACGTGCGGTCGATGTCAAGTGGGACGAGCCGGTCGGATTCGTGTTCGTCGACGGCCTGCACGACGCGGCCGGCGTGCGTGGCGACTTCGAGCACTTCGCACCATGGCTGGTGCCCGGGGCGATCGTCGCCTTCCACGACTACTCGCCGAACTTCCCCGGTGTCATCGACGTCGTGGATGACGTCCTGAGCGGCCCCGACTTCGAGAAGGTCGGGCACGCAGGCGACCTGGTCGGTGTACGGCGAGTTCATGCCGGGCGGCGGGCCGCATGACCGACGACATGGTGCTGCGGTTGGAGAGGCTGACCGGACCCGACGGCCGGTCCCTCCTCGACCAGCTGCGCGAGGTCGATGCCACCGGTCAGGCCGGTCTGCGGCTGGGTACGGACCTGCGCCGTCGGTTCCCCACCCAACTCGTCGTCGACGCGGTGGCCCAGCAGGAACTCCGTGGCCGGGCGAGCGGCAAGTTCAGCCGGGCCGGCGACATGTTCTTCACCCGCGCCGGGTGGGAGCAGGCGTCAGCGGAGGTCGTGTCCGAGCACCGGCGGCAGCGTTATCGCGGCAGCGCCTCGATCGCCGACCTGTGTTGTGGCATCGGTGGGGACCTGGTCGCCCTGGCCGCTGAGGCCCGCGTGGTCGGGGTCGACCGGGATCCCGTCCACCTCTGGATGGCGCGGCAGAACGCCCGCGCTTACGGGGTCGCCGATCGTGTGGAGACGCGGGAGGCCGACGTCCGCGATGTCGACCTGTCCGGCATTGACGCGGTGTTCGTGGATCCCGCCCGGCGCTCCGGAACTGGACGCAAGCGGACGGGGGACAGCGAACCACCGTTGGAATGGTGCCTGAACCTGCCGAACACCGTCGAACGGGTCGGGATCAAGGCCGCGCCCGGTCTTCCGCACGACATGGTTCCGGCCGGTTGGGAGTTGGAGTTCGTCGCCGTGGACCGCGATCTCAAGGAAGCGGCGCTGTGGTCTCCCGCGCTGGCGACCGCCCGGACCCGGGCCACGCTCCTCCCAGCAGGTCACACACTGACGGGGGAACCCGGGGGCGCAGTCGACATCGGCGAGCCCGCCGAGTTCCTGTTCGATCCCAACCCAGCGGTCACCCGCGCCGGGCTGGTCGAGGACCTCGCCCGCCGGATCGGCGCCCACAAGATCGACGATCGGATCGCCTTTCTCACCAGTTCCTCGCCGGTCAGCACCCCGTTCGCGCGCACCCTGCGGATCATCGACTCCGGCCCGTGGAACCAGAAACAACTCCCGGACCGCCTGCGCCGCCTGGATGTCGGGTCGGTCGACATCCGCCGTCGCGGACTGGCCGGTGATGTGGACGCCGTGCACCGACGCTTGAAGCTGACCGGGTCACAACGTGCGACGCTGGTCATGACCCGGGTCCGGGACCGTCCGTGGGCCCTGGTGTGTCTCGACGTCGCCCCCGGCTCCCTCGTCGTCACGGCGGCGGGGGACCGCACGTGACATCCACACTGCGCGTGCTGCACCTCGCCAAGCACGCACCCCCGGTCAGGGGCGGGATCGAGACCGTCGTCGGGGAACTGCTCGTCGAACTCGCGCGGGATCCGCGCGGGATCGACGCCACCTTCCTGTGCTTCGCCGACCGGTCCGCAACGGAGGAGATCGGGACCGGGGTCGTGCTGCGACGCTGTCGAACGATCGCGAAGGTGGCCTCGGCGCCGCTGTCGCTCGCGATGGGACGGGCCTACCTCGCGAGCAGAAAGGACGCCGACGTCGTTCATGTCCACGTGCCGAACCCGTGGGCGGTGCTGCTCGTGCTGCTGTTCCCGCCGCGCGGCGCGGTGATCGTGGGAGCCCATGCGGCCAGCACGCGGTATGGGCCGCTCCAGTGGCCGCACGACCGGTTGATGCGCGCGCTCTACCGCCGGGCCGCTGCGGTGGTGGTGTCGGCCCGGTCGAACATCGCCCATCTCAGCCTCGCCGGGTACGGGGGCGAGATCAGTGTCATCCCGTACGGCATCGGCGCGGGCCGCTTCGCCGAGAACGTGGACAGCACCGGCGCTCCCCGACGGTGCTGTTCGTGGGACGGCTCGTCTACTACAAGGGCCTCGACATCCTGATCGACGCGGCTGCCGAGGTGGATGCACAGTTCGTCGTGCTCGGTGACGGTCCGCTGCACGACGATCTCGTCCGGCAGCGCGACGCCAGAGGCCTCGCCGGACGTATCCGGTTCGTCCGTGCCGCCGACGACGAGCAGCTGCGAGGACATCTCGGTTCCTGCACGGTGTTCGTCTTGCCGTCCACCACGACGAGCGAGTTCTTCGGGCTGGCGATGCTGGAGGCCCTGGCGAGCGGCGTTCCCGTCGTCGTGAGCGCGTTGGGAACGGGGCTTGACGAAGTCGTCCGTGACAGTGACGCCGGGCTCGTTGTCCCGCCCGGCAACGCAGCCTCGCTGGCAGTGGCCATCACGACCCTGCTCGCGGACCCGGTCGAGCGCGAACGGCTCGGCCGCAACGGGCGCGACGCCTTCGCGCGCAGCTACACGGCTGCGAGGATGGTCGACGAGGTGGTGTCGCTGTATCGGAAGGTCCGGGGATCGAGTCTGGTGTCGGATGCCGACCACCCGTGAGCCGATGATCTGCCTCGCGGCCGCGCCGGGAGGGCACCTCTCCAAGTTGCTCAACCTGCGGCCGGCATACGAGCCGTTCCCGCACTTCTTCGTGCTCAATGCCCATGACGGCCGGACCGACGGCCGGCTCGGCCGGGTTCATCACGTGCCCGACTACGGAGTGGGGAGCCGCGCTCGTCGCGTGGTCGCCATCGTCCGACTGATCGCGGCGAGCATTCGCATCTTCGTGGTGGAGCGCCCCACGGTGCTTCTGACGACCGGTCCGGCCACCGGGCTGGCGCTCGCCGTCCTGATCCGCGCGACGGGCGGGCGCGTGGTCTACGTCGAGTGCTCGGCCCAGGTCACGGTTCCTTCCCTGTCCGGTCGGGCGTTCCACCGCCTCGCAGACCGGTTCTACGTGCAGTGGCCGAGCTTGCTGCCTCACTACCCACGAGCCGAGTACCACGGACTTCTGCTGTGATCCTGGTGACCGTCGGGACGCACCGGATGCCGTTCGATCGGCTCCTCGTCGCTGTCGACGCTGCACATCGCGACGGCCTGCTCGGTCCCGGCGAGGTGGTGGTGCAGTCAGGGTCGTGCCGCCATCGATGCGCCGGTGTCCGCCAGGTACCGTACCTACCGGGCGAGGAGTTCGACTCACTCCTGGGCAGGGCCGAGCTGGTGATCAGCCACGGCGGGATCGGTACCGTACTGACCGCGCTTCGACTCGGGAAGCACCTGATCGCCGTGCCGCGACTCCGCCGATTCGGCGAGCACAACAACGACCACCAGGTGCAGGTCTGCACCGAACTGGCGCGCGAGCGGGCCCTGTTCACCAGCGACGACGCCAGGCAGCTGCCGATCCTGCTGGCCAGGGACCCCGCCGAGCTGGTGCCGTTCGACCCGCCCGCTGGGATCGTCGCCGCGGTGGCCGACGATCTGCGGAACTTCACACAGCGAGCGCGCCGGTGATCACCGCTGGAAGCTACGACCTGATCGCGATACTCGCGGGTGACAAGGCCCACCGGCACCCACCGGCGCGGGTTCTGCTGGCACTGGGATGGGCTGACCACATCACGGTGACCGGCGAGCACGAGACCGTCGACCTTGCTCCGGAGACGGGTGGCCGTGTTCTGGTCGCGCCACCGAGCAGATCCACGCACGAGGACGCCCGTGCCATCCGCAGCCTCGTCGAGGAGCACGGTTTCCGACGGGTCCTCGTCGTCACCGCCGCCTCGCACGTACCGCGCGCCCGGCTGACCATCGCGCACGAGTTCCGCGGACGGCCGATCATTGCCGACATCCTGTCCTGGGAACAGGTCGCACACCCACCAGGTCGCGCGGGAACCGTGTCCACCCACATCCAGGAGCTGATCAAACTGATCTACTACGCCCTGCGGGGTCGGGCATGACCGGAGATGCCGTGCGCGAGCAACCAGGCGTGACCGTCCTGATCAACACCTACGAGCACCGCGCAAGCATTGCACCGTGCCTTGAAGCAGTCCTCGCCCAACGAATCGACCTGCCCATCGAGGTCATCGTCGTTGACGACGGATCCGCCGACGGCACGGCCGACCTTGTCGACCAGATCCTGGACGCCCAGGACAGCATCCCCTGGCGCCATGTCCGCAAGCACGGAGCCGGCGGTGTGGCATGCCGGCAGCACGCCTTCAACATCGCCGCGCATCCGCTGGTCCTGATGCTGGGAGGTGACTGCGTTCTCCTCGACGACACGCTGCTCGCGACGATGGTTGACGAACTCGCGCCCGACGAGCCGTTCGTGTCCCTATACGGCCCGCACGGCGGCATGGGAACGCTCTACCGGCTCTCCGCCGTCCGGGCGGTCGGGGGTTTCCACCTCGGCTTCAACAGGTTCGGCTCCGGCTTCCGGGACGACTCCGACCTGCATTACCGCCTCCTCGACCGCCACCTGACCGGGCGCTACCTGCCGGACCTCGCCGCGAGCTTCAGCCACCGGCAGCCCCGTCCGTCCGGATTCCGGGGTGCTCTCGCCTATGCCTTGCACCGTGTAGCCGTGCACCAACTCGATGCGCTGCTCTACCGGCGCAACCCGGCCCGGTTTGCCGAGGACTTCCCGCTGGTCTGGCGGATCACCGATCCGACCGGGGACTTCCGGCGCGCGACCGGGCTGTGGCGCGACGGCGGGCGGATGGAGCTTTCCAGCCCGCAGGGCGTGGTCCTGGTGCGAGGCGGCACCACCGGCGGGCGGATCGTCGCCGTGATCGGCGGCCTGGCGTACGTCGTCGCCGTACGGGCCGCCCGCTTCACAGGGGCCCTGCGTTATCGGACGGTCCTCCTGTGACCGGATGCCCCGAGTTCCTGTCGGACCGAGGCCGACACCCGGCGCAAGGGGTGCCGCGCGATGTCCCCGAGCCGCTCACGGACGAGTGGTACGTCAAGATGGCGGGCGTAGGTCACGAGGTTCCAGGCGTGGAAATGAGCACGACGGCGCCATCCCATCGGGCCGACGTCCCGGGCGTGCTCGTACCCGCCGGCCGTCACGCCGACGCCGACGCCGGCCTTGAGCAGTCGGAACGCCAGATCGGTGTCCTCCCCACCCGCCGCCGGATAGATGTCGGCGAAGCGGAGCCCGGGCAATGCCCGCCGGGAGAACAGGAACGCGTTGCGCGGCGCTCGGAACTCCTTCTCGGTCAGGCGGACCGGAGTCACCTCCCTGCCGTGGCCCTCGTCGCTGAGCATCAAGAACGGCACGGACACGGCCAGTTCCAGCAACTCATCGAACCGGTCCTCGACGACCCGGACATCCGCGTCCACCGAGCATACGAACGGTGCGGTGCACATGCGCAGAACGTGGTTCGCCGCGCGCGCCCGGCTGCGGTGCTCCACTCGTTCTACCTGAAGCCGGTCGTCCTCGATCCTGGACAGGATGTCCGGCGTCGAGTCCGTGGAACCGTCGTCCGCAACAAGAACACGCGCCAACACAGCAATGTCGAGGACCGAGCGCACGCACGCCTCGATCGTTGCCGCGCCGTTGTGCACGGCGATCACGACGTCCATCCGACCGTCAGCCATCGTGAACCTCCGTATCTGCAACGACCGGCACGAACGCTACCGCTCGCGCTCGACCGGGCCCGCCGATGATCGCGGATCGGACCGTCGTCACCGGCGGCGCGGGCTTCGTCGGCACCCACCCGTTCGTCGACGCCGATGTCACAGTCGGGATCCCGGTGGAACCACCGGTGACCCACGTGCTGCACCTGGCGTCCCCCGCCTCGCCCGTCGACTACGTCAAACACCCGGTGGAGACGCGAGCGCTACCGGGGCAACGGCAGCCAGACACGCTCGCTCTGCTACGTCGATGATCTCGTCACAGGAATGATCGCGCTCCTCCGCCATGGCACGCCTGGGCCGGTGAACCTCGGCAACCCCGCAGAGATCTCCATGCTCGACCTCGCTGCGCTGATCTGTCACCTCACACACTCGCCGAGTGAGATCACCTTCCGGCCGCTGCCCCCTGATGACCCGACCCGCCGCTGTCCCGAGACTTCCCTCGCCGCACAACTGCTGAACTGGACGCCCCAGGTCGGACTCCGCGACGGCCTGAATCCGACGATCGACTGGTTCCGAAGAAACTATCTTGGACCTGAATAGAACTGCGACGCCCTTCGGCCCACCGGCGCGACGAGCACACCGTCCCGGACGGCCCAGCTTGGAATTGCCGCTGCCTGTGTGACGCTCACCTTCCTCGGTGACCCACCGCCACGATCGTGATTTCCGGCCCGTTGACCAGCACGTCGCGGTCGGGCGCACGTGGCGACCCGGGAGGTTGGTGCCCGGCTGCGGTAGCCGGGCCCGGGCTGCGGGTCAAGCGGCAGGGCCACCATCTCGCTCAAGGCGGTACGCCGCCCGCGGAAGCGATAGCCTCGCTCGGACACCACCGACACCCCACGTGCCCGTGGCCGCCAGTGCCGGTCAGCTTCCTTATCCCCAGCGAGAGTCCAGCCCCAGGCGGCCTGGGCAACCTCATCGGCGGCCGCAACAGTCCACTGCGTCAGCACGCGAATCTTTTCTGCGGGCAGGTATCCGTCTGCCTGATGCAGAGTGATCGCCTGGCCGTCCCCGCGATCGTTGGCCTGCCCGACGATGCCGACCACGGCGCCGTAGTCCGGGCACCACAGCCCACCACCGCTAAAACCTGGTTCGACGGCGTACCGCGAGTTCGTGTCCAGCCGCACCCAGCCATACGCCAGCGGTGCACCCACCGTCCCGTCTGCGGCGTTACCCCGCGGGTCGTGGCGGGCGAACCCAAAGGCCCACCAGACCCGGTTGACCACATCGGCAGGTTTCGGGCACCGCAGCGGCGCCGCCGCCACCCCGGCCGGGACCGGTTCCGCCAACTCCACCACGGCAAGATCCGCCAGCTGATGCCCAGCGAGCCTGACAGCTACCGCGCGTCGCCGGGTGGCGGAAGGGTCTTCGCACATCGGAAAGGCCACCCACAGCGGTGACCGCACCCCTCCAGGGACCATGACAACGTGAGCGGAGGTCAACACCCGGCGGTCATCGATCACCACCGCGGTCCCCAACGGACAGAAGTCCTCCTGCGAGCGATGGACCGCCGCGATCCAGGTCAAGCTCGGCGGCGCGGCATCGGCCATGGATAGCCTCGGCTCAGGTAGCGGCACCAGGTTTTAGGTAGCGGCACCAGGTTGAGGTGTCCACGTCAACGTGACCTCGAAGTTACCCTCGGTCGCGGCTTTGGCGACCAACCAGTTCGCGGTACCGCTCACTTTGATCCCGAACTTGACCTCGATCTCACGGGGCGCGGCCTCCTTCACCTTCTCCAGCACAGCGCGCGCACCCTCGACCGCCGGGGCCACCGCCTCCCTGATCCGACCCGCGATCTCATCCGGCCCCGCAGGTCGGAAATCCGCGGTCGGCTCAATCTCGAATCGGACGACCGTCTCGTCGTCAAGCTCGTAGTTGACCAGCGCGGTCCTCATCGACCGTCTTTCCTCAAGCAATCGACCGTCTCTCCTCAAGCAGTGGTTGGCCCGACTCCTGGGATTCGGACGGCCCGGTCCCCACGCGAAAGGGGGTCGGACACCACCGATGGGTACGAACGTACCTGCCGTCACCGTGGCCGAGCGCACGCGGCTCGACTGGCCAGGCTGCCGAGCCGGTGAGCCTGCCGCTCGCGGGCGTCGCGAGTACGGCGCAGGCACCCGGCCCAGTGGTCACCCATCGGGTGTCCCTTGGCACACGGGGGCTCAGCTGTGATCATCGCCGCTGTGGTCATCGTCGATGAACCGCTGGCGCAAGCAGTGCGACGGTCCGGACGTAGCGATGTCTGTCATGATCGGATCATGGATCTTGGGCTTACCGGTCGCGTGTTCGTTGTTGGTGGCGGGAGCGCGGGCCTGGGCTTTGCCACCGCGAGCGTGCTGGTCGCCGAGGGTGCGCGGGTTGTCCTCGTCGGGCGCGGTCAGGAGCGCGTGGACGCCGCGGTCACCACGCTTGGCATGGCGTCCGCCATCGGCTGTGCTGGTGACCTGGCTGACCCTGCCATCACCGCCGCGGCCATCGAGACCGCCGTGTCGGGCTTCGGGCGTCTGGATGGTGCCCTGGCCAACACCGGGGGTCCGCCCCGCGGCGCGCTGATGACCACGGCAGATGACGCGTGGCGACAGGCATTTGACTCGGTCTTCCTTGCCCCGCTTCGGCTGGCCCGCGAGATCGGCCGACATACTCGGCAACATCACGTCGAGGACGCGGCGATCTGCCTTGTGCTCTCCATCTCGGTCCGAAGCCCGCTTCCACAGCTGGCCATGAGCAACGGCCTAAGGCCCGGCCTGGCCATGCTCGTCAAGAACCTCGCGGACGAACTCGGCCCCCCGCCGAACTCGGTACGTGTCACCGGCGTACTCCCGGGTTCCTTCGCCACCGCACGGTCCTTGAGCACCACCACCATAAAGCAGCAGGGCGACAGGTTCGCCGCAGTGCCGCTCCGCCGCATCGGAGATCCACTGGAGTTAGGCCGGGTGGCAGCCTTCTTGCTCAGCCCAGCCGCCTCGTACGTCACCGGCACGCTGATCGCTGTGGACGGCGGCGCCTGCCGAGCGCTCTAACTCTAACCGGGCGCTGCCCCATCCCGACGGGCATGCGCCCGGGAGCCGGCTCAGCGCTCATGCCAGAGCCCACCCGTCACATGGAGACTTATCGCTGTCCCAGGTGCCCTCCCCACAGCGATAAGTCTCCATATCGCGGTGCGTGACTCGAGAGTGACGGCTGGGCCGCTTAAGCCCGCTAACGAGAACCTCCGGACAGGGACGCCAGCCACAAGCCGCTCACAAGCCCGGAACCAGTGACCGTGACGTGCGTCAACGACTGGTTGGCTGCCATGGGCCCTGGGCTATGAGCGAGGGGGCGAAGGTCACCAAGTGGCCTCCGTCGACACCATGATCGTTTGGACACTTTCCGGTCCCCGTATTTCTCACCAAACATCGCGATCGCGCCCACCTCACGAGCCTGCTGCAGGCTCATGACCTCGGCACTCACCACGAGATCCCGCGCGAGCACCTCGTTGACCTGCTGCTCCACGTCGGTCAGCACCGACTCGGGCACAGCACCCGGCGAGTGGCAGGCTGGACGGTGAACAAGCATATGCGTGAAAGTCTCGTGCTTGAGGCGATGCGGATGGTGATCTCGTGCCGCCGTCCCCCGGAGGGGCAGCTCGTCATACACACTGACCGGGGTGCTCACTACACCGGTCACGCGTTCCGGGATCTGTGCCTGGCCAACGGGATCCTTCCCCCGGCCGGGCACACCGGGATCTGTTTTGGCAACGCAGCGGCCGGATCGTTTAACGCAACCCTGAAGAAGGAGCTCATCAACCTGCACGTGTGGTCCGGCATGCCCGCGGTCTTCGAATACATCGAAGTGTACTGCAACCGCCGCCGGATCCAGAAAGCCCTGAGCTACCGTACACCGTTCGAGTACGAACTAGAAATTGACAGCAGAGTGATTCTGGCGGCATAATTCAAGTGTCTACAGAAGCGGGTGGCCTCCACCCGCAGACCCTGGCGCGTAGGTAGACGTCGAGTAGTGGGGCTGGTGGTGTTGGTTGTCGGGTGCCGATGTGGTGGTAGCCCCATCTGGTGTAGATGTTGCGGGCGTGGGTGTTGCCGTGGTGGGTGGCGATGGTGACGCGTTGCTCGCTACGTTTGAAGAGTAGTTCGTCGTGGATACGTCGGCCGATGCCTTGGCCTTGATGCTCGGGTGTGACGATGACTTCGAAGAGTGCGAAGGTGCGGTGTCCGTCTTCACGGGTGAACGCGGGACCAGTTAGTGGTGGTTGGATGGTTGCCCACCAGCGTGTTGTAGCGGGCAGGGTGATTCCGTAGGCGAAACCTATAGGTTCCTCGTGGGCGTAGGCGATAATAGCACTGAACCCTGACATAGCGGCGTGACGTTGGATTCGTTGACTGTACCGTTCCACCGACCAAAACGGCTTGTCGATTTCGCGTCCGAATACCTCACAGTAGAGATCGATGGCAATTTTTCGGATAGCACCAAGTTCGCGGCCGGTGTAGTCGGCGAGAGCCACAGCATTGAGGGCATCAGCAAGCCCAGCCTGCGTTAAACCAGTCTCGGCAAGATACGCAGCAAGCACAGTATTAGCACCCACGGCGACGCCCTCTGTTAGCTGCACGTTTCGTCATCTTTCCAGCCTGACACCAGCCTCGCGGAGCCAAGTTTCCGGTCCCATACACCTAGACCACCGACCAACCTTCCTTCTCTTGCGCCCAGTCACAGGGTCAGATACTCGCATGCTTTCACAACGGGCAAGATCATCCATCCGCATCCACCGAACCGGCGCGGTGTGTGGCTGTGCGTGGCCGTGCGGGCTGGTGGCGTTTGTCGATCATAACACGGCGGCACTGTGAGCCCCCCGAGGCTGGGCCGGGCCGGGCGATGCTGCCCCCGGAGTCGTCGCCCGGCCCGGCCCGCTTCGGCGGCATGTACCGGCCCATGTGCACCGTGATCGAGATGGAAACCGGCGCAGACGTACCGGCGATGTCCGGCAGCAGCAGGGATGAGCGGTGAACCAGTCCACCTACGTGAAACATCACGAAGCGTACGGGCAGGAGCTATCAGAGCTGCTGGACCTCCTATTGGCGAGCAAAGCTGTCACCGACTGGGCCGCAGTTGAACGGCGCCTAGTGCGGTCAGTGGCGGCATTGGTAAGCCTGCATGACCTGCACCGACTTGACGAACGTGGCCGGTGCTCGGTCTGTTGGACAGTGCCGCGCCGTTGGTGGCGCCCTTGGCCCACGCGCTCCACCTGCACCGTGCACACCGCGTGACGACGGCCGCGACAAACTGCTCGGAGACGGCCACGTAGTTGCCCGTTGGCGGACATGGGAGCTGCCCGCTGACGGCCGGGGGATCTGCCCGACACGACGTCCGTTGCCTTACCGCGTCCCG
>JBOHFT010000020.1:0-39396 GCA_050699815.1 Pseudonocardiaceae bacterium | reverse complement strand
GCTGGGTGCGGGCGGTGGCGCCGGGCGCCGAGGACGACCCGGTGGGCCACCTCGCGATGGCGCACTCGCACCCGCGGTGGATCGCGCAGGCATTCGCCGACGCGTTGGGCGGTGACCTGGACGAGCTGGAGCAGGCGCTGGCCGCTGACGATGCCCGCCCGCTGGTGCACCTCGCGGCGCGTCCCGGGGGGATCAGCGCCGCCGAGCTGGCCGCGGTGACCGGCGGCAGGCTCGCCCCCTACTCGCCCTATGGGGTGCACCTGGCCGACGGTGGTGACCCGGGTGAGCTGGCGCCGGTGCGCGATCACCTGGCCCAGGTGCAGGACGAGGGCAGCCAGCTCGTCGCCCTCGCGCTGGCCGGGGTGGCCCTGGAGGGCGCCGACGCGCACTGGCTGGACTTGTGCGCCGGGCCGGGAGGCAAGGCGGCGCTGGTGGGTGCCCTGGGTGCCGCCCGGGGGGCGTGCCTGGACGCCGTGGACAAGGCCGAGCACCGGGCCCGGCTGGTCGGCCAGGCCTGCGCGGGCCTGCCGGTGACGGTGCACGTCGCCGACGGCCGGGACAGCGGGCTGCCGGACCGGGGCTACGACCGGGTGCTGGTGGACGCGCCGTGCACCGGGCTCGGGGCGCTGCGCCGCCGCCCGGAGGCGCGCTGGCGGCGGCGGGCCGACGATGTCGCCGGGCTGGTCCGGCTGCAGCGGGAGCTGCTGGTGGCGGCGCTGCGACTGGTCCGCCCGGGGGGTGTGGTGGCCTACGCGACCTGCTCACCGCACCTGGACGAGACCGTCGGTGTGGTCGCCGACGTGGTGCGGCGCACCGGCGCCGAGCAGCTCGACTCCCGGCCGCAGTTTCCTGGCGTGCCCCGGCTCGGCGAAGGACCGTACGTGCAGCTGTGGCCGCACCGGCACAGCACCGACGCGATGTTCTGCGCCCTGCTGCGCCGCTGACCGTCAGCCCGCGGCGCGCTCCAGGCCGCTGGCCCGTGACCCCAGGAACGGCTGCTCCGGCGCGGCCGGTAGCTCGACGCGGAACGCGGCCCCCTCCCCGGGGGCGGTGTAGACCTCGATCCGCCCGCCGTGGGCGTCGATGATGGACGCTGCGATGGACAGGCCGAGGCCGGACCCGCCGGTAGCTCTGGTGCGGGCGTTGTCGGCGCGGTAGAAGCGGTCGAAGATCTGCGACACCTGCGTCTGGGTCATCCCCTGGCCCGCGTCACTGACCTCGAGCACGACGATACCGGCGGTCATGAGCCCAGTGGGGGAGCCGGACACGGCCGCCGGGACGCGGTGACCCGGCCCGAGCACGGCGAGCGCGACCCGGACGGGGGTGCCGGTCGGCGTGTGGGTGAGGGCGTTGACCAGCATGTTGGCGAGAACCTGGCGCAGCCGGCCGTCGTCGCCGACCACGACGGTGGGCCCATTGCCGATCTCCAGGGTGATGGGCCGACCTGGGTCGCGGGCCTGCGCGTCGAGCACTGCGTCGTGCGTCAGCGTGATCAGGTCCACGGGCTCCCGGCTGATCGGGCGGTGGGCATCGAGGTGGGCCAGCAGGAGCAGGTCGTCGATGAGCAGGCCCATCCGGGTCGCTTCGTCCTCGATGCGGCGCATCGTGCGGGCCACTTCCTCCGGCCGGTTCAGCCCGCCACGGCGGAAGAGTTCAGCAAACCCTCGGATTGATGTGACTGGCGTGCGCAGCTCGTGACTCGCGTCGGCAATGAACCGGCGCAGTGTGCTCGAGGACTGCTCCTTCTCGCGCAACGCTTCGGCCAATCGGGTCAGCATGAGGTTCAGCGCGCCGCCGAGCCGCCCAGTCTCGCTGCGGTCGTCGGTGTCGGCGATCCGCCGATCGATGTCGCCACGTGCGATGAGACCGGCGGTGTGCTCGATGCGGCTCAGCGGGCGGAGGCCGACGCGAACCAGACTGGTGGCGAGCACAGCCAGCACGGCCAGCACGGCTGCGCTGACGATCAGCTCGATCCGCAGCAACTTGACAACCGTGGCCTGCACACTCGCCAACGACATCGCTATCGCGGCGCTGCCGTCCTGGGTGGTGACGACGAGAACTCGCCAGCCGGCTGCGCCGTCTGTGTCGGGGACGCTGCGTGGGCCGCCGGGAAGCGGCCCGGCGGACAGCACTGGTCCGCCGCCGTCCCGGCCCAGCCGCGTGGTACGCCGACCGTCGGTGTCGAACAGCGTGATCTGGAAGTCGGTCGGCAGGATCTGCTGCGGGCGCGAGCCAGCCGCTGGGAGCGGCCGCGGCCCGGCGGAGACCACCCGGCTGAGCCCGACGAGCTGGCCGTCGATCCGGTCGGTGAGGTAGTCGCGCAGCAGCACTGTGCTCGTCACGGTGACCGCGGCGAGCCCGAACGCGGCCAGCGCAAGCAGGGTGGCGACCAGGCGGGCGCGCAGTGTCCACGGCCGGCCTCTCCTCATCACCGCAGCTCCCGCAGCGTGTAGCCGACACCGCGGATGGTGTGAATCAACGGCGGGCCCTCGCAGTCGATCTTGCGGCGGAGGTAGCTGATGTAGGACTCCACCACGCGGCCGTTGCCCCCGAAGTCGTAGTGCCACACCCGATCCAGGATCTGCGCCTTACTGACCACCCGGCCCGCGTTGGTGATCAGATAATGCAGCAGCTTGAACTCGGTCGGCGAGAGCTCGATCCGGCGCTTCCCGCGACGAACCTCGTGGGCCTGCTCATCGACCTCGAGGTCGGCAAAGCGGAGCACATCATCGGGCGCCTCGCCGGCCGACGTGCGGCGCAGGATCGCCCGGATCCGCAGCACCACCTCCTCCAGACTGAATGGCTTGGCCACGTAGTCGTCACCGCCGGCGGTGAGCCCGGCGATGCGGTCCTCGACGGCGTCACGGGCGGTCAGGAACAGCACTGGGGTGTCATCCCCAGCGCCGCGCAGCCTGCGGGCCACCTCGAAGCCGTCCATGTCTGGCAGGAGTACGTCGAGCACCACCAGGTCCGGGCGGAACGTGGCAGCAGCGTCCAGCGCTGCGTCACCGCCGTCGGCCTTTCGGACGTCGAAGCCGGTCAGCCGCAGCGTTGCGGCCAGCAGCTCCCGGATGTTCGGCTCGTCGTCGACCACCAGGATCCGGGCGCGCTGCTCGTCCATGCCCCGGATCGTGCCCTCCGAACCTGTGAGTCGGCTGGGAGTTCGCCGGGCGAGGCCCGAGTCCCAGCGTATTCACGGCTTGCTGTGTGCTCGCTGCCAGCTTGAGACGGCAACGTCGCCCCCATGAGGAACTCAATCCGGACAATAACGACGATCTCTGTGCTCGCGCTGGCGGTGCTGACGGGATGCTCCACCAGCACGGAACCATCGGGGGTAGCAAGCCTCTCCGACAACGACGCAGCCGCCGCCCCGAGTACCACGGCGCAGGATCATGAGGCCGCCCTGCTGCGCTTCGTGGAGTGCCTGCGTGGCAAGGGCCTGGATGTGCCCGATCCGGAGGTGGACGCCGACGGCAACCTCTCGCTCAGTCCGCGCGCTGTGTTCGGCCAGGGCACCGGGGACCCGGAGAAGCTCCGGGCCGGCATGCAGGCCTGCGGCGGCCTGCCGGAAGGCGTGGGTGGGGGATTCAGCCCGGAGGACCGGACCCAGTTCCAGGACACGATGCTGAAGTTCGCCGAGTGCATGCGAGGCGAGGGCGTCGACATGCCGGACCCGGACTTCTCCAGCGGTGGTCCCCCGGCCGGCGGTGGGGGCTCAGGACAGGCTCGCGGCCCATTCGGCCAGCTCGACCGGGATGACCCGAAGGTGGCCGTGGCATTGGAGGTCTGCCAGAAGATCTTCGCCGACTCCGGCCTCGGCCAGCCCGGTGGGGGATCGTGATCCGCACGGCAACGGTGGGGCTGGTGGTGGTCGTCGTGGTCATCGTGACCGCTGCGCTGCTGTGGCCAGGAGGGACACCGGAACCGCTGCCCGCGGCTGCCCTGTCCACTGCGGCCGTGCAGCGCACCGACCTCGTGGTCACCGAGGAACACGACGGCAAGCTCGGTTTCGGTGCCACCCGCAGGGTGCCAGCCGGGCGGGCGGGCGTGATCACCTCGGTGGCGTCGGCCGGCACGACTGTCACGCTCGGCGCCCCGCTGTTCGCCATCGACCTGGAACCGACGGTGCTGCTGGCCGGGGAGGTCCCGGCATACCGGGACTTGGACACCGGCTCCCCGGACGGTCCGGATGTCGCCCAGCTCGAGCGGTATCTCGCGGACGCCGGGTTCGGCGCTGGGCTGACCGTGGACGAGAACTTCACCGCCGCAACGGCCGACGCCGTGCGGGGCTGGGAGGAGTCCCTCGGGCGGGCCGATCCGGACGGCACCGTCGAGCTCGGTGACGTGGTGTTCGCCGACGGCCCGCAGCGCCTCGCCGCGGTCGACGTCGGCGTGGGTGCCCAGGTGCAGGCCGGTGGCGGTGTCGTGCGCACCACCCCGACCATCAAGGTGGTCACCCTCGACCTGGACCCCGACGCGGCCTCCGGCCTGGTCATGGGAAATGCGGTGGCGCTGAGGCTGCCCGGCGGCAAGGCCACCACCGGCAAGATCACCAGCGTCGGCACCGCAACCGAGACGACAGCGGCCGAGCCCGGGGCCGAGTCTGGGGCCGAGCCGACCGTGCCCATCGTGATCACACCGGACGACCCCGCCGCGGCCGACGGCGTTGACAGCGCGACTGTGGCCGTCGCGGTGGAGCGCTCCCGCGATGAGGGAGTGCTGGCGGTCCCGGTCACCGCGCTGCTGGCACTGGCCGAGGGCGGCTACGCGGTGCAGGTCGTCGACCCGGCCGCGCCGCAGGGCCACCGCCTGGTGGCGGTGCAGGTCGGCACGTTCGCCGACGAGAAGGTCGCGGTGACCGGCGCGGGAATCGAGGACGGTGTCAAGGTGGTGGCTCCGTGATGCCCGGTGTCGATGCGCGCGGCGAGCGCGACGTTGTGCTCGAACTGCGTGGCGTCGTCAAGGAGTACCCGACCATCCCACCCACCCGGGCGCTGGACGGGGTGGATCTGGTGGTCCGGCGTGGCGAGTTGCTGGCCATCGTCGGGCCGTCCGGGTCGGGCAAATCGACGCTGCTGAACATCATCGGCACGCTGGACCGGCCGAGCAGCGGCGAGGTCCGGATAGCCGGACACGATGCGGCGACGCTGGCCGACACCGATCTGTCCGCGTTGCGGGCCTGGGAGATCGGGTTCGTGTTCCAGCAGTTCTTCCTGCTCTCTGGCGTGACGACGGTGGACAACGTCGCCGACGGCCTGCTCTACCGCGGCCTACCGCTCGCCGATCGCCGCAACCGCGCCGTGGCGGCGCTGGAGCGGGTCGGACTCGGGCACCGGTTGCAGCACAACCCGGAGAAGCTGTCCGGGGGGGAGCGGCAGCGGGTTGCCGTCGCCAGGGCGCTGGTCGGGAAGCCGTCGATCGTGCTGGCCGACGAGCCGACCGGGAACCTCGACTCGAGGTCCAGTGCCGCGCTGATGGGACTGCTGCACGAGCTCCACGACGAGGGCGCGACCATCGTGGTGATCACCCACGACATGCAGATCGCCGCCCAGCTACCCCGGCGGGTATCTATTCTGGACGGTCGGGTCGAGCAGGACACCGCGATCACGGCAGGTGTGTCTTGATCACCTCGACGCCGCCGCCAGGCGGGCGGGAACTGCGGCCCAGCGCGCTGCATCGGGGCGACCTGCTGCGGGTCGCCTCGGCGGGGCTGCGCAGCCGGCGACTACGGGCTGCGCTGTCGGCACTGGGTATCGCGATCGGCATCGCCGCGATGGTGGCCGTGCTGGGCATCTCCGATTCCTCGAAGTCCCAGTTGCTGGACACGCTCGACCGGCTGGGCACCAACCTGCTCACCGCCCGGGCCGGTACCGGGATCGGCCTCACCCAGGAGGCCAAGCTGCCGACGAGCGCGGAGACCATGCTGCGCCGGATCGGCCCGGTTGAGGCCGTCTCCTCGACAACCACGGTCGAGGCCGACGTGCGGCGCACCGACCTCGTTCCCGAGGGCCGCTCCCAGGGGATCAGCGTCAAGGCCGCCGACACCCAGCTGCTGACCACGCTCGGCGCGACGATGGCCGACGGCGAGTGGCTGGACAGCACCCGCAGTGGCCTTCCGGTGGTGGTGCTCGGCTCGGTGACCGCGCAGCGCCTCGGGATCACCGACGTGGGCACCGGAGTGCGGGTGTGGCTCGGAGAGCAATGGTTCACCGTCATCGGCATCCTCGCCCCGCTCGAGCTGGCCGCCGACATCGACCGTGCGGCGCTGATCGGGCGTGGCATCGCGCAGGACCAACTCGATGCCCCCGAGGCTCCCGAGACACTGTATCTGCGGGCCTCGGCGGAGTCCGTCACCGATGTTCAGCGGGTCGTCGCGGCCACGGCGAACCCGGAGAACCCCGACCAGGTCGAGGTGTCGCGGCCCTCGGACGCGATCGAGGCCAGAGCCGCGGCCGACACTGCGTTCACCAACCTGTTCCTCGGCCTGGGGGCCGTTGCGCTGCTCGTCGGCGGCGTCGGCATCGCCAACGTGATGATCATTTCTGTGCTGGAGCGCCGCTCGGAGATCGGCCTGCGACGAGCGCTGGGCGCGACCCGCCGGCACATCAGCGGCCAGTTCCTCACCGAGGCGCTGTTGCTCTCCGCGCTCGGTGGCGTCGCCGGGGTGCTGCTCGGTGCCGCGGTGACCGCCGGTTACGCCCTGATCCAGGGCTGGTCCGTGGTCGTTCCTGCCGTGGCGCTGCTCGGCGGCCTCGGAGCGGCGCTCGCCATCGGCGCCGTCGCCGGGCTCTACCCCGCCGCGCGGGCTGCGCGGCTGTCTCCCACCGAAGCACTCAGGACGGTTTGACGTGCGGCTACCCCGATTCCCCCGGTTCTCGACCCGTCGCCTCGTCGGGGGCGCGGTGCTTACCGTCGGCGTGATCGCCGCCACCCTCGTCGCCCTCATGGGCACGTCGCCGGGCACGTCGACCGCCGCCGCACCGGGTGCCGGTCCCACGGCCACGGTGGGTCGCCGCGACCTGCACGTCACGCTCCAGGCATCCGGCACTCTCCATCGCGCCTACGAGTGGACCGTCAACCACCTCGCCGTCGCCACCCCGGTGGCCACTGCGGGAACGCCCCCTGCCGGGGATAGCGGCCCCCGGGGCAGCGACTCCCAGGCGACGCGGCCGGCCGCTCAACCGGCAACGCCATTGCGGGACACCGGTGTCTTTGGGCCGGCACCGGCACCGCACCCGGATGGGGCGCCACCCACCCCGACGCTGACGCCCACTCCGACGTCGCTGCCCACTCCTACGGCGGCACCGACCCCAACGCCGGCACCGACCCCAACGCCGAAACCGACCCCAACGCCGAAACCGCCACCTACGCCGACGCCCACCCCGACCCCCACGCCGGACCCGACGACCAACCTGGGCGAGGAACCCTCCTTGACGCCGACGCCGACGGCGACCTCGGCCGCCTGGAGCGGATCGGCGACAGCCCTGGTGGTACCGACCGGGTATCAGACGGCAGCAGGGGCCGACAGCACTGTCGCGCTGGTCGAGCAGGAACCCAGCGGTAACGGCACGCTGACCTCCGTGCTGGCGGCCGGCGCAGCTGTGGACCGCGGCACGACTGTCTACAGTGTCGACGCCGAGCCGGTTGTTGCACTGCTGGGCCCCGTCCCAGCCTGGCGGACCCTCCAGGACGGGGTCTCCGCGGGCGCCGACGTCCGCCAGCTTGAGGAGAACCTCACGGCTCTCGGCCTCGGCGACGGACTCACCGTGGATGAGGAGTTCACCTCGGCCACGGCCGCAGTGGTCGAGGAGTGGGAGGCCGCGATCGGACGGTCCGATCCGGACGGCTCGATCGAGCTCGGTGAGGTCGTGTTCGTTCCCGAGCCTGGGCTCGTCGTGCAGCAGACGGCGGCGGCCGGCAATGCCGTGCGCGCTGGTGCGCCGGTGCTCACCGTCGGCTCCCTGTCCCAGGTGATCACCGCCGAGGTCGATGTCGGCGCAGCCGGGTCGTGGGCCGCCGGAAGCCCGGTCGTCGCCCGGTGGCAGGACGGCCGGGAGTCCGCCGCCGCTGTCTCCGCGGTCGGTCGCGACGTGGTCGAGGACAAGATCCAGGTCACGATCGCGCTGACCACGCCGGAGCCCACCCGGCCCGGCGGCAGCCTGGCCACGGTCGTGCTCAGGGGCGACTCGCGCGAGGGCGCGTTGGCCGCGCCGGTCGCCGCGCTTGTCGACGGTCCGGACGGTAGGCCCGCCGTCCGTGTCGTCGACGATCAGAAAGAGCGCGTCGTTCCGGTCGGTACCGGAATCGTCGCCGGCGGCTGGGTCGAGATCACCTCCGGCCTGAACGGCGGCGAGCTGGTCCGCCTACCGGGGTAAGGCGGCTCCCCGCCCCTGAGTGGCCCATCCACCTGAGCCTGACCCCACACTGTGGGTATGTTCAGAGCGAGCTGGCCCGCCGGGCACGGCAGGCAGCCGCTAGCTCATCGCCCACTCCTTCCGGTGCCGGGCCGGCTCAGGTGGCGGCGGAAGCTCGTTACCCGAGCTGGGGAGCAGCGTGATGTCCAGCTGGACGGGGTGGCCGTTCAGCGTGATCGGCAGGACGGCCGGGTGGTGCTGCGCGGCCCTGGCGACCAGCAGGTAGGTTCCGGGGACCCGCGCGGTCAGCCGGTAGTCGCCGTTGACCTCGGTATTGGCCCGGTCGATCTCGGCACCCCCGGACCCGACCAGGGTGAGCACGCCCCGAGGGCTACCGACGGCGGACTCGAGCAGCCGGCCTACCACGACGAGCCCGGGTTCGCGGTCCGGGCGCGGCAGGCTGGGTTCCGCGACCCGCACCGGGTCGGCAGCGGCAGGCTCCAGGTGCAGCCGGGGTAGCCACTGCAGCCAGCCGGGGAGGTACCAGTTGGCTCGTCCGAGGAGCTGCATGACGGCCGGCACCAACGCCGAGCGGATCACCACGGCGTCCAGCAGCACCGAGACGGCCAGGCCGATGCCGAACTCCTGGGTGACGCGCTGGCCGCCGAGGACGAACGATCCGAACACCACGATCATGACCGCGGCGGCGGCGGTGATGACGCCGCCCGTCGCGCTCAGGCCGATGCGCACGGAGGCGGCGTTGTCCCTGGTGCGCAGCCATTCCTCGTGCACCCGGGAGAGCAGGAAGACCTCGTAGTCTATCGAGAGCCCGAACAAGATCGCGAACATGATGACCGGGACGAAGGACTCGATGGGTCCGGTGCGGGTGACACCCAGCAGGTCAGCGCCCCAGCCCCACTGGAAGATGGCGGTAATGACGCCGAAGGCCGCGCCGATGGACAGCAGGTTCATCAAGGCGGCCTTCAGCGGCACGACGATCGAGCGGAACACCACCATCAGCAGCAGCAGGGACAGCACGACGACGCCCCCGATGAACCAGGGCAGCCGGCCGGTCAGGGTGGTTCCGAGGTCGATGAATGTGGCGACAATGCCGCCGACGTGCACCGCGCTGTTGCCGGCGCTGCTGGGAATGACGTCGTCGCGCAGGCGGTGAACGAGGTCGGTGGTGGCCTCGTCCTGCGGGGAGGAGCGCGGGAAAACCTGGATCACGGCGGTGTCGCCGGCTGGATTGAGCCGGGGCGGACTGACCTGGGCGACTTCGGGGTCCGCGCGGATCGCGTCGCTCAGCTCGTCGATCACCTTGGTGTCCCCGGGCCGGGGCAGCTGTGCGACGAGGACGAGCGGGCCGTTGAATCCGGGGCCAAAGCCGGCCGCGAGCAGGTCGTAGGCCTGGCGGTTGGTCGAGCTGGTCGGGTTGTTGCCGGCGTCCGAGGAGCCCAGCCGCAGGGACAGCGCGGGGATGACGAGCGCCACGAGCAGCCCGGCGGAGCTCAGCATGACCGGCCAGGGACGGCGTTGCACGAACTGCGCCCACTGCGACCAGCGCGGGGACAGCGTTGCGCTGCGCTGCGGGTGCCGTCCCGGCAGCCGCAGCTTGTTGATCCAGCGGCCGACCAGCGACAGCACGGCGGGCAGCAGCGTCAAGGAGGCCAGCATCGTCAGCAGCACCGCCAACGCGGACGCGACGGCCATCCCCTGGATGAAGGACACCCCCAGCACCAGCAGGCCGAGCAGCGCGATCACGACTGTGATGCCGGCGAACAACACGGCCCGCCCGGAGGAGTTCATCGCGGTGACGACCGCGCGGTCCACCCCGGCTCTGTCGTCAGCGCCGGGGCGCTCGGCGAGTGCGGTCCGGAATCGGCTGACGATGAACAAGGCGTAGTCGATGCCCACCCCGAGGGACATCATCGAGGCCAGCACGGGCGCGACGTTCACGACGCTCATCACCTGGGTCAGCAGCGTGACCAGACTCAGGCCGGCGCCGAGACCGAACAGCGCCGTGATGATCGGCAGCCCCATCGCGACAACCGATCCGAAGGTCAGCAGCAGCACGAAGACAGCGGCGGTGAGCCCGACCGCTTCGCGACCCTGCTCACGGTTCTCGGCCTGGATGATCGCCTGACCACCGAGCTCCACTCGCAGGGTGGGGGTCTGCGCTGACCGTGCTGCGCTGATGACGTCTTCGACGACCGCCCTGGGCAGATCGACGGCTTCGGCGTCGAACTGCACCGCCGCGAACGCGGTCTTGCCGTCTCCGGAGATCTGCCGGCCTGGGCTGTCGTATGGGCTCTGCACGCTCGTGACGTGGGGCAGCGCGGCTACCCGGTCCAAGACGGCGGTCATGCCGTTTTTGACCTCGGTGTCGGTGACCTGCCCGTCGCTGGTGTGGAAGACGATCTGGCTGCTGTCCCCGGCGGCGGCGGGGAAGTTGTCCGCAAGCAGCGCGAGCGCCTGGGCGGAATCGCTGCCAGACAGGTCCAGATCCGCGCGGTAGTCCGCCCCCACCACGCTGGCGAGCCCGGTCAGGAGCACCACGGCGACCAGCCATCCCGCGATGACCTGCCACCGATACCGGCAGCATGCCTGTGCAAGCCTCGTCACCAGAGGACTCCTTCTCCTGTGACAACCAGGACTGCTCGGCCAAACAGGTCGATAAGCCGCACAGCAGGAAACGTACCGTTCCCTAGCGGATAATCTCAGCCAACTCTCAGCCAACTCTCAGTGATCTATCAGTGATTGAGAGTCTCTGGCAGGCCGCGTGCGGGGTGGGTAACGAGACGTGGCCGACGCCCGACAATACGGGCATGACGGTCACGGTGTTTGGTGTGCGCGCCGAGTTCGATGACGCACTCCTCGTTGTCGCCTTCTTCGACTTCCAGGGTTAAGTAATGGCGGACTTTCTACGCTGGGCGCAGGACGGCAGGCCGGCGAGCGAACCCGCCGCTGCCGGGTCCTCCGCTGCTCCCGAACCCACACCGCTGGCAGCCGCAACCGTCCAGGCCGCAGTGGACTCCCCGCCCCGGCCGTTGATCTTCGGGCGAGTCACTCGAGGCGGGGACAGTCCACTAGCCGGGGCAATGGTGACGTTGACCGATCTGGCCGGAAAGCAGCTGGATCGAGACAGAGCTGACTCCGGTGGGCGATACCGGCTCAACCCGCCCACCGGGGGCAGCTATCTGGTGATCTGCGCTTCGGCGGCGCATCAGCCCACTGCCACGCTGGTGGCGGTGGCCAGGGTGCCGGTACGCCACGACGTGGCCTTCGGCGGCGCCGACGCCAGCCTGTCGGGCACGGTGTGTCTGGCCGAGTCCGGCCAGCCGCTGGCCGACGCGGTGGTCACGCTGATCGATATTCATGGTGATGTGGTGGGCGCGGCGAGCACCGACCCGGTCGGCCGGTTCAGTTTCGTCGAGCTGACCCAGGGGCGCTACACGCTCACGGTGACGGCCGAATCGCTGCAGCTGGTGACTCAGGAAGTGGAGATCCCGGCCGAGGGGCACGCCACGGTGGATGTGGCAGTCGCCACCCGGGTACGGCTGGCCGGGGTGGTGCGGACCGCGACCGCGGGCGTCCCGGTGCCCGAGGCGCTGGCCACGCTGATCGCGGCGGACGGGCAGGTAGTCGGCTCGGTCATCACCGACGCCGAGGGCGGGTTCGCCTTCGGCGATCTCACCGCCGGGGTGTACACGCTGGTCGCCACCGGGTACCCGCCGGTGGCCGCCGAAGTGAACCTTCGCCTGGGAGCACCCACCGAAACGGTGATTACCCTGTCGCCGCCCACCCTGGAGCCTCCCTCAGCCGCCATGACCGCCAGCGACAACACCGGACGGGAGCACAGCGAGGATGTTCCTTGATGAGCTACCGGGAGTCGAGTTCGGCCGCGGTGGCCCGGACCTCTCGCTCGCTGGCGCCAGCGGCGACGAGTCTGCGGTAGCGGTTGAGCAGCCGCGGCGCGTGGAAGGCCAGCACCGCGACCAGGGCTCCCGCGCGGAAGTAACCGGCGACCGTGCCCTTGATCACGCCGGGGTCGTGCAGCACCTCGACGGAGGTCCCGAGATCACAGCGCCCGACCAGTTGCAACGTCAGCCCGTACTGGTCGGACCAGAAGTACGGCACGACGTCGGCCCGACGGGTGCTCAACGTCCCGGCGATGCGTTGCGCGACGACCGCGGCCTGCTCGGTGGCCGAGGTCCAGTGCTCGATGCGCGGCCGGTCCCCGACGGTGGGGTGACGCCAGGCGGCGACGTCACCGACCGCGTAGACGTTACTGGTGCCGTCCACCAGACCGGTGGCGTCGCACAGCAGCCCGCCCTCGGTGGATACCCCGAGCCCGGCCAGCCATCCGCCGTCGATGACGGTGCCGACTCCGACGACACCGCAGTCAGCCTGCACGATGCTCCCGTCGGCCAGCCGGGCCGCGATCCCGCCGTTGCTGTCCGGGAAGTCCTCCAGCCTTACCCCGCAGCGCAGTGTCACCCCGTTGTCGGTCTGCAACCGGGCGCACAGCTGGCCCATCTGCTCGCCGAGGACTCGGGCGAATGGCACTGGCAGCGCCTCCAGCATGGTCACCTCGAGGCCGGCCGTGCGGGCGGTGGCGGCGACCTCGGCACCGATGAAACCGGCCCCGACCACCAGCAACGAACGAGCCCGGGAGAGGGAGCCCCGCAGCCCCCGGCAGTCCTCCAGCGTGCGCAGCACGTGCAGCTCCGGGTGGTCGGGCTGGCCGGGTAACCGCCGTGGCCGTACCCCGGTCGCCACGACCAGCGCGTCGTAGCGAAGCCTGGTGCCGTCGCTCAGCTCAACGGCGGCGGCGGCGATGCCGATGGCGGACGTGCCCAGGTGCAGCGAGATATCAAGATCGGCCAGCTCGCCACGATGGAGTACAGCCCGTTGCTCGGGCCACTGCCCGGCGAGGATCTGCTTGGACAGTGGGGGGCGGTCGTAGGGTTCATGGGGCTCGTCGCCGACGAGGCTGATCCGGCCGGAGAACCCCTCCGCGCGCAAGGACTCCACGGTACGCAGCCCACCCAGCCCAGCGCCGACAACCACCACCTGCTCCACGGTGGTAAGGCTAAAGGCCGGTCGGCTCGGTCAGCTCACGAGCAGCGCGCGCTGACTGGTCCACAGCTCCCGGCGTTCCTCCTCGGTCAGCCCGCCCCAGACACCGTAGGGCTCCCGAGTGACCAGCGCGTGGCTGCGGCACTGCTCCAGGACCGGGCAGCGCTGGCAGATCGCCTTGGCCCGCTCGGCGCGGCGGGCCCGCGCCGAGCCTCGCTCCCCGTCCGGATGGAAGAAGACGCTGCTGTTCAGGCCCTGGCAGGATCCGTTGAGTTGCCAATCCCACTCGTTCGCGACCGGCTTCGGAAGTCGTCGGGTGTCCGTCATCTCCCACACCGTCCTCGCTGGTCGATGAGTTCTAGGCTAACCGCTAGGTACCCCTTGCAAGGGATAACAAACTTGCCCCAGGTTCGCCTTCCCCGGCGTGTCCGTCATTGGTGTACGGTGTGTCGCCCCCAGCCGGGTCGGTTCAATCACCCGTCTGGCATACTGGGTGGGCGATGCTGGCACCGATGCTGGTGCAGCTGAGGTCGACTGCGAAGCGCCTTCGTGGCGCAAAGCTTCTCCGCGAGTGGGACTGTGGGGTGGCCACGCATCAGCGGCCACCATCCCTTCCAGGAGAGGATCACTCCCGCGTGTCATCGAACCACCCCGCCCCCAGCCAAGCGTGCGGTTTCCGCGAGCTCGGGGTCTGCGCGGAACTGCTGACCGTGCTTGCCCGGCAGGGCATCACCACGGCGTTCCCGATCCAGGCCGCGACGCTGCCTGATGCCCTTGTCGGCCGTGACGTGCTCGGCCGCGGCCGAACCGGAAGCGGCAAGACGCTTGCCTTCGCGATCCCGACGATCACCGCGCTGGCCCGCTCCGGGCTGCGCCGCGCCGCTGGGCGCCCGCGCGCGCTGGTGCTAGTGCCTACCCGGGAGCTGGCCAGCCAGGTGGCCGACACCTTCGCCGCACTGGCCGCCCCGCTCGGCCAGCGGATCACCACGGTCTACGGCGGTGTCGGCCAAGGCCGCCAGGTGTCCGCGCTGCGCGGCGGGATCGATGTCCTGATCGCCTGCCCCGGCCGTCTGGAGGACCTGCTCGACCAGGGGCACGTGCATCTTGACGCGGTGGAGGTCACGGTGCTGGATGAGGCCGACCACATGGCCGACCTGGGTTTCCTGCCTGCGGTACGCCGGCTGCTGGACCGTACCCCGGCTGGCACCCAGCGGCTGCTGTTCTCGGCGACCCTGGACGGCGCCGTGGACGTGCTGGTACGCCGCTACCTGACTGATCCGGTGGTGCACTCGGTCGACCCGCCAGCGGCACCGGTGTCCTCAATGGAGCACCACGTGTTCACCGTGGAGCATGCCGACAAGCCCTCGGTGGTCCACGAGCTCGCCTCCGGCCGCTGCCGCAGCCTGCTGTTCACCCGCACCAAGCACGCCGCGAAGAAGCTCGCCAAGCAGCTCACCATCGCCGGGCTACCCGCTGTGGAGCTGCACGGCAACCTCTCGCAGAACGCCCGGGAACGGAATCTCGCAGCGTTCAGCGAGGGCAGTGCACGGGTGCTGGTGGCGACGGACCTCGCCGCGCGCGGCATCCACGTCGACGAGATCGGCCTCGTAGTGCATGTGGACCCACCTGCCGAGCACAAGGCCTACCTGCACCGCTCCGGGCGCACGGCCAGAGCCGGCGCCAAAGGGATCGTGGTCACCCTGTCCACCCCGGAGCAGTCTCGGGAAGTGCGGACGCTGACCCGGTTGGCCGGCATCAAGCCGGTGACGGCGCGGGTGCGTCCAGGTGCCGAGCAGATCACCGCGATCACCGGCCCGCCGGCTCCGCTGGTTACCCCGCCTTCCCCCGCTGCCGCGTCAGTACCGTCCCGGCGCCGCCGTCCCGGAGCCGCCGGGCCTGCCCGCCGCGAACCCCGGCGGCCCACCCGGCGCCGCTCCACCCGCCGCGCCGCCTGAGTGCTGTCCCCATCTGCGCCATTCGGAACCAATTGGCGGTTCCACCCTCAAGCGACGGGGTTTACGCGGGGGAGCGGGGGGTGGGGCGCGGCGGTGTCGATGGCTGCTTGGATCAGGTGGTGGTCGGGGGAGAGGTGGCACGCTGGGTCGGCACGTGCGGCGTCACCGGTGAGCTGGAATGCCTGGCACCGGCAGCCGCCGAAGTCGATCTCCTTGCGTGGGCAGCTCCGGCACGGCTCCGGCATCCACCCCGATCCACGAAACCGGGTGAAGGCCGTCGAGTGGTGCCAGATTGCGCCCAGCGAGCGCTCCCGCACGTTGTCGAGGTCGAGCCCGGCGATCTGCGCGGCCGCCGGGCACGGCAGCACCCGCCCGTCGGGTGCGATGACGATGTGCCGCCGTCCCCAGCCGTGCATGCACGGCTTCGGGTAAGGCTCGTAGTAGTCCGCGACGACATAGAGGATCTCCAGGGTGGCGCCGTACGCCGCTCGCGCCTGCGCGACGGCCTGCTCCGCGGCGAGGACCTGGTTGCGGGTCGGCAGCAGAGCTGACCGGTTGAGCAGCGCCCAGCCGTAGTACTGGGTATGCGCGAGCTCCAGCCGGTCAGCGCCGAGCGCGGCGGCAAGGTCGACAATCGGGCCGATCCGGCCGATGTTCCCGCGGTGCAGCACGACGTTGACCGTCAGCGGCAGCTCCAGCGCCGTGACCGCTCGGGCCGCCGCCATCTTGTGGCCGGACACCCGGGCACCGGCGACCTCGTCAGCTGCCGCCCGGTCGGCGTCCTGGACGCTGAGCTGCACGTGGTCGAGCCCGGCCTGCGCCAGTTCGGCAGCGCGCCGCGCGTCGAGGCCCACCCCGCTGGTGACCAGGTTGACGTAGAACCCCAGGTCACGGGCCCGCGCGACGAGCGGGGTCAGGTCGGGCCGGGTCAGCGGCTCACCTCCGGTGAGGTGCAGCTGCAGCACACCGAGCTGCCGGGCCTCGTCCAGCACACCCAGCCACTCGTGCAGTGCCAACTCCGCTGCCTGCGGAGCAGCAAGGGGATTGGAGCAGTACGGGCAGTGCAGCGGGCAGCGGTAGGTCAGCTCGGCGAGCAGGCCCAGCGGCCTATCCACGGCCGGCCACCAGCAGACCCTGGGCGATCAGGTCCTGCAGCAGCGATATGACGTCCGCGACCACGACGCCGTCGTACACCTCGGCGATCGACTGCACCAATTCGGCGACGCTGCGGTTGCCGTCGCACTGCCCGACGACGGCAGCCGCCGTCTCGTTCATGATGAGCACACCCTCAGGGAAGAGCAGGACCGCCTCGCCGCTGAGCGGATCGGTCCCGGTGCGTACCCCACGGCGCAGCTGCGGCCGGTCGGCCAGCGTCATCGAAGCGTCTCGAGGGCATGCTCGATCGCGTCGAGCATGCCCCACAGCACGTCGGTCTTGAATGCCAGCGCGCGCACCGCGGCGTCTTGGCTGTCCCTCGATGTACAGTGCGACAACACGATATCCAGCGCGTCCGCGCATTCTTCGCGGGCCCGGTCGATGCGGGAGCCAAAGTATCCCAGCGCTTCTTGATCAAGCCATGAGTAGTGCTGTTGCAATGCGGCCGCCCGGGCGGCCATCGCCGGTGGGGCGAACATTTCGGTCAATGACGACGCGACGCCCTCGATCCATGGCCTGGTCCGGGCAAAGGAGACGTAGGAATCGACCGCAAAGCGCACACCCGGCAGCAGGTGCCGCTCATCCACGACCTCCGCCCGGCTCAATCCGACCGCATCAGCCAGCACCAGCCAGCGGGCGCAGCCGCCGTCACCGTCCGCGCTGCCGTCGTGGTAGGCGATTCGCGGCAGCCACCGCCGCCGGATCTCCGGCAGCGGGCAGTTCGCGACGATGGCGGCGTCTTTCTGCGGCAGGCTGCACTGGTAATACCACCGGTTGGCCACCCACGCCCGCAGCTGCGTTGGATCGAGCTCACCGGCGGCCATCCGCTGGTGGAAGGGATGCTTGTCCCAGTAATTCCGCTCCTGAGCACGCAGCATGCCCTCGAAGTCGTCCCGATCCAGCACCGGCCGGCTTTGGCTCATCTCGCTCCCTGCGCTACAGCTCGTATTCTGTGCCGTCCTCGGCAATGCTTGCACCAGCGCTGGCCAGCCACGCTCGGTGCGGTGCGTCCTCGAACAGCATCGGATTGGTGTTGTTGACGTGGGTGTATACAACTCGCGCTTGCGTATGCTGGCGAAGCAGGCGCAGGCTCCCGTCCGCGCCGCTGATCGGCAGGTGGCCCATCGATGCAGCGGTGGCGGTGCCGCGCCCGTACTGGTGCAGCTCGTCCTCGGTCCAGAACGTGCCGTCGATGAGGGCCAGATCTGCCTGGCCGATGTTCTCCAGGAGACCGTCGTCGAGCGCCGCAACGGAGGGGAGGAACACCACGCAGCGATCGGTGCGCTGGTCGGTGATCCGGTAACCGATGACCACGCCGGAGGTCGGGCCGCTACCTCGGGCGTAGCGGGGCAGCCGACCGCTGCTGGCGTCGAACGGCTCGCACCACATCGGTGCCGCCGCGCCATGCCGGTACTGCAACGCGAATGGCCCGCCGGGGCGAACCTCGTGCCAGTGCACCACCGTGTAGCTCTCCAGCGTGGGCAGTATCCCGCAGCCGGTCAGCAGGATTCGCACCGCAGCGGTGGCGTACACGTGCAGTTCCCCGGCCTGGCGAAGCGACAGCAAGCCCAGCGTGTGGTCGAGCTCGGCATCGGTGAGCAACACGCCATGGATCGGTGCCGTGGAGTCGTCAGGTCCGGGCCAGAGGGGAGCGCACTCGCGAAGCGCCAGGTCGAGGTCTGGCCCGGCATTGCCGAGAAACCACTCGCCCGCACCATCGCCGATGGCGATGGTGGACGAGTGTCGTGAACGCACCGGGCGGGAACCCGATCGCGCGGCGTCGCATACCGGGCATCCGCAGTTCCATTGCGGTACCCCACCGCCGGCGGCGGAACCCAGGATGCGGATGAGCATCTCAGCGTCAGCTGGCTGACCCTTACCGCCGACCTGCGTACATGGTGATTTCCATGGGGGTGTCCAGGCGCTCCCAGGTCGGCGCCACCCACGTGCGGCGGGTACACGCCGGGCCCGGGGTCGGCTTCCCCAGCCTGTCGCTGACAACGCCACCGCGCCGATCCGCACCAGCGACCATCTTCCTTCGACCTCCCTGGGACGCAGCGGGTCAGTCCGCGTGGATGAGTGTACCCACGTGCTCGCCGTGCAGGGCCTTGGTGATGTTCCCGGGCGTGCGCCCGTTGACGATCTGGATCTCCTTGCGGTGCTTGGCGTGCGCTATGAGCTCGAGCACCAGCCGGTCGACGGGCAGGTTGCCGGGGTTCATGGCCAGCAGCTGGGCGGCGCCCACCCGCGAGATGAGCTCGGGATGGTTCCCGCCGGTTGTCGCGGGATCGGTGCTGAACACGCCGTCGACGTCCTTGACGTAAATGATCCGGGCGGCACCGTAGGCATCAGCCAGCAGGAACGCGCCGGCGTCCGTGCGGTGCGGCGGGATCTTGCCCACCTCGGGAGGGAACTCGTAGAGCTCATAGGGTGGGAATCCATTGGACACCGCGGCCTGGCTGGCGCTGAGGTGCACGGCGAGCTGGTGCGCGATCGCCGCATGCGGCAGGTAGGACACGCCCTGCGCGGCGAGCAGCGCCGCGATGAGGTGCCCGTTCTGCTCGGCCTCGGTGGAGACCAGCGAAGCCAGGACGCCGGTCGGCAGACCCAGATCGAGCCCGACGCCGAGCACGTGGCGGCCCCGGATGCCCGGTCCGGTGAGGATCAGCATCCGATGCTCCGGCAGCGCCGCACGCAGCTCCTCGACCACCGGCAGCACCGCGTCGCGGCCTTTGTCCATGATCGAGCGCCCGCCGATCACGACGACGTTCAGCCACGGCAGCAGCCGGATCACCGGGCGGTCGACGGACCGGATGAGCTCGCGGTCGAGCAGGGTCTGGCGCATGAGCGCGGACGGCACGTCCTTGGCCGCGAAGGAGGGTTCAGGGTGCGAGAGGGTGTCCGTCATGACGCTCTCCTCGGTTGCGAGTCAGCGGGGCGGCGGGTGACGCTCACGCCGCAGAGATGATCGTGCCGACGTGCTCGCCGGCCAGCGCTCGCCTGATCAGCCCGGGCCGAAGCCCGTTGATGACCTGGACCGACTTCACGTGCCGGGCACGGCGCATGAGCTCCAGGACCGGGCGCTCGATGACGAGATCCGGCAGGTCCAGGGTGATCAGCTCGTCGACGGTGATCTCCGGGATCAGCGTGGCACCCGGGTGGGTCTTCGGATTGGCCGTGTAGAGCCCGTCCTCGTCTTTCACGAAGATCATGTTACGGCAGCCGTAGACCTCGGCGACGAGATAACACCCGGCGTCCGTGCGATACGGCGGAATCACGCCCTCACGGGGGACGTGCTGCCACATGTCGTATGGAGGCATCCCCGAGAAGATCGCGGCGCCGCACTCGGCGAGATACAGCGGGATCGCACCGAATGCCGAACCGCCCACGACCGGAACCCCGTGGCGGGCCATCAGATACCCGAGCATCTGGGCGTTCTGGTCGGCGACCGCAGCCCCGACGTCGGTGAGCACACCGGTCGGCAGGCCGAGCTCAGCGGCCAGGGAGTACACGTGCCGGGCTCGCGTACCAGCACCAGTGCCGATGAGGATCTGATGGCTTCGCTTGACCGCCACCAGCTCATCGACCAGCGGATAAACCGCCGCCCGGCCGCGGTCGATCACACTCTGCCCACCGATTTTGAGCACGCTCACATCGGGCAAAATAGCGTAATCGGGCGCCATGGCGCTGGCCTGCATGAGTTCCGTGTCACTGAGCGGTCGGCTCATCAACAATGACTCCAGCGAAGCTCTGCTCAGGGTATCTTTCATGGGATCCTCCCCGCGCCATCACAGCCAGCGGAATGAATTCGGACGCTTCGGCGCCGTGGCTGTTCTCCCGCCCGATTGCCAACACTAGACCGCGACGTCACCCACCGCGGGAGCCCGACGGGCAAGCATTCATCCGGACGTGCGGTGGCTGCCCGGTAGGTTCACCGCGCGGGCGTGCGCTGCACCGCGACATGATCCGCCGCAGCGGCACCACCGGCTATACAGTGATCTGCGTCACATTCACGCAGGCTGCACAATCGAGGGGCGGCCATCTGGATGCGGCAGCCCCCAGGTGGCGGCAGTTCTGCCGCCACCTGCACCAAACCTCACCGTCAGCCCTTTTTGTTCGGTACGCGTAGTTTTACCTTGCCTGAGGTGAGGTCCACCCCAAGGCGGCGGCAAGGTCACCTTACTGTCATTGGCCGGCCTCATAGTTACGGCCCTGTACCTCTGGCCACTCCAGCCCCAGGCGCTTAAGCATGCCCGAATTCAAACCTACGCTTACGACCAGGATGTGGCGCTGGCGCAACGCCATATTCAAGATGAGGAAGGCGCCCTGCCCTCAAGCCGGGATGCCATAGCCTGCTGCTGGTTCATGGCCACAAAACCGCCCGTGCGGCCGTCATTTTTCCCGGCTACCCGAACTGCCCGGCGCAATTTGCCGAACTGGCCAGATTTTATTATGACCACCCCGTCATTTATCTGCCGCCGGCCGAGTGGGGCTTGAAGCACGATATCGTTGACCACGCCGGGGCTGGCATTAATGGTCACGCGCCTGACCTGTATCCCCGCTATCTGCAGCTGTACGAGGGACAGCCTGCCCCTTAGCGACTGCTACGCGCTGGGCTCGGCCGGTACGTACTGATCAGCACACCGACCGTGCGGGCACCGCTGTATCCTACTGTTGGCTGTCGCCCGACCCAGCAACCCGGACCCGGATTCCGGATGGGTAGCAGCAGTGCCGCAGCGCGCACCCCTACACCGTGGCGCTGCGCGATGCCGCCCGCCGACTGCACAGCGCGGCGCCGACCACGTGAGGAGGAGCCCATGACCGCCGTCGTCGTGATCGACATGGATATCCGGTCCCCGGAGAGCAGCGAATGGTCTGACCGGGTCGAGCGCATTGACTGCTACGCGCTGGGCTCGACTGCGCTCGACTCGGCCGGGCTCGCTAGGTACGCCGTACTGATCATCACGCCGACCGTCGATCAGGAGCACCTGGCTCGGCATCGGGGCGTGATCCGCGGCTTCCTCGACGGCGGCGGCGTGGTGATCGTCGGCGGGCATCTGCATCGGGACTGGTTGCCTGGTGCGTCGCCGTTCGTGCCACTTGCCGAGCGCTCGCTGGCCACCTACCAGGTGGTCGAGGTCGCCGACCACCCGATCTTCCGCGGGATCCAGCCGGACGAGCTGACCTACCGCCGCGGCGTCGCGGGGTTTTTCGCCCGCGGGCACCATCCGGTTCCCGACGGTGCGCAGGTGCTTACCCGGCTCGCCGGCGGCGAGCCGGCGACTTACCTGGACCAGGTGTCCACTGCGGGCACCATCGTGGTGCAGGCGAGTAGCGATCTGCTGGGGTACTGCGGCGAGGCGCTACTCGAGTGGGCTATCGCCGAATCCGCGCGCCGGAGGGCGGAGGTCGATGGACGCCGCCGTGATCGTCGCAGGGGCCTCGCGGCGGTCTACGGCGGCTCGGCCCAGCAGCACCGAACGTTCACCACGCCGCAGTACGCGCGGCACCTGACCGGCGGGCTGATCTACCTTCCCGATCTCGCGGACACCGACCTGATCGGGCTAGACGGCCTGGTCATCCCTGAGCGAATGCATCGCGGACTGCTCAGCCGGGCCGCCGACCGGGTCCGTGAGCTGCTCGACGCCGGTGGCACCGTGATCGCGTTCAGCGGCGGGGAGCCCATCCCGGAGCTCCTGCCCGGCGTGCGCTGGGAGCATCGGCCGACCAACTACTGGTGGTGGCTTGAGCCGGGCGCCGAACTGGGGCTACGCGCACCGAGCCCAGACCACCCGCTGTTCGACCGGCTGAGCCTGCGTGACTGCACCTGGCATTACCACGGCGTGCTCCACCCGCCAAAGGGCGCCGAGGTACTCGTGACATTGGCTGGCGGTGAAGCGCTGCTCTACGTCGACCAGGTGACCACCCCCGGCACCCTGATCGTGGCCACCCTGGACCCGATCAGCCACTACGGAAGCTATTTCATGCCCGCGACCGAGCGATTCCTCGACGGATTCCTGCCCTGGGCCGCAGCGACTTCCTCAAAAAGACGCCAAGAGGACGTCAGGTCGTGAGCCCCGCGAGGCTCGCTTCCTTGAGGATCCGCTCGCGATCGCGCCACCAGGAGTAGTAGGCGCCCTTGTAGCCCAACGCGACTGCGTGCTTGAGAAACGGGTTGTCCGCGTAGTTGTTGTCGTCCTGGCCGTCTCCGGCAACTGTCGGCAGAGCCACGCGATAGTGCTCAGACTCCGGGACGTACTGTTGGATCCATCGGATCGTGTTCACCCATCTGCCGTCAGGGCGTTCGATCGTTTCGGGATCTTCGGGTAGATCCGGGGAGAAGTAGAAGACCGGGCGGATGCGCCCCTTTTCGTCGAACCAGAACTGACGCTCGTACTCGGTCATCGACTCGCACCAGTCGAGGGGCTTCAGGAAGATCTGGCTCCTGGCCGTGTTGGACTGCAAGCCGCGGATGACGTTGCAGCCCGCCGACTCGGCAGCGAGGCGGATGCCCAGCGGCGCATGCGGGAAGACCTGCAGCCCGAGCGTGTAGCCGACCACCGTCGTCGGCAGCTCCAGGGATTCGTCGATGGCTCGCTTGAGCGTGTCGATGGTCTCACCGGGCAGCCCGAGGAGCAGCTCGGTGGTGATGATGATGCCGCGATCGGACAGGAGCTTCGTCACCCGGCGGACGTCGTCGATCGTGTAGGCGAGACCGACCCGGCCGCGCGGTGCGTCCCAGACTGCCAAGTTCTCACGACACATGTGCTCGGCCGACAGCGAGACCCCGTTGCAGCCAGCCTCCGCCAGCAGGTCCACGAGCTCCTCGTCGAAGGGCACCGGGTGCGCGTAGATCCACAGCCGGAGCTTGCGCAGCGGGCCGTCGCTGCGACGCTGGCGGGCGATGATCTCGCGGAGGATCTCCTTGCCGTGGGTGGGCCTGATGTTGAACTCGCTGTCGGTGGTGTGAACGTCGTAGATCCCCTGCGAGACCAGTGACTCCAGCTCGTCGACGACGGCGTCGGCGGTCCGCCGAGAGACGGCCGAGCCCTTGGCGTCGGGCTCGACGCAGTGATTGCACGCGAACGGGCAACCGTTCTTGGTGAGCAGGTTGCCGAGTCCGCCCTTGTCGTAGTACTCGCGGTTGTCGACGCGATACGGCACGCCGGATCGCCGCCGGTAGCGCGCCACGTTGTGACGGCCGACCGTTCGGCCGGCCACCGGATGCCCAGCTCCGCCGGCCGGCCGAACGGTCCGCCCGTCGTACAGGAGGAGCCCCTGGACGGTCTCAGGCGGCCGTCCTGACGCCAGCGCGTCGGCCAGATCACACAGGATCACCTCACCTGGGCCCTTCACACCGTAGGGAACCTCGAAGTACTCCATTGCCGCGTACGGCATCGAAGAGAAACCCGCACCCCCGAGCACGATGGGGGCGCTGGCTTCCGCGCGGATCGCGTCGATCACCGCCAGATGGTCGGGCAGGAAGACGCGCTGCTCCTGGGGTTGCACGCTCCCCGCGTTGCGAAGCGTCACCCCCACCAGGATGGGATCGCGAACGGCGAAGTACTCGGCGAGCCGCCAATCGGTCTCCCTGAACGTCAGATCTAAGACCTCCACGTCGAAGCCTGCGACCTCCAGATGCGAGCACAGGATGTCCAGGGCATACGGCGTGACCCCCGGCTTGACGAAATTGGGATTGACCAGGGTGACCAGGTCCCTTGAGGTCGGCGGCGGGAGCTGCATTGTTCCTCCGAACCGAGATGGGTGCTGCGTTAGAGGAGCGCTGGCCGCGGACTGATCAAGGCTTGTGCGGCCAGCGGGGCGGCGCCGCACCGCGGCTCATCGACCATGTCACACCGCCGAGCCGGCCCTCCTGGATGGGTTCCGGCGGGCGGAGCTGGTATGACTTCGACAACTCGGCGGTGGCGTCATCGCCCTGGTTCAGCGCCAGGCATGGGGGACGGTAGGAGCAGCGTGCGCAGACCCCCGGCGCCGGGCTGGGGTAGATCTCGAGGTCCGCGCTGGTGGCGGTGCTGACCTCGGCAGCCAGGTCGGCGCCGGCGACCGCCAGTTCGGCCCCGCCGCGCCGGATGCGGGTGCGGCGGAACGCGTCAGTGCCCTCGGCATGCAGGCGTTCACCAGCGACGGTGCCACTGCGGGCATACATCCGCCGATGCCGCACCTGCGGATGTATGCCCGGCTGCGGGGCGGTCGTGCCCGTTGCCGACTCGCCGGCGTCGGCGCGGATCTCGTTGTACACCGTGCCCGTGATCCGCATCCCGAGATAGAACAACGGCCACGCCCAGCACCACGCGATCGTCCGCTCATCCAGCTGCAGCGCATCGTGATCGGCCCAGCCGCCGGTGACCAGCCGGTGCTGGATGACCCAGTAGGCGTTGTCGGGGTCGATGGCGAGCAGGTCGATCCGGTCGCGGTACCGGATTTCCTCCCCGGTGGGGGTCACCAGGTAGGTACCGGGCGTCGCCGGGTCGGGGATGTTCACCTCGGCATCGGTGTCGACCCGAATCGGGGCGAAGTGGTCTACCGCCGGCGCCCACGCCGCGTAGGCGTTGAGCAGCGTATGGCCTCGGGCCAGCGCCTCCTGCTGAGCCTGATCGTCGGCCGCGCTCTCGGATTGGCCGCGCATGGACCGGTCCAGAGCCTGATGCACCAGCGGCAAGACGATTTTCCTGTCCCACTCCCACATCCCGGGGAAGTAGTACACCGCAAGCGCATCCCGCAGTGCCTGGCTCAGATCGGCCGGGCCTCGCCGCGGGTGGGGTTCGAAGTTCTGCCGGTTGGGCGAGCTCAGATCCCATTGCCGACGGCAGCGCTTGAACGCCGCCCGGTCGGAGGCGTGGATGCGGTAGACCATCGCACCTCGATTAGGGCCCGTGACTGTAACTCCATGACTGACTCAGTGCGCGTGCGGCCAAGGGTCATCCGCCGACCAGCGGCAACGATCATGACCCCCGGCCGCCGCCTCCATCTCGGCGAACAGGTCCTCGAAGAACGCCGACGTATCGCGCTGGTGGTGCGCCGCCCAGCCGCTGTAGTAGATCCAGGCGTCGGGCAGCGCAGCATCCGGCTCCGGTCCGGCGAAAGCCCCGCTGGTGCCCATGCGTCGCACCGTGTAGCTGTCGCCCCGGCGTTCGATGTAGACTAGCTCACCGGGTTCCGGCCAATCGGCCAAGACCTCGGTGACCAGCTCACCCTTAGTCAGCGAACCTCCCTCGAGACACGGTCAGCAGATCCGCGGCAGCGGATCGCCGACCAGAAGATCGATAATGCGGGTGCCGCCGAACCCGGTCTTGAGCAGGACCAGCCCAGGCGGGTCCGCGGTGACGCGGCCGACCACCGACGCCCCGGCGCCCAGCGGATGCGCCTGCAACGCGGCCACCGCGGCGTCGGCGGCCCCGGGGTCGACGATCACCACGATGCGTCCCTCGCACGCGACGTAGAGCGGGTCGATGCCCAGCAGCTCGCAGGCCCCACGGACCTCCGTGCGCACCGGGACGGCGTCCTCCTCGACCACGACCGCCACGCCGGCCGCCGTGGCCACCTCGTTGAGGATCGTGGCGACCCCGCCACGGGTGGCGTCGCGCATCGCCCGGACGTCGGGGCCCACCGCGTCGAGCAGTCCCCGCACCAGGCCGTGCACCGGTGCGGTGTCGGAGACCAGATCGGCTTCGATGTCCAACTCGCCGCGCGCCAGCATGACGGTGATGCCGTGGTCACCCACCGGGCCTGAGACGATCACCGCGTCACCGGGGCGGGCAGTGGCCACCCCCAGCGTCAGGTCGTCGGTGAGCAACCCGACCCCGGCTGTGTTGATGTAGCAACCGTCTCCCTTGCCCCGCTGCACGACCTTGGTGTCGCCGGTGACGATCGAGACCCCGGCCGCCGTGGCGGCGGCCGCCATCGACGCCACGATCCGCCGCAGGTCCTCGACCGGGAAACCCTCCTCCAGGATGAACCCGGCGGACAGATGAGCTGGCCGCGCCCCTGAGACCGCCAGATCGTTGACCGTGCCGTTGACCGCGAGGTCGCCGATGTCCCCGCCCGGGAAAAACAGCGGCGACACCACATAGGAATCCGTGGTGAAGGCCAGCCGCGCACCGCCGACAGCCACCGTCGCGGCATCCTCGAGCGGCTCCAGCAGGGGATTGCGGAAGGCGTCCAGGAACACCGCCTCAATGAGCGACTGGGTGGCCTTGCCACCGGCGCCGTGCGCGAGGGTGATGAGTTTCTCGCGCACCCGGGGCCGGGCCCGCCGGGCCCGCTCGATGCGTTCCAGCACCAGCTGCTCCCGGCTGCGATGCTCAGTCCCGGCCGGGGCATGCCCGGCATCGTGCTCGCCTTCATGCTCGGCGACGGCGGCCTCCGCCCAGTCCGCCCGATGCTGCTGGGTGGTGTCCTGGTACCGGGTCATGCCTGGCTCGCCGGCTGACGCGGCTGGATCTGATGTATCTGAGTAGCCTCCTGGACACGCTGGCGGCTGAACCGGCCGAAGTTGTAGTACGCCGCGCAGGCTCCCTCGGAGGAGACCATGCAGGTGCCGATCGGTGTCTCCGGCGTGCACGCGGTGCCGAACACCTTGCACTCCCACGGCTTGAGCACACCCTTGAGCACCTCGCCGCATTGGCATGCCTTCGGGTCGGCGACCCTGACCCCGGGCAGCTCGAAATGCCGCTCGGCGTCAAAGGCGGCATAGCGCTCCCGGACCCGCAGCGCCGAGTGCGAGATGAAGCCCAGCCCACGCCATTCGAAGAAGGGGCGCAGCTCCATCACCTCACCGACCGCCCGCAGGGCAACCGTGTTGCCATCCCACGGCACCACCCGGGAGTACTGGTTCTCCACCTCGCAGCGGCCCTGCGCCAGCTGCTCCAGCAGCATGTAGACCGACTGCAGGATGTCCAGCGGCTCGAACCCCGCCGTGACCAGCGGCTTGCCGTACTCCGAGGCGATGAACTCATAGGGCCGGCAGCCGATGACGGTCGAGACGTGGCCGGGGCCGATGAACCCGTCCAGCCGCAGGTCGGGGGACTCCAGGATGGCCCTGATCGCCGGGATGATCGTGACGTGGTTGCAGAAGATCGAGAAGTTCTCGATGCCCTCAGCCGCCGCCCGCAGCACAGTCATCGCGGTGGACGGCGCGGTGGTCTCGAACCCGATCGCCATGAAGATCACATGCTTGTCCGGGTTCCGCCGGGCGATCTTCAGCGCGTCCAGCGGCGAGTACACCATCCGGATGTCGGTGCCGGCGGCCGAGGAGTCGAAGAACGACCCGCGCCCGCCGGGCACCCGCATCATGTCACCGAAGGACGTCATGATCACGTCCGGCTGCTCGGCCAGCGCGATCGCGTCGTCCACCCGGCCCATCGGGATCACGCACACCGGGCACCCCGGCCCGTGCACCAGGCTGACCGACTCCGGGAGGTAGTCCTCCAGCCCGTGCTTGTAGATGGTGTGCGTGTGCCCGCCGCAGACCTCCATGAACTTGTAGTGCCGCCCGGGCTCACACAGCGCCGCGATCTTCGCGGCGAGCGCACGGGCCTTCTCGGCATCCCGGTACTCATCGACGAAGCGCATACCGCTCACTGCCTTTCGTCAATCCGCGACTCGAGCAGGGCGGCGATCTCTTCCTCGTAGGCCTGCCCGATGCCTACCAGGAAGTCCATCGCCGCCTTGGCCTCCTGCTCGTCGATCTTGGACAGCGCGAAACCGACGTGAATGAGGATCCAGTCGCCGGGAACAGGCGGGTCATCGGCCAGCAGGCCGATGTTGATCGCGCGTTTGACCCCGCTGACGGCGACCTGAGCCAGGTCGGGCTGGTCAGGCAGGATCTCGATCACTTCGCCCGGGATGCCGAGGCACATGGGCTATTACCTCCGTGGTGGGATTGGATCACGCCTAGCTCGGGTGAACTGTGATCACATCTCGCTCATTTGCTTATAGCGAGCCACGTCCTTGGACACCTGCACTGCTACCGTGGCCAGGCCGATCACTGATCCCCAGAAGATCAGCCGACGCAGCAGACTGAACATCTCTTTCACTTCCTTCCGTGTTGTCGGTGAGCAGATCCAGAACCACCCCGACAGCCTTGTCAACGGCTGCGGCGACGGTCGTGGACAACCCTATTCCTTCCTCGGTATTGGCCGGTTCGCAACCGACCAGCAGAGTCCGTCCCGCGCTGCCACCGAGGTTGTCCAGCAGCGCGAGCACCGCGTCGGGAGCCATCCCGTGTGCGTCGACGGTTGCCGCCTCGATGTCCGGCACGTCCCCGGGCCGGATCTCGAGCACATAGACCGTCCCCGGCTCACCGCCGCGCGCCACGGCGTCGAGCAGGATCGTGGTATCTGGGGCCATCTCGAGCAGGTCGTAGGCCAGGTGCATCCCGCGAATCCCGTAATCGGCGACCCGCACGCCTTCCGGCAGCGCTTCGGCGATCAACCGCCGGGCGAGCTCGACACCGAACGCGTCATCGCCGAGGAAGATGTTGCCGATGCCGGCCACCATGGTGGTCATGACTCGATTCCCAGCGGTACGAGCTCGTCGGGGGCGAAGTAACGGAACCGGCCGTGCAATGCCGAGATCTCGGCGCCCGGGTCATCGTTGATGGTGACCGCGACGTGGGTGTTGCCGTCGACGTCGAGCAACACCGCGGCGACGGTGGCAGTGCGCCCGGTGAGGAACATGTCCTGCGCGTCGGACCGGCGCGACCCCGGCATGAGCTGCACCTGGCTGCCCTTGGCCACGTCGACTCCGGCGATGAGCACGCTGTCGGTCTCGGGGTCGACCGAGGCATCCGCACCGGGATCCCACCACGGCGTGCCGGGGGTGGTGATCGTCTCGATCGGATCCGGCTCCTTGCGCGTGGCAGGCGTCTCGCCCAGATAGCGGATGGCGCCATGCAGCTTGTCGAGCATCTCGGGGGGCATCGAGTCGACCCGGTCCAGCAGCGTGCGGGCCCGCTCATCGGTGGCCCGCACCTCGGCCTTCTCCTCATCGGTGAGCGTCATCGTGCGCAGCGTGAGGATCTCGTCGATCTCGGTGCCATCGAACAGGTCACCGGCACTTTCCGGCGCGATCGTCGGGTAGTCGTAGAGGATGATCGGCGAGGCCAGGATCACGTCGCGGCGCCCCTCATCGCCGATCATCACCGGCCAGACGCGTTCGTTGCGGCAGGCCGCGGCGGCCTGCTTGGCCCACTCGGGCGGGTCGGTCAGGGAGATGAACTGCCCGTCGGTGACCGCGAGCACCGTGTGCGCGGCGATCAGCGAGTGCCGCAGCGCCAGGTGCCGAGCGGCCTCCGGATCCGCCCACTGCGACGTGTTGACGACATCAATGGTGAGCACCACCAGGCCGTAGGGACCTTCCAGGCGCCGCGCGGACAGCCGGATCTCGCCGCTCAGCGGCCAACGCTGCCGGGTGAGGCCGTCGGTGGTCTCGATGCCACCGGGGACCGTCACCGGGACTACCCGTTCGGTATCCAACAGTTCGGTGACGGGCAGCACCGCGTCACTCTCGTGCTCTACCGCCTCGTCGAACTCGGGCACCGGTCCATCCCCGCCGCTGCGGTGCATTACCTGCAAAAACCGCAGGCGGATGTGCAGCACCGGGTCAGTGCCGGGGTCCAGCAGGCACTCGGTGTGCGAGGTGGCGTGCTCACCGTGCCCGGCCGCGGCATAGGTGGGAGGCACGAGCACCCCCCACTGCCAGCGGATCTGGTTCTTGCGTGCCGACGCGCGGTACGGGTATAGCAGGTAGCCCTCGTAGAGGACGGCGTCGGCCACCTGCCGGGCGACGTCCATCTGGGTTGTCATGATCCCCCCTCCAGGGTGCGGTCGCGGGCCGCGTCCAGCACGGCGATGACGGCCTCGTCCCAGGTGGGCAGGGCGCGGGCGGCCCGGAACTCGGCCAGCGCGTCGATCGTCTCGCGGCGCAGCCGCAACCATCCACTGCCGGGGAAGTGCTCGTCCATCATCTCGCGCCAGCGCGCCACCGGCATCCGGTACCGGCACTCGGCGTGCCAGGGCACCTGCTCGATCCACATGCCTTTCTCGCCGTCGCCGAATACGGTCCCGCTGAACAGCAGGATGAACGGGATCTCGGCATCCTCCAGGCCGTGGAAATACCGGCCCGCCGTGGTCTCCATGTCGTAGCTGCAGGGCACCGACACGTCGACTTCGATGCTGCCGGTGAAGCTGGCGACCACCGTTGAGGTGTTGGCGAACTGGAACGGTTTGAGCGTGTCACCCCAGCGTCCGCGCTCGCCGAACAGCTCGAGCAGGCGCTGCGCCTCGTGCTCGGTATACCCGCGGCGCTGCGGTTCGATCCTGATCTGGCAGCGCAGCGCGACGGCCCGCACCCGCTGCTCGGCAGCCGCGTTGACCCGCAGCCGGAACAGCAGCGTCGGCGCCATGGCATAGCGCTCGGGCTGCACGTCGAGGCAGTTGAAGGACAGCTCAGCCATCGCTGGTCACCCCATTACCACCGACCGCCACCGGCTCGCTGCGCCCCCGCAGGTCAGCGAAGAACTTGTGGATCGCCGTCCATGCCTCCTCCCCGCCGTCGAAGCCCTTCCAGTGCATTTTGACCAGGCCGACCAGCTGATAGCAGGCGTCGATCGGGATCGCGAAGCACTCGAATCCGCTGTCACCCTTGTGTACCAACAACGCCTCCACATCGGGTTTCAGATCGGTCAGGGTCGGGGTCGCGACGAGCAGATCAGTCCACGCCTCCAGCGATAGCAGCGACTCCGTCGCCCCTGCCGGGCTCGGGTAGAAGGCGACGGTCTGCCCGAGCGTGCTGTTGGTGAAGAAGAACGCCATCGCCACCGGGATCCCGATCGAGTCCCAGGTCGCCTCGGCGAGCGGCACCTCGGCGGCGTACCGGTAGCGTTCGGGAACCGCCCGGAACCGCCCACCACCCGCGCCCTCTTTGGTGAACAGCAGGGCGCAGGGTCGGCAGGTGCACATCAGGCCGCGGCCCTCGACGTCGACCACGTGCCCATGCCACTCGCTGATCGGCTCAGCGCACATCTCGCAGCGCTGGACCTGCTCGGCCGGAGCTGGCGTGGGTGCGGGTGCGGCGCCCCCCACGAAGCGCCGCAACCCCGCCTTCATGGCCCCTCCTTCATGACGCCGCCCCGGCGGGCACCGCGATCCGGACCCCGCCGCTCTCAGCGAGCAGCGGGAACGGGTCGAGGTGCGCTTTGGCGGTCTCGCCGGCCCCGCCGAGTCCACGGCCGGCCCGGACCACGTCGTAACGCTGCGAGCAGCCGGGGCAGGCCAGCAAGGCCCCTTCCAGCTGCGCGCCGGTCAGGCCGGAGCCGCAGAGCGGGCAGCGGTCGGCATAGGCGTAGAGGCTGCCCCCCACGTTGCACACCACCGCGGCGGTGGCGGCGACCAGCGTGGGAGCCACCCGACCTTGACCGAGACCCGCGATCCCGTCGACCTGCACCCAGGTGGCAGCCGGTGCCTCCGGCTGCCGGGTCACCTGGGTCAGCGGCAGCAGGGTGTGCCCATCCGCCGCCGGTGCCGGGTCGGGCGTCATGCCTTCGACGACGACCTTGGTCACCTCCGGGGCGACGTCCTCGATCCCTTTCTCGATGGCCATCTTCACGGTGATCGCGGAGGACGGGCAGCCGTCGCAGCTGCCCGCGAGCCGCAGCCGCACCGTCCCGTCGGGGTCCAGCCCCAGGTACTCGACATCGCCGGCATGCGAGCCGAGGTAGGGCCGGACCCGTTCCAGGGCTGCCAGCACTCGTTCCTCCGTGCTCTGCGGGTGCAGGTCGTGCAGCACCAGCAGGCTCGTCACCAGGCCGTCGCCCAGCAGCGGCGCGACTGCCTGCTCGTCGAGGAGTTCTACGATGCGGGCCAGGCCCGCACCGTAGAACTCGACGAGCAGGCCGACCAGCTCCTCGGCCCGCTGGGCGGTGGCCGGGTCGGAGGTCGAGGCGAACTCCGCGAGCAGCGCCTCGACCTGCTTCCCGACCGCCTGGATATCCGGAATGTTACTAGCGGGCACGACTCAACCACCTGTGGGGAATGCGTGGGGCGTGTGCAGGCGTTGCAATTCTTTGCCCTCTCCGAGATACATGTGCACGCCACAGGGCAGGCACGGGTCGAAGCTGCGCACGGCACGCATGATGTCGATGCCCTTGAAGTTCGCCGGCGGGTTTTCCTCGAAGATCGGAGTATTCTGCACGGCGTCCTCGTAGGGGCCCGGAGTTCCGTAGATATCGCGGACACTGCCGTTCCACGGGGTGGGCGGGTACGGGTGGTAGTTGGCGATCTTCCCGTTCTGGATCACCATGTGGTGTGACAGCACGCCCCGGACCGCCTCGGTCCAGCCACAGCTGATCGCTTCCTTGGGCACCTTGAACGGGCTCCAGGTTGCGGTGCGGCCGGCACGCACCTCGGCCAGGGCCTTCTCCACGAAATGCAGTGCAAGCGCGGCGGAGTAGGCCTGGAAGTAGGTCCGGGCCCGGTTGCGCTCGATCGCGTTGGACAGCGGCTTGCCGGCCTTGTCGTACGGGATCTTCCACTCGAATGTGACCGCTTCCTTCGTCATCGTCTTCGGCAGGTTGATGATGACGCTCTTGCCGGTGGCCTTGACGGTGCCGGTGTCCACCAACCCGGACAGCGCCGTCGGCCACAACCGGGCGAGCGGACCGCCGCCGGTGTCGAGCGCGAGGTGGTCCTTGCCGTCGAACCACCGAGGCGACATCGTCCAGCTGTAGGCACCGGCGAAGTCGCGCTTGGCCGGCCGCGGGATGGTGTGCTGGTTCCACGGGTGGTGCCGGTCGACCGGGTTACCCAGCGGGTCCCTGTCGACGAAGACCTCCTGGCCGTCCCAGTCCTCGTAGAACGAGGAGCCGAGCAGGATCCGGATACCCAGGTTGATCTTGACCAGGTCGTTGGTGACCAGCTTGCCGTCCACCACGATACCGGGGGTGACGAACATCTTGCGGCCCCAGTTGGTCATGTTTTTGTAGTCGAAGTCGCAGTGTTCCGGGTCGTTGAGGGCGCCCCAGCACCCCAGTAGCACCCGACGCCGGCCGACCTCCTCATAACCAGGCATTGCGTCGTAGAAGAAGTTGAACAGGTCGTCGTGCAGCGGCACGATCCGCTTGCAGAACTCCACGTACCGCATGAGGCGGGTGTAGTAGTCGAAGAACAGCTGGTGGGTCGCGACGGTGCCGACGCCACCCGGGTAGAGCGTGGAGGGGTGCACGTGGCGGCCCTCCATCAGGCAGAACATCTCTCGCGTGTAGCGGGAGACCTGCAGTGCCTCGCGGTAGAACTCGCCCGACAGCGGGTTGAGGGCCCGCATGATGTCGCCGATGTATTTGTACCCGTGGGCCTCGGTCTGCGGGCACGGGGTGCGGTTGGCCAGGGCGAGGACGCCGGGGTTGGTCTCGGCGACCATCTTCTCGCAGTAGTCGACCCCGACCAGGTTCTCCTGGAAGATGTTGTGGTCGAACATGTACTCGGCCGCTTCACCCAGGTTGATAACCCATTCACCGAGATGCGGTGGGACCACCCCGTATGCCATGTTCTGGTTGTACACCGAGCAGGTGGCGTGGTTGTCACCACAGATTCCGCAGATGCGACTGGTGATGAAGTGGGCGTCGCGCGGGTCCTTGCCCTTCATGAAGATGGAGTACCCGCGGAAAACCGACGAGCTGCTGTGGCACTCGGCAACCCGGCCTGCCGCGAAATCGATCTTCGTGTAGATACCGAGGCTGCCGACGATCCGGGTTACCGGATCCCACACCATCTCGGTGAGCTGGCCTGTGGAGCCGTGCTTTGCGGTGGTTGTCATCGTCTAAATGCCTTTCTCCAGCAGGTCGGCGGTCACCAGGAGGGCCTGTAGCCGGTTTCGAGTTGTCGGCCCTTCTTACGCCACTTGGGCTCGGCGTCAACCTTCTTAAGGGTGATATTGCGCAGCCCTCGGATGACCGAGCCATAGGCCGCACTCGCGGTTCCTGACACCAGGGATCCCGGAGGTGCGTCCATGAATGGCATGAACTTGTCCGGGAAGCCGGGCATGGTGCAGCCGATGCAGATGCCACCCACATTCGGGCAGCCACCCACACCATTGATCCAGCCCCGCTTGGGCACGTTGCACTTCACCACCGGGCCCCAGCAGCCGAGCTTGACCAGGCACTTCGGTGAGTCGTAGGTCTTGGCAAACTCGCCCTGCTCGTAGTAGCCGGCCCGGTCACAGCCCTCGTGCACGGTGGCGCCGAACAGCCACTGCGGGCGCAGGTGCTCGTCCAACGGGATCATCGGTGCCTGGCCAGCCGCCTGGTAGAGCAGGTAGAGGATCGTCTCGGACAGGTTGTCCGGTTGGACCGGGCAGCCGGGCACGCAGACGATGGGGATCCCGGCCTTGGACTTCCAGTCCCAGCCCAGGTAGTCCGGCACACCCATGGCACCGGTCGGGTTCCCCGCCATGCCGTGGATACCGCCGTAGGTGGCGCAGGTGCCGGCCGCAAGGATGATCGTCGCTTTCGGCGCCAGCCGATCGATCCACTCGTTGATCGTGATCGGCTGCATGGTGTCGTGGTTGTACCCGAAACCGGTGAAGTAGCCATCCCCGTTGATCGACTCATTGGGGATGGAACCCTCGAGGACGAGCACGAACGGTTCCAGCTCGCCGCGGTCGGCCTTGTGGAACCACTCGATGAAGGTGTCGGCACCCTGGTCCGGGCCGCATTCGAAGTCGATCAACGGCCAGTGCACCGCAATCTTGGGCAGCCCGGGAAGGGCACTCAATGCGATCTCTTCGATACTGGGCTGGGTTGCCGCGGTCAGGGCAACCGAGTCCCCGTCACAGGAGAGTCCGCAGTTGATCCACAGAATGTGGATCGGCGCCTCTTCTTCTTGCGTGGTGGGAGTGGCTTGTGCAGTTGGTCTGGTCATGATCCCCTACTCCACGAGCGACCTCCGGTCGCTCTCTAGTGCCGGATGTCGCTTTCCGTTGGTCAGCTCGTCAAGTGTGAGCTCCCACAGCGTGTGGTAAATCGTGGTCTGCGCCTCCTGGATCCGGTGCACGGAATCAGAAGGAACCACGAACAGGTGGTCGATGCTGCCCAGTTCGGCCATCGCCCCGCCATCGTAACCCGCCAGGCCGACGGTGAGCAGGCCACGCCTGCCCGCCTCGTCGAAGGCGCGCACGAGATTGGTGGAATTGCCCGACGTGGACAGCCCGACGACGACGTCACCGCGCCGCCCGAATGCTGCGATCTGGCGGGCGAAGACGACGTCGAATGAGACGTCGTTCGACAGCGCCGTCAGCACTGCGATGTCCCCGGCGAGCGCGAAGGCAGGCAACGCCCGCCGTCCCGGACCGGGGTACAGGAACAGGCTCGCGAGATCAGCTGCGTCGGTGCAGCTTCCCCCGTTGCCGATGGCGAACAGCCGCCCGCCGGTGGCGAACGACGCCGCCATCGCCGAGGCACACGCCACCAGCCGCTGGCTATCACGGCTGAGGACCTCGCGCCGTAGCGCCACGATCTGGTGCACCTTGTCCACTGTGGAACGGCGCACGTCGGTCAGGACCGCCTCAAGGTCTGGAGTCTCAGGGTGGTCCGCACCGGGGTGGTCAGGATGCGAGTACAGGAACGGGTACAGCGACGCGAGGTCGCCGGACCGGGATTTGGCATCAGACTCAGACCGGGATCGGCCGGCCGGCCGGGCCGCTGGTCCGGTGTAGCCGTTGGTGCCGGGATTCATTCCGGCCTCCCGAGAACCGCGATCGCTTCCTTGGCATGAACGAGGATCTCGTCTCCGACCCCCGCCGACACCAACGCAACACTCACTTCCTCAGTACCGGATCCGGTATCCACGATGGCCAGGTCGTCGGCGAGTAACTCCACGATGCGGACCGCGACCGCTTCGTCCGAGCACGTGATGCACACGTCGCCATGACATTCCGGAATAGTCATGCGACCGCCCCCGGTTCCAGCAGGCTCGGATGCTCGAAGAACACATGCACCAGCTCCCACAGCACGTGATAGCTCGTGACGTGCACCTCCTTGATCACTCGCGGGTCGTCGGAGCGGGCTACCACGATGTGGTCGGCGGCGTGGTGCGATGCGATCCGTCCGCCGTCACCGCCGGTGAGCGCGATCGTGAGCATGCCCAGCTGGCGGGCGGTGGCCAGCCCGCGCACCACGTTGCCGCAGTTGCCGTCAGGGGAGATCCCCAGCGCGATGTCCCGCGGGCCGGCCAGGTGGCGCAGTTGGTGGGCGAAGATCTCGTCGAAGCCCTCCAAGCCGGCGATGCCGGTCACCGTTGCGACGTCGGCGGTCAGCGAGATCGCGGGCAGCGCGCGCTTGCCTATGATGACCGGGTGGACGAACTCGACTGCCACGTGCTGCGCGTCGGTGCTGGCGGCCCCGTTGCCGAAGACGACCAGAGTGCCCCCGCGATGGAAGCGCACAGCCATGGCGTGGCACGCGGCGCCGATCGCGGCGGCATCATCAGCCAGTTGATATAAGGGTGGTACCCGCCGCTCGAAGATTTCTGCGGCGGTGGCGGCTCCGGCTGGTGACCCGGGCACGCCGCACACCTCCCGACTCTGGGTTGCGATGCGTGTGGCTCAGGTCACGGTAGGCGGTGCAGTAAACAATGGGCAAGGGCCCCCGTCCGGATGGGTGACCTCGACGCCGCAGGCCGCTGAATTAGGTAAGGCTATCCAGATTCAGCCGCACGGCAAGCTGGCTCGCGGATGTCGGCACGGGAAAAGGGAGAAAGCAGGACAAAGAAGCAGCCATCCCGCTCGGGAGCGAAGTCGCGGCTTCGTGCGTTGACCCTCACAGGGGCGCGTACCGTGCCCGGCAACCGATCCGAGGGGTCAACCGAATCTCGAGGGAGTCCGCATCATGCCGGTCCTGCTGATCCTGCTCGTCGCCGCCATCGTCGAGTTGACGGTGCTGGTTGCGGTCGGGAACGCGATCGGGGTCCTGGCCACCATCGGGCTGCTGATCCTCGCCTCACTGGTCGGAGCGGTCCTGCTGCGTCACGAGGGGGCCCGCACCCTGGTCGCGTTCCGGGAGGCGCTCCGCACCCGCAGGCCCCCGCACCGCGAGCTGATTGACGGGATGCTGATCGCCACGGCCGGGGTGTTCATCGTGCTGCCGGGCTTCGTCTCCGACGTCCTGGGCCTGCTGCTGCTCCTGCCGCCCATCCGCGCGCTGGTCCGGCGCAGGATGCTGCGCTCGGCGACACGTCACCCCCCCGTGCCCTACACACCAGGCGACGTCGTGGAGGGCGAGGTCGTCGATGAGCCGCCGACGCCTCGCCCCGACCACGAACTGCGCCCAGGCAACGAACCTCGCTGAACTGCGCTGGGCGGTACCGCCTCAGCTAACCAGGGATGCCACCTGGGTGTGGTAGTCGAACTCGCCGTCCTGGGCGCCGGCCACGAAGGCGGCCCACTCGCCAGGAGTGAAGTGCAGAGTCACCTCGCTGGCGATCGACCGGACGGTGGTGCCGTCTCGGTGGGTGACGGTGACTGCACCATTGGCGCTGGACAGCCCGTGCACCGACTCGCGGAGAAACGCTGCCCACTGGGGAGGGGTGAAGCTGATGATCGGCCCGGTGCCATGGGCCTTGCTGTCGCGCATCTCCACGCTGATCGCGGTGAAGTCGACCTCGACGCAGTCGGTGCCGTTGTTGCTGCGGGTCGACGTCCGCCATCCGGCGTGCCACCCTGGGGTGGTCATGGTGTCCTCCGATTAGGTGGTTGTGGCGAGCCGCACAGTGATGGCCTCGACAGACTCGGCCAGCGGCAGCGCCACGGAGCGCAGAGACTCCGCCATTCCAGTATACCACGAAACTTGATCTTGATCCTGCACGTAGACGGCACCGTCGGGGTACTCGATGTAAGCGATGGACTGGGCCCGCTCGAAGTGCAGCACACTGAACTTTCCTTCGACGCTGTCGTGCCGCCCGACCGCGGTGGGCAGCACCAGAATGTCGATGTTGTCCCGCGCGGAGAGCGCCACCAGGTGCTCGAGCTGGGCGCGCATGGTCGTGGCACCGCCGATCGGCCGGTCCAGCACCGACTCCTCAATGATGGCCGTAAGACGCAGTGCGCCGGTGTCGCTGAACAGCCGGCGCTGCCGCTCCATCCGCAGGCTGACCAGCCGCTCCACCTGGTCGGGACGGACCCGCGCGCTCCCGGCGGTGGCACCCATCGAGTACGCCTCGGTCTGTACCAGCGCGTGCAGGACCAGCGGCGAGTAGGTGATCTCGTGCGAGGCGAGCCCCTCCAGCCCGACGAAAGTCTTCGTCCAGTCCGGGATGACGTCGTTCCACGGTGCCAGCCAGGTCCGCTGGTCGCCCCGGCTGGCCAGCGACGAGAGCCGCTCGACGTCCCACGACGCACCGTAGAAGGCGAGCAGCCCGGCGATCTGCTCCGGCTGCGGGAAGTAGAGCCCCTTCTCGAAGTGGCCGATGAGACCGGGAGAGCAGCCCAGCGCCTTCGCCGCGGAGGCTAGAGTCGCGCCCGCGCGCTTGCGATAATTATGCAGCTCCACACCGATCAGCCAGCGCAGCGCCGACGGGTCACCCCGATCCGCCATCGGGTGCTCCCTTCTGCCGTCGGGGCCGCAGCGTAGCCGCCAGCACTGGTAGCTGAACGGTAGACACTCTCTAATTTGACAGTAGCTATGGTTCTAGTTAGAATCTGAGCCATGCGGCTCAATGTGGGTCGCATCCCGGTAGAGGTGGTCGAGCCTGGTGTCGCTGCCGACACGGCGGCCGCCAGGGTGCCTCCCGCCCGACCGGTGACCCGTGGTGGAGCCGGGCCGACACCCCGGGGTGTCGGCC
>JBOHFT010000019.1:0-41256 GCA_050699815.1 Pseudonocardiaceae bacterium | reverse complement strand
CCCCCGCGCCGGACGCCGCAGACACGAATCAGCGAACACCCCGCACGGACCCGACGTGATGTAATCCACACAGGGATTTCATCAACACATAGTTTTATTAACACAGGGGAGAAGGAACCAGACGTGCTTGACGTCAACTTCTTCGACGAGCTCCGCATCGGCCTCGCGACCGCAGAAGACATCCGCCAGTGGTCCTTCGGTGAGGTCAAGAAGCCGGAGACCATCAACTACCGCACACTCAAGCCGGAGAAAGACGGCCTCTTCTGCGAGAAGATCTTCGGCCCTACCCGGGACTGGGAGTGCTACTGCGGCAAGTACAAGCGTGTCCGTTTCAAGGGCATCATCTGCGAGCGCTGCGGTGTTGAGGTGACCCGTGCCAAGGTGCGCCGCGAGCGGATGGGTCACATCGAGCTGGCCGCGCCGGTGACCCACATCTGGTACTTCAAGGGCGTCCCGAGCAGGCTGGGGTACCTGCTCGACCTGGCTCCCAAGGACCTTGAGAAGATCATCTATTTCGCCGCCTACGCCATCACGGCGGTGAACACCGAGGAGCGGCACAACGATCTCTCCACCCTGGAGAGCGAGATCGGTGTCCAGCGCAAGCGAATCGGGGACCGCCGCGACGCCGATATCGAGGCACGTGCGCAGAAGCTCGAGGCCGACCTCGCCCAGCTGGAGGCCGAGGGTGCCAAGAGTGACGTGCGGCGCAAGGTCAAAGAGGGCGGCGAACGCGAGATGCGCCAGCTGCGTGACCGCACCCAGCGCGAGATCGACCGGCTCGACGAGATCTGGGAGACGTTCACCAAGCTGGAGGTCGGCCAGCTCATCGTCGATGAACTGCTCTACCGGGAGCTGTACGACCGCTACGGCGATTATTTCGTCGGCGCCATGGGTGCCGAGGCGATCCAGAAGCTGATGGAGAACTTCGACATCGACGCCGAGTCGGAGAATCTGCGCGAGACCATCCGTAGCGGCAAAGGCCAGAAGAAGCTGCGGGCGCTCAAGCGGCTGAAGGTCGTCGCGGCCTTCCAGATCACCCGCAACAACCCGATGGGAATGGTCCTCGACTGCGTCCCGGTGATCCCGCCGGACCTGCGCCCCATGGTGCAGCTCGACGGTGGCCGGTTCGCCACCTCCGACCTCAACGACCTCTACCGCCGGGTGATCAACCGGAACAACCGGCTCAAGCGGCTCATCGACCTGGGTGCTCCGGAGATCATCGTCAACAACGAGAAGCGGATGCTGCAGGAGGCCGTCGACGCCCTGTTCGACAACGGCCGCCGCGGCCGTCCGGTGACCGGCCCGGGAAACCGCCCGCTGAAGTCGCTGTCTGACCTGCTCAAGGGCAAGCAGGGCCGGTTCCGGCAGAACCTGCTCGGCAAGCGGGTCGATTACTCGGGCCGCTCGGTCATTGTGGTCGGCCCGCAGCTCAAGCTGCACCAGTGCGGCCTGCCCAAGCAGATGGCACTGGAGCTGTTCAAGCCGTTCGTGATGAAGCGCCTGGTGGACCTCAACCACGCGCAGAACATCAAGTCGGCCAAGCGGATGGTGGAGCGGCAGCGCCCGCAGGTGTGGGACGTGCTCGAGGAGGTCATCACCGAGCACCCGGTGCTGCTGAACCGGGCGCCGACGCTGCACCGGCTGGGTATCCAGGCATTCGAGCCCCAGCTGGTCGAGGGCAAGGCGATCCAGCTGCACCCGCTGGTCTGCGAGGCGTTCAACGCGGACTTCGACGGTGACCAGATGGCGGTGCACCTGCCGCTGTCGGCCGAGGCGCAGGCCGAGGCCCGGATCCTGATGCTGTCCAGCAACAACATCCTGTCCCCGGCCTCGGGCCGCCCGCTGGCGATGCCCCGGCTGGACATGGTCACCGGGCTGTTCCACCTCACCAAGCTCCGCGACGGCGACACCGGCGAGGGCCGGGCGTTCTCGTCGTCGGCCGAGGCGCTGATGGCGCTGGACCGCGGCACGATCGCACTGCAGGCCAAGATCCGGGTCCGGCTGCGCAACGTGGTGCCGCCGCTGGCCGAGGAGCCGCGCCTGCGGGAGACCCAGGGCTGGGAGCCGGGAGCGGCGTGGATGGTGGACACCACGGTGGGCCGGGTGCTGTTCAACGAGCTGCTGCCCGACGACTACCCGTATGTCAACGACGTGCTGCCCAAGAAACGGCAGGCGGCGATCGTCAACGACCTCGCCGAGCGGTATCCGATGGTGGCCGTCGCCCAGACGCTGGACAAGCTCAAGGACGCCGGCTTCCACTGGGCCACCCGCTCCGGCGTGACGCTGTCCAGCTCCGACGTGGTGGTGCCGGCCGCCAAGCAGGCGATCCTTGACCAGTACGAGATCCGGGCCGACCAGGTGGAGAAGCGCTACCAGCGTGGCGTGCTCTCGCGCGAGGAGCGCAACGGTGAGCTGGTGAAGATCTGGTCGCAGGCCACCGACGAGGTGGCCAAGGCGATGGAGGCCAACTTCCCGGAGGACAATCCGGTCTTCACGATCGTGTCTTCCGGGGCGGCCGGGAACATGACGCAGGTCCGGTCCCTCGCTGGCATGCGTGGCCTGGTCGCCAACCCGAAGGGCGAGTACATCCCGCGGCCGATCAAGCACAACTTCCGCGAGGGCCTTTCCGTGCTGGAGTACTTCATTGCCACGCACGGTGCCCGCAAGGGGCTGGCCGACACCGCGTTGCGGACGGCGGACTCCGGGTACCTGACCCGCCGACTGGTGGACGTCTCGCAGGACGTCATCGTTCGGGAGCACGACTGCGGGACCGAGCGCGGGATCCAGATGCCGCTCGCCGAGCCGGGACTGGACGGTGCCCTGATCCGGCACCGTTACGTGCAGACCAGCGTGTACGCCCGCTGCACCGCGGAGGTGGTGCTGGACGGCTCCGGCTCGGTGATCCTGCCGCGGGCAGCGGACCTGGGCGACACCGCGATCGAGTCGCTGCTCTTGGCGGGAGTCCGGCGGGTCAAGGTGCGCTCGGTGCTGACCTGCGAGGCAGCCAACGGGGTGTGCGCGGTGTGCTACGGCCGGTCCATGGCCACCGGCAAGCTCGTCGACGTGGGTGAGGCGGTCGGCATCGTGGCCGCACAGTCCATCGGCGAGCCAGGCACCCAGCTGACCATGCGCACCTTCCACCAGGGTGGTGTGGCTGGTGAGGACATCACCACCGGTCTGCCCCGGGTTCAGGAGTTGTTCGAGGCCCGGGTGCCCAAGGGCATGGCGCCGATCGCGGACGCCGACGGCCGGGTGCGCATCGAGGACGGCGAGAAGTTCTGGAAGATCACCATCATCCCGGATGACGGCGGTGAGGAGATCGTCTACGAGAAGCTGTCCAAGCGCCAGCGGCTGGCGGTGATCTCCGTCGACGGCACGGAGCGCTCGGTGGCCGACGACGACCACGTCACCGTCGGGCAGAAGCTGCTCGAGGGTGTGGTGGACCCGCACGAGGTGCTGCGCGTGATGGGTCCGCGTGAGGTGCAGCTGCACCTGGTCCGCGAGGTCCAGCAGGTGTACCGGTCGCAGGGGGTGGACATCCACGACAAGCACATTGAGGTCATCATCCGGCAGATGCTGCGCCGGGTGACGATCATCGACTCGGGCGCTACCGAGTTCCTGCCCGGTGCGCTGGCCGAGCGCAGCGAGTTCGAGTCGGAGAACCGCCGGGTGGTCGCCGAGGGCGCTGAGCCCGCCGCGGGCCGCCCGGTCCTGATGGGGATCACCAAGGCGTCGCTGGCGACCGAGTCATGGCTGTCCGCGGCGTCCTTCCAGGAGACGACCAAGATCCTCACCGACGCGGCGATCCAGGGCAAGAGCGACAAGCTCCTCGGCCTCAAGGAGAATGTGATCATCGGCAAGCTGATCCCGGCCGGCACCGGGATCAACCGGTACCGCAACATCGTGGTGCAGCCGACCGAGGAGGCGCGGGCCGCGGCGTACGCGATCCCGTCCTACGAAGACGGCTACTACTCGCCCGACGTGTTCGGCACCGGGACCGGCGCGGCCGTCCCCTTGGACGACTACGACTTCGGTCGCGACTACCGCTGACCCGGGTTGGTGGCCCTTGAAGGGCCACCAACCCCCCAGTCGGTGAGGATCGAGGCGGTGTCGGCGCCGGGTTGTGGCGGCGGCGTCGGCCGGTCGGGACAGGTGCGCGAGAACCGTGGCGCGGGCGCGGCCTGTGGCACCCCGTTGAGCTCGATGATGGTGCCGCGGGCCGCGATATGCGGATGTGTGGGCACCTCGGCGAACGACAGCACCGGTGCCACGCAGGCGTCGGTTCCCTCGAACACGGCGACCCAGTCGTCGCGGCTGCGGGTGGCGAACACTTCGGTGAACCGCTCGCGCAACACTGGCCAACCGTCGCGGTCCAGCTGTCCGGGCAGGTCCTGCCCGGACAGCCCGAGGCCGTCCAGCAGGGCCGCGTAGAACTGGGGCTCCAGCGCACCGACGGCGACGTAGCGGCCGTCGGCGCAGGCGTAGGTGTCGTAGTACGGGGCGCCCGAATCGAGCAGGTTGCGGCCCCGTTCATCGATCCACAACCCCGAGGCGCGCAACGACCAGAGCATCTGGGCCAGCACGCTGACCCCGTCCACCATGGCCGCGTCGACGACCTGGCCGGTACCGGAGCGTTCCCGCTCCCATAGCGCGGCCAGCACTCCGACCACCAGGAACATCGAACCACCGCCGAAGTCGCCGACCAGGTTCAGTGGCGGTACCGGCTTGCCCCCGGCGCTGCCGACCGCGTGCAGCACACCGGTCAGCGCGAGGTAGGTGATGTCGTGCCCGACACGGTCGGCCAGTGGGCCGTGCTGACCCCATCCCGTCATCCGCGCGTACACCAGACGCGAGTTGCGGGCGTGGCAGTCAGCGGGACCCACGCCCAGCCGCTCGGTGACACCGGGACGCAAGCCCTCGATCAGCACATCGGCCCGCTCCATCAACTGCAGCACGGTTTCCCGGTCGGAAGGGTCTTTGAGATCCAGCGCCACCGAGCGCCGCCCGCGAAGCATCTGGTCGTCAGCGCCAGGGGCAAGCTGCAGGCCACCAGGGGGCCGTTCCACCCGGACCACATCGGCTCCCAGATCAGCCAGCAGCATCGCCGCGTGGGGACCAGGACCGATCCCGGCCAGCTCGATCACCCGCAGTCCGGCCAGCGGTCCTGGCATCGCAAGTCTCCTTATCCTGGGCCCGCACCCTGTACTAGCATCGACTACTCAACCCCGGTCGGCTGGATGGTGGTCGGCATCTTCGCCAGCCTGGCTGAGTACAAGCGCGAGTTGATCCACGAACGGGTGGCCGTGGCCTGGCAGCCCGCGCCCGGGGCAAACAGACCGGATGGCCCCGCGCGCTGACCCCGGACCAGATTCGGGAGAGCACCTCCACCGCAGGGGAGAGCTCGCCCCCCACGAGTTCTTCGCTGTTTTCAGTGGGTTACTCAGTGTGGGATCATGTAGGCGGGTGTTGGGCTGGGTAGCTGGAGTTTGGCTGCGGTGAGGTAGACGATGGTGATCATCTTGGTTTTGTTGCGGTAGTCCCGGGCGCGGGCCTTGGCGGCCCTGGCTATGGGGCTCATGGTCTTGGTTGGGTCTGAGCAGGAACAATAGGGGAATGGATGATCGATTGCGGTATGCGGACGTGCGCCCGTATGTGGTGCCTGACTCGCTCAGCGAGCTGACCGGGCCGGCCAGCGGTGTTGTGGAGTTGCCGACGTACCTGGCGTGGTCGGGTCTGCGCGTCTATGACCTGGGGGATGAGCGGCAGCTCGGGTTGCTGTACGAGACGGTGATCCGGGAGTCGATGGACATCGCGGATGTGGATCGCTACCTGAACGAGGCGGTGCTGGGTCGGGTGTGGCTTCGGTTGTGGCTGCCAGCGCGGGTGCGTCGGGCATGGGAGCAGCGGTTTCCGTCGTTGACCCAGGCCGCGTAGGTGATGGATGCACTGCACGAACGTGCCGCCCGGGTGGGTTTAGCCGCGACGGGGCGGTTTGGCTTCGCGCTGGCGGGCGGGTACGCGGTGCAGGCCCATGGTTTCTTGGAGCGGCCGTCGGAGGATGTGGACCTGTTCACGGTCGCGGATGCGGGAGATCGTTTCGACGAAGCGGTGAGTGCGGCCATTGAGGCGTACCGGGCCGCTGGGCTCACCGTGGAGATCCTGCGGCATGATCCGGCCTTCGCGCGTCTGCGTCTGGCCGACGGCCAGGGCGGTCAGGTGCGGGTGGAGATGGGGATCGATTGGCGCGCACACCCTCCAGTGACATTGGAGATCGGTGCGGTGCTGCACCCGGACGACGCGGTGGCCAACAAGCTGGCTGCGCTCTACGGGCGCGCCGCCGACCGCGACTACGTGGACGTGGATGCGGTGTTGCGCAGTGGCCGCTACAGCAGCGCAGATTTGATGCGCTTGGCGCGGGAAGCGGATCCTGGATTCGATCAGGCGATGTTCGTCCAGGCGTTGCTGGCTGCCGCTCGTGTACCTGACCAGGCGTTTGAACTTCACGGACTGACACCAGCGCAGGTTGCTGAGCTTCGTCAGCGCCTTCGCGCCTGGGCGCATGAACTGACCAACAGCACTAAATAGAATTCTTATCCTTTCAAGATCTGCCGGGCGCTGGGTCCTTGGTGCGTATGAGCTGAGCGGCCCGGTGGGCTATCTGGGTCTCGGTGCGTCGGCTGCGTGTTCGGCCTGCGTTTACGTCGGTGTGCCGACCGGGAGGGTGCGGCGCGGACCCTGGGACGCATGCTCGTGCGGTATCCCCAGATGTAGCGGACGAAGCTCCAGGTGATCCGGTCGTAGACGCCGTCCTTGGCGTGCTGGCCGCCCCGGTAGCGCCACCGCCGCTGGGCGATGCCGGTCAGGCAGGTGATCGCGGGCAGATCAAGGAAGATCACGGTGTCGGCGGTGGCCAGCCGGATCGGCAGCGTGCCGGCGTAGTTGCCTTCGATGAGCCACCGCGGCTGCGCCACCAGGTCGCGCTGGAGGGCGGTGAACTCCTCCTGGGGCAGCGGGTTCCAGTTGGTGTCGTAGTAGACGCTGTCCAAGTGGGTCAAGGGGAGGTTGAGAAGGGCGGCGAGTTGGTTGGCCAGGTACGTTTTGCCGGACCCGCCGCAGCCGAGGCACGCGGTAACTCACCACCAGACACACCCCTGCGGGGTGCGGGTGCCGACGTAGCGGGGGCGTTTTGACCATCGCCGAACGTGCCCGGTATCCTGGTCAGTGTGCCCGACTCCGGTCGGGCCGCTCCGCGTGCCTGTTGGCTGTGCACCACCGGCGGTGCGGGTCCAGGGGATGCAGTGGCGTCCTCCGGGCTCCCACCTCACCGGGTCGGCGTGGGTGCCGCCAGCCCCAGTCGGGACCGAAACCCCGGCGATCGGCTGGGCCAGCAGCGACACGCCCGACCTCGGGGTACGGAGTGACCGGCCGCGTAGCACCCACGCGGCCGGGTAGCACCAGATGACCACAAGATGACAGAGCACCACCTGGCGAAGACGGAGAAAGCTGGTCCATGCCTACCATCCAGCAGCTGGTCCGCAAGGGCCGCGAGGACAAGGTCTCGAAGACCAAGACTGCGGCTCTGAAGGGGTCCCCGCAGCGGCGCGGCGTGTGCACCCGCGTCTACACGACGACCCCGAAGAAGCCGAACTCGGCGCTGCGCAAGGTCGCCCGCGTCCGGCTCACCAGCCAGGTCGAGGTGACGGCTTACATTCCTGGTGAGGGCCATAACCTCCAGGAGCACTCCATCGTCCTGGTTCGCGGTGGCCGGGTGAAGGATCTGCCCGGGGTCCGCTACAAGATCATCCGTGGCTCGCTGGACACGCAGGGCGTGAAGGGCCGCAAGCAGGCCCGCAGCCGTTACGGTGCGAAGAAGGAGAAGAGCTGATGCCGCGCAAGGGTCCGGCCCCGAAGCGACCGCTAATCTCCGATCCGGTCTATGGATCACCGCTGGTCACCCAGCTGGTCAACAAGGTCCTCGTAGAGGGCAAGCGCTCGGTTGCCGAGAAGATCGTGTACCAGGCTCTGGAGGGTTGCCGGGACAAGACGGGCACCGACCCGGTGGTGACCCTCAAGCGCGCGCTGGACAACGTCAAGCCGACGTTGGAGGTCAAAAGCCGCCGCGTTGGTGGCGCCACCTATCAGGTCCCGGTCGAGGTGCGTCCAGTGCGCTCCACCACGCTCGCACTCCGCTGGCTGATCACGTTTTCCCGGCAGCGGCGGGAGAAGACCATGATGGAACGTCTGATGAACGAACTGCTAGACGCTAGCAACGGCCTCGGGGCGAGCGTGAAGCGCCGCGAGGACACCCACAAGATGGCCGAGTCGAACAAGGCCTTCGCACACTACCGCTGGTGACGAACCACCTCAATACTCCAACCATAGAAACCACAGTGTCGAGCGAACCTCTCACTGTGGCAGACAGCTAGGGATGAACTCTCGTGGCACGTGACGTGCTGACCGACCTCGCCAGGGTCCGCAACATCGGGATCATGGCGCATATCGACGCGGGCAAGACCACCACCACCGAGCGGGTCCTGTTCTACACCGGGATCAATTACAAGATCGGCGAGGTGCACGACGGCGCCGCGACGATGGACTGGATGGAAGAGGAGCAGAAGCGCGGCATCACCATCACCTCCGCCGCGACCACCACCTTCTGGAGCGATCACCAGATCAACATCATCGACACCCCGGGTCACGTCGACTTCACCGTCGAGGTGGAGCGGTCGCTGCGGGTGCTCGATGGTGCCGTCGCGGTGTTCGACGGCAAGGAGGGTGTCGAGCCCCAGTCCGAGACGGTGTGGCGGCAAGCCGACAAGTACGACGTCCCCCGCATCTGCTTCGTCAACAAGATGGACAAGCTGGGCGCGGACTTCTACTTCACCGTGCGCACCATCCGCGAGCGGCTTGGCGCCACCCCGCTGGTCATCCAGCTGCCCATCGGCTCCGAGTCCGAGTTCCAGGGTGTCGTGGACCTGGTCGGGATGCGGGCGCTGACCTGGCGCGGAGAGGTCAGCAAGGGCGAGGACTACAGCGTCGAGGAGATCCCGGCGAACCTGGTCGAGACCGCGAACGAGTACCGGGAGGAGCTGCTCGAGGCCGTTGCCGAGACCGACGACGAGCTCATGGAGCTCTACCTCGGCGGCCAGGAGCTCACCACCGAGCAGATCAAGGCGGGCATCCGGAAGCTCACCGTGCACAGCCAGGGCTACCCCGTGCTGTGCGGTTCGGCGTTCAAGAACAAAGGCGTGCAGCCGATGCTGGACGCGGTGATCGACTACCTGCCCTCGCCGCTGGATGTGCCACCGGTGGTGGGTCTGCTGACCGACGGCAGGTCAGCCGTCCGGCGGCCCTCGACCGAGGAACCGTTCTCCGCGCTGGCTTTCAAGATCGCCGCGCACCCGTTCTTCGGGAAGCTGACCTACGTCCGGGTGTACTCCGGCCGGGTCGCCGCGGGCTCGCAGGTGATCAACTCGACCAAGGAGCGCAAGGAGCGCATCGGCAAGCTCTTCCAGATGCACTCCAACAAGGAGAACCCGGTCGAGGAGGCCCGGGCCGGCCACATCTACGCGATGATCGGCCTGAAGGAGACGACCACCGGTGACACGCTGTGCGACCCGCAGGCGCCGGTCATCCTGGAGTCGATGACCTTCCCGGAACCAGTCATCCAGGTCGCCATTGAGCCCAAGACCAAGAGCGACCAGGAGAAGCTGGGTATCGCCATCCAGAAGCTGGCCGAAGAGGATCCCACCTTCCAGGTCAAGCAGGACGACGAGACTGGCCAGACGATCATCGCGGGGATGGGTGAGCTGCACCTTGAGGTGCTGGTGAACCGGATGCGCAGCGATTTCAAGGTCGAGGCGAACATCGGCAAGCCGCAGGTGGCCTACCGGGAGACGATCCGCAAGACGGTGCCCAAGCTCGAGTACACCCACAAGAAGCAGACGGGTGGCTCGGGCCAGTTTGCCCGAGTGATTATCAAGCTGGAGCCGCTGCCCACCGGGGATGGTGCGCTCTATGAGTTCGACAACAAGGTCACCGGTGGGCGGATCCCCAAGGAGTACATCCCGTCGGTGGACGCCGGGGCCCAGGACGCCATGCAGTACGGCGTGCTCGCGGGCTATCCGCTGGTGGGTGTGAAGGTCACCTTGGTGGACGGCGCGTACCACGAGGTGGACTCCTCCGAGATGGCCTTCAAGATCGCTGGATCGATGGCGTTCAAGGAGGCGGCGCGCCGGGCCGGCCCGGTGATCCTGGAACCGATGATGGCCGTGGAGGTGACCACGCCCGAGGACTACATGGGCGACGTCATCGGCGACCTCAACTCCCGGCGGGGCCACATCCAGCACATGGAGGAGCGCAGCGGATCACGGGTCATCAAGGCGTTGGTGCCGCTGTCGGAGATGTTCGGATACGTCGGTGACCTGCGATCTCGGACCCAGGGCCGGGCGAACTACACCATGCAGTTCGACTCCTACGCCGAGGTCCCGGCCAGCGTGTCCAAGGAGATCATCGCGAAGGCGACGGGCGAGTGAGCAAGGCAGTGCCGTTGCGGGACGAGTGAGCAGCACCAGACAACCCTGACAGCATCCCGCCACACCAGGACCCCCACGGTCCGGCGGATCAAGAGAACGAGTCCAGGAGGACGAGACCAGTGGCGAAGGCGAAGTTCCAGCGGACCAAGCCGCACGTCAACATCGGGACTATCGGTCATATCGACCACGGCAAGACCACGCTGACCGCAGCGATCACCAAGGTCTTGCACGACAAGTACCCGGACGTGAACGAGGCATCGGCGTTCGACCAGATCGATAAGGCCCCCGAGGAGAAGCAGCGGGGCATCACGATCTCGATCGCGCACGTCGAGTACCAGACCGAGAAGCGGCACTACGCCCACGTCGACTGTCCCGGACACGCGGACTACATCAAGAACATGATTACCGGTGCGGCCCAGATGGACGGCGCCATCCTGGTGGTGGCCGCCACCGACGGCCCGATGCCGCAGACCCGCGAGCATGTGCTGCTGGCTCGCCAGGTCGGCGTGCCCTACATCGTCGTCGCGCTGAACAAGGCCGACATGGTCGATGACGAGGAGATCATGGAGCTCGTCGAGCTCGAGGTCCGCGAACTGCTGTCCAACCAGGATTACCCTGGCGACGACCTGCCGATCGTCCGGGTGTCGGCGCTCAAGGCGCTCGAGGGCGACGCCGAGTGGGGTAAGAAGCTCTTGGAACTGATGGACGCCGTGGACGAGAGCATCCAGGAGCCGGTGCGCGAGATCGACAAGCCGTTCCTCATGCCGATCGAGGACGTCTTCACCATCACCGGCCGCGGCACCGTGGTCACCGGCCGGGTGGAGCGCGGCATCGTCAAGGTGAACGAGCAGGTGGAGATCATCGGCATCAAGGAGGAGTCGGCGAAGACCATCGTCACCGGTGTCGAGATGTTCCGCAAGCTGCTCGACGAGGGCCGGGCTGGCGACAACGTGGGCCTGTTGCTTCGCGGCATCAAGCGCGAGGACGTGGAGCGCGGGCAGGTCGTCATCAAGCCCGGCACCAACACCCCGCACACCGAGTTCGAGGGGCAGGTCTACATCCTGTCCAAGGACGAGGGTGGTCGGCACACACCGTTCTTCAACAACTACCGCCCGCAGTTCTACTTCCGCACCACCGACGTGACCGGTGTCGTGACGCTGCCAGCTGATACCGAGATGGTGATGCCGGGCGACAACACCGAGATGTCGGTCAAGCTCATCCAGCCGATCGCGATGGACGAGAATCTGAAGTTCGCGATCCGCGAGGGTGGCCGCACCGTCGGTGCCGGTCGGGTGACCAAGATCATCAAGTAAGGGGGCCCCTGTCGGCACGGTCACGTGCCGACAGGGGCCTCGTGAGTGGCATTCGGTGCTGTAACACTGTTACGCACTCACGGGGCGTAGCCCCGATTTGATCGGTGATCTGGTGTCGCTTACCATGAACCGGTTGCTCGGCAGGATCAGCCCAGCTGCCGGTTCGACAGAATCCCAGCTAGATGACGTCCGGCCAGCCTTGGCGCGGATGGACAGCACGGCACCGGTCTGCGCACCGGGCGCGACACACCCGACCGCGGGGGTCGGGGAGGGCACCACCGGGCCAGTACCACCAGAGCGCCAATACCACCAGAGGGCCAGTACCACCAGACCAGCGGCACGAGACTGACAGGACGGCAAGCCACCATGGCGGGACAGAAGATCCGCATCCGGCTCAAGGCCTACGACCACGAGGCGATCGACGCGTCGGCACGCAAGATCGTCGAGACCGTGACGCGCACCGGCGCTCGGGTCGTCGGGCCGGTGCCGCTGCCGACCGAGAAGAACGTGTACTGCGTGATCCGCTCGCCACACAAGTACAAGGACTCGCGGGAGCACTTCGAGATGCGCACGCACAAGCGGCTGATCGACATCCTCGACCCGACGCCCAAGACGGTGGATGCGCTGATGCGCATCGACCTGCCGGCCAGCGTCGACGTCAACATCCAGTAAGGCCGGGAGATGACAGCGACTGATTCGGAGCATCAGGTGAAGGGCATCCTGGGCACCAAGCTCGGGATGACCCAGGTCTTCGACGAGAACAACAGGATCGTCCCGGTCACCGTGGTGGCGGCCGGGCCCTGCGTGGTGACCCGGATCCGCACCCCGGACAAGGACGGTTATCTCGCGGTCCAGCTGGCCTTCGGCGCGGTGGATCCGCGCAAGGTGACCAAGCCGGTGGCCGGGCACTACGCCGCGGCAGGGGTCACGCCGCGGCGCCACCTGGTCGAGCTGCGCACCGCCGACGCCGCGGACTACCACGTCGGCCAGGAGGTCACCGCTGAGGTGTTCACCGCCGGGGCCGTGGTCGACGTGGTCGCCACCAGCAAGGGCAAGGGCACCGCAGGCGTGATGAAACGGCACGGCTTCAAGGGTCTCAGCGCCAGTCACGGCACCCAGCGCAAGCACCGCTCGCCGGGTTCGATTGGCGGCTGCGCGACGCCGAGCCGGGTCTTCAAGGGCACCCGGATGGCCGGCCGGATGGGCAACGTCCGGGTGACCACCCAGAACCTCACCGTGCACCGGGTCGACGCCGAGTCCGGGCTATTGCTGATCAAGGGTGCACTGCCCGGCCCGAAGGGCGGCCTGGTGCTGGTCAAGACCGCCGCGAAGGGTGGTGGACCGCAGTGAGCACGGTCGACATCCGGACTCCCGGAGGAGACACCGCGGGTACCGCGGAGTTGCCCGCCGAGATCTTCGACGTGCCGGCGAACATCCCGCTGATGCACCAGGTCGTGGTCGCCCAGCTGGCTGCCGCGCGGCAGGGCACGCATGACACCAAGACCCGGGGTGAGGTCAGCGGCGGGGGCACCAAGCCCTACCGGCAGAAAGGCACCGGGCGGGCCCGTCAGGGTTCGATCCGGGCCCCCCAGTTCACCGGCGGCGGCGTTGTGCACGGTCCCACGCCGCGGGATTACCGCCAGCGCACCCCGAAGAAGATGAAGGCCGCCGCACTCCGCGGCGCGCTGTCCGACCGGGCCCGGGACGGTCGGGTGCATGTGGTCTCCGGGTTGGTGTCTGGCGATGCCCCGTCCACCAAGACGGCTCGCCAGGTCCTCGAAAGGCTGATCGACTCAGGACCGGGCACCCGGCTGCTGGTCGTGATCACCCGCGCTGACGAGGTGGCCCGCCGCAGCGTCCGCAACCTCCCTTCGGTGCACGTGCTGGCCCCCGACCAGCTCAACACTTACGACGTGCTGGTCAACGACGAGGTGGTGTTCACCGCGGACGCCCTGCAGGCGTTCCTGGCCGGGCGCGGAATCAAGACGGTGGAGGAGCAAGGCCGATGATCCCCGACCCCCGTGACGTGATCCTCAAGCCGGTCATCTCGGAGAAGAGCTACGGGCTGCTGGAGAAGCACAAGTACACCTTCGTGGTCGCGCCGAACGCCAACAAGACCCAGATCAAGATCGCGGTGGAGAAGGTCTTCGGCGTTTCAGTGGTCAGCGTCAACACGCTTAACCGGCCGGGCAAGCGCAAGCGGGCGAAGGCCGGGTACGGAAAGCGCAAAGACACCAAGCGGGCGATCGTCACGCTGTCCGCGGCCAGCAAGCCGATCGAGATCTTCGGCGGACCGGCCGCCTGAGCGGCCACCAAAGGAACTGGGCTACGACATGGGCATCCGCAAGTACAAGCCGACGACGTCGGGCCGCCGCGGCTCCAGCGTCTCCGACTTCGCTGAGATCACCCGGGACTATCCGGAGAAGTCGCTGGTCCGGCCCCTGCACGGCAGGGGCGGCCGCAACGCCCACGGCCGGATCACGACCCGGCATCAAGGTGGCGGGCACAAGCGCGCGTACCGCCTGATCGATTTCCGGCGGGCTGACAAAGACGGTGTGCCGGCCACGGTCGCGCACATCGAGTACGACCCCAACCGCACCGCGCGGATCGCGCTGCTGCACTATGCCGACGGCGAGAAGCGGTACATCATCGCCCCGGAGAAGCTGCGCCAGGGCGACATGGTGGAGAACGGCCCGAAGGCCGACATCAAGCCGGGCAACAGCCTGCCGCTGCGCAACATCCCGGTCGGCACCGTGGTGCACGCGATCGAGCTCCGCCCCGGCGGTGGGGCGAAGATCGCCCGCTCGGCTGGCGCGCGGGTCCAGCTGGTGGCCAAGGACGGTCCCTACGGCCAGCTGCGGATGCCGTCGGGTGAGATCCGCAATGTCGACGTCCGGTGCCGCGCCACCGTGGGCGAGGTCGGGAACTCCGAGCAGGGCAACATCAACTGGGGCAAGGCCGGCCGGATGCGCTGGAAGGGGAAGCGCCCCTCGGTTCGCGGTGTGGTGATGAACCCGGTCGACCACCCGCATGGTGGTGGTGAGGGCAAGACCTCCGGTGGGCGCCACCCGGTGAACCCAGCAGGCAAGCCCGAAGGCCGCACCCGGCGCCGTCAGCCCAGCGACAAGCTGATCGTCCGCCGCCGCCGTACCGGCAAGAAGCGCTGAGCAGGAGGGAGGAACAATGCCACGCAGCCTGAAGAAGGGCCCGTTTGTCGACGACCACCTGCTCAAGAAGGTGGACGCGCAGAACGACGCCGGAACCAAGCAGGTCATCAGGACCTGGTCGCGCCGCTCCACGATCATCCCCGACATGATCGGCCACACCATCGCGGTACACGATGGCCGCAAGCACGTCCCGGTGTTCGTCAGCGAGGCGATGGTCGGTCACAAGCTCGGTGAGTTCGCCCCGACCCGCACGTTCCGGGGTCACGTCAAAGACGACCGCCGGGCGCGGCGTCGCTAGAGAGGTAGCAGCGCATGGACGCCCCTAACCAGGCCAGCGCGACGGCGGCGCAGGAGCCGTCCCGCGTGGTGGCGCGGGCTCGGTACGTCCGCGTGACGCCGATGAAGGCGCGCCGCGTGGTCGAGCTCATCCGGGGCCGCAGCGCGCGTGAGGCGCTCGCGGTGCTCAAGTTCACACCGCAGGCCGCCTCTGGTCCGGTGTCGAAAGTGCTGGCCAGTGCGATGGCCAACGCCGAGAACAACCTTGCGATCGACCCTGACACCCTCGTGGTGGCCCGCGCGTTCGTCGATGAGGGGCCGACGCTCAAGCGGTTCCGTCCCCGGGCCCAGGGCCGGGCCTACCGGATCCGCAAGCGCACCAGCCATATCACGGTCGAGGTCGAGTCTGTTCCGGAGCGCCGGACCGCGAGCCGTTCCGGTGGCGGGCAGGCCGGCACCAGAAGGCAGGCAGGCACCACCGGCAAGAAGGCCACCCAGACAAGGAGTGCCCGCTAGTGGGTCAGAAGATCAACCCGCACGGCTTTCGGCTCGGCATCTCGACCGACTGGAAGTCCCGCTGGTACGCGGACAAGCAGTACGCGGAGTACGTCAAGGAGGACGTCGCGATCCGTCGGCTGCTGTCCAAGGGGATGGAGCGGGCCGGCATCGCCAAGGTCGAGATCGAGCGCACCCGCGACCGGGTGCGGGTCGACATCCATACCGCAAGGCCGGGCATCGTGATCGGCCGGCGCGGCGCTGAGGCCGACCGGATCCGCGGGGCGCTGGAGAAGCTGTCCGGCAAGCAGGTGCAGCTCAACATCCTCGAGGTCAAAAACCCCGAGGCGGAGGCTCAGCTGGTGGCCCAAGGTGTGGCCGAGCAGCTGTCCAACCGGGTTGCCTTCCGGCGCGCGATGCGCAAGGCCATCCAATCGGCGATGCGTTCCCCCCAGGTCAAGGGCATCCGGGTGCAGTGCTCGGGCCGCCTGGGTGGCGCCGAGATGTCCCGCTCGGAGTTCTACCGCGAGGGCCGTGTTCCGCTGCACACGCTGCGGGCCGATATCGACTACGGGCTGTTCGAGGCCCGCACGACGTTCGGCCGGATCGGTGTGAAGGTCTGGATCTACAAGGGTGACGTGGTCGGTGGGCGACGCGAGCGTGAGGTCGACCAGGCTGCGGCTGCCGCGGCCCGAGCGGCGCCGCGCCGGGAGCGCCCGGCCCGGCGTCGCTCCGGAGCTGCGGGGACGACCGGTACCTCCACCGAGGCGGGTCGTGCCGCCGCCGCGGAGGTGGCGGCAGCATCAACCGAGACGCCCAGCTGGACCGACGCCGACGGTCCGGACACCGCTGCGGCCGATCCGATCATGACGACAGCTGAGTCCGCCACCGCCACCAGCGAGGCGGACACCGCAGGGCACGGGGAGGACTGAGACGTGCTCGTCCCACGCAAAGTCAAGCACCGTAAGCAGCATTCGCCGAGCCGGTCGGGCATGGCCACCGGCGGCACTCAGGTCACCTTCGGGGACCTCGGGATCCAGGCTCTCGAACCGGCTTACGTGACCAACCGGCAGATCGAGTCGGCCCGTATCGCGATCAACCGGCACATCCGCCGTGGTGGCAAGGTCTGGATCACCATCTTCCCGGATCGCCCGCTGACCAAGAAGCCGGCGGAGACCCGGATGGGGTCCGGTAAGGGCTCGCCCGAGTACTGGGTGGCCAACGTCAAGCCGGGCCGGATCATGTTCGAGATGACCTACCCGAACGAGGCGGTGGCCCGCGAGGCGTTGCGCCGCGCGATCCACAAGCTGCCGATGAAGTGCCGGATCGTGACCCGCGAGGGGGTGGAGTAGATGGCAGCCACCACCGCTGCAAGCGAACTGCGCGAGCTTGGCGACGATGAGCTGGTGCTACGGCTGCGCGAGGCCAAGGAGGAACTGTTCAACCTGCGCTTCCAGATGGCCACCGGGCAGATGGACAACAACCGCCGGCTGCGTACGGTCCGGCACGACATCGCCCGCATCTACACCGTGATGCGCGAGCGTGAGCTTGGTCTGTCGGTGTCTCCGGATGCCATTGCGGGAAGTGAGGGTGCGGCATGAGCGAGACGCAAAATCAAGATCAAGCGACCCAGCCTGAAGGGCGAAATCAGAGAAAGGTCCGGGAGGGCGTCGTCGTCTCGGACAAGATGAACAAGACGGTCGTCGTGGCGCTGGAGGACCGCAAGAAGCACCCGCTGTACGGCAAGGTGATGCGTTCCACCACCAAGGTGAAGGCGCACGACGAGGCCAACACGGCGGGTGTCGGTGATCGAGTGCTGTTGATGGAGACCCGCCCGCTGTCGGCGACCAAGCGCTGGCGGCTGGTCCAGATCCTCGAGAAGGCCCAGTGATCGGCTGTGCGTCAGTGCTGATGGGCTGCCTGGTGGACGTCAGCAAGACCGCAGGCGCAAGAAGGAGTTGACGTGATCCAGCAGGAGTCGCGACTGCGGGTCGCCGACAACACGGGTGCCAAGGAGATCTTGTGCATCCGGGTGCTCGGCGGCAGCTCGCGTCGCTACGCCGGCATCGGGGACATCATCGTGGCGACCGTCAAGGAAGCCATTCCCGGCGCCAACGTCAAGCGGGGCGACGTGGTCAAGGCCGTCATCGTGCGCACCGTCAAGGAGAAGCGCCGCCCGGACGGTTCCTACATCCGGTTCGATGAGAACGCCGCTGTACTGATCAAGCCCGACGGCGAGCCGCGCGGTACCCGGATCTTCGGTCCGGTGGGCCGGGAGCTGCGGGACAAGCGATTCATGAAGATCATCTCGCTGGCCCCGGAGGTGCTGTAACCCATGAGAGTCCGCAAGGGTGACACGGTCCTGGTCATTGCCGGCAAGGACAAAGGCGCCAAGGGCCGGGTGATCCAGGCATATCCGGACACCGGCCGGGTGCTGGTGGAGGGCGTCAACCGGATCAAGAAGCACACCCGGGTCAGCCGCACCCAGCGCGGTGCGCAAAGCGGCGGGATCGTCACGCAGGAGGCCGCCATCGACGTCTCGAACGTCATGGTCGTCGACTCCGACGGCAAGCCGGCCAGGGTGGGTTACCGCAGTGACGACGAGGGCAGGCGCGTGCGCGTATCGCGGCGCACCGGCAAGGACATCTGAGATGACGACCGTAGAAGTGAAGGTACCCAGGCTGAAGGCCCGGTACCGCGAGGAGATCGCCGCCGCGCTGCGCGAGCAGTTCACGTACGCCAACGTGATGCAGGTGCCCGGAGTGGTCAAAGTTGTGGTGAACATGGGCGTCGGCGAGGCCGCCCGGGACGCCAAGCTGATGGACGGCGCCGTGCGGGACCTGTCAGTGATCACCGGCCAGAAGCCGCAGGTGCAGCGCGCCCGCAAATCCGTCGCCCAGTTCAAGCTGCGCGAGGGGATGCCGATCGGCGCGAAGGTGACCTTGCGCGGCAACCGGATGTGGGAGTTCCTGGACCGCCTGCTGACCATCGCGCTGCCCCGTATCCGGGACTTCCGGGGTCTGTCGCCGGCCCAGTTTGACGGTCACGGCAACTACACGTTCGGGCTCAACGAGCAGTCGATGTTCCACGAGATCAACCCGGACAACATCGACCGCCAGCGCGGCATGGATATCACTGTGGTCACCTCCGCGACTACCGACGAGGAGGGCCGGGCGCTGCTGCGTCGTCTGGGCTTCCCCTTCAAGGAGAGCTGATGGCGAAGAAGGCGCTGATCATCAAGGCCGCGCGCAAGCCTAAGTTTGCGGTGCGGGCCTACACCCGCTGCCAGCGCTGCGGGCGACCCAAGGCGGTGTACCGGAAGTTCGGGCTGTGCCGGATCTGCCTACGCGAGATGGCTCACCGCGGCGAGCTCCCCGGCGTCAGCAAGAGCAGCTGGTAGGAGGTCACAATGACGATGACCGACCCGATCGCAGACATGCTGACCCGTCTGCGCAACGCGAACTCGGCTTATCACGACCGGGTCGTGATGCCGCACTCCAAGATCAAGGTGAATATCGCCGAGATCCTCCAGCGGGAGGGCTACATCTCGGGTTTCCACACCGAGGACGCAGCGGTGGGCAAGTCCCTGGTGGTCGACCTGAAGTTCGGCCCGAACCGGGAGCGCAGCATCGCCGGCCTGCGCCGGGTGTCCAAGCCCGGCCTGCGGGTGTATGCGAAGTCGTCCTCGCTGCCCAAGGTGCTCGGCGGCCTGGGGGTGGCGATCATCTCCACGTCCACCGGGCTGCTCACCGACCGGCAGGCCGCCAAGCAGCGCGTGGGCGGGGAAGTCCTCGCCTTCGTCTGGTGAGAGGGGAGCAGACGACATGTCGCGTATCGGGAAGCAGCCGATCACCGTGCCGGGTGGCGTCGAGGTGGTCATCGACGGCCGCACCGTGCGGATCCAGGGGCCCAAGGGCAGCCTGTCGCACACCGTGCCTGAGCCGATCACCGTGCAGCGGGCGTCCGACGGCACCCTGCTGGTCGAGCGGCCTGACGACGAGCGGCGCAGCAAGGCGCTGCACGGGCTGTCCCGGACCCTGGTGAACAACATGGTCATCGGGGTCAGCCAGGGCTACGAGAAACGGATGGAGATCCACGGCGTCGGTTACCGCGTCGCACTCAAGGGCCCGGATCTGGAGTTCTCGCTGGGCTACAGCCACCCGGTGCCCGTCGCTGCGCCCGACGGCATCACCTTCACGGTGGAAAGTCCCACGCGGTTCTCCGTGGCGGGTATCAGCAAAGAGGCCGTCGGCGAGATCGCGGCGACCATTCGCAAGTTGCGCCGTCCTGACCCGTACAAGGGCAAGGGCGTGCGCTACGCGGGCGAGAAGATCCGGCGCAAGGTCGGGAAGACAGGTAAATGATCATGGCTGAGGCAGCGGTTCACCCGACGGCTGACGTAACTAAGCGGCCGCGGGTCGGCATGGACATCTCAACCCGACGCCGGCTGGCCCGGGCGCGGCGGCACCACCGGCTTCGCAAGCGGGTCAGCGGTTCGCCGCAGCGGCCGCGGCTGGTGGTCAACCGCTCGTCCCGGCACATCGCCGTGCAGCTGGTGGACGATCTGGCCGGGCATACCCTGGCTGCGGCGTCCAGCATCGAGCCGGACGTTCGCGCCATGGACGGGGACAAGAAGGCCAGGGCGGCCAGGGTCGGCGCGCTGATCGCCGCCAGGGCCAAGGCGGCCGGCGTGGATCGGGTGGTCTTCGACCGCGGTGGGCACGACTACCACGGCCGGATCGCGGCGCTGGCTGATGCCGCCCGCGCAGCCGGCCTGGAGTTCTGACTGATGACCGGACAGCACACCAGAGAGCAACAACAGCGGCACCTGAGCATGGGAAGGAACGCCTGATGCCTGGACGCATGCGGCGAGACGGCGGAGGCGCAGGTGGCGAGCGCAGCGAGCGTCGGGACCGCCGGGACGGCGGCCGCGGCGGGGCGCCCCAGCAGGAGAAGAGCCCGCACCTCGAGAAAGTGATCGCGATCAACCGGGTGGCCAAGGTGGTCAAGGGCGGTCGGCGCTTCAGCTTCACCGCGCTGGTCGTGGTCGGTGACGGCGACGGCATGGTCGGTGTCGGTTACGGAAAGGCCAAGGAGGTGCCAGCGGCGATCCAGAAGGGCGTGGAGGAAGCCAAGAAGAACTTCTTCCGGGTGCCCCGGATCGCCAGCACCATCCCGCACCCGATCACCGGCGAGGCTGCGGCAGGCGTCGTGCTGCTCCGCCCTGCTTCTCCGGGTACCGGGGTCATCGCAGGTGGCCCGGTACGCGCGGTGCTGGAGTGCGCAGGTGTGCACGACGTGCTCTCCAAGTCGCTGGGCAGCGATAACGCGATCAACATCGTGCACGCCACGGTGGCCGCGCTGAAGGGGCTGCAGCGTCCCGAGGAGGTTGCCGCGCGGCGCGGTCTGCCGCTGGAGGACGTGGCCCCGGCCGGTATGTTGCGGGCCCGTGCTGCGGCCGGGAAGGGGACGTGACATGGCACTGAAGATCACTCAGACTCGGAGCACCATCGGCAGCCTGCGCAACCAGCGTGAGACGCTGCGCTCTCTGGGGCTGCGCAAGATCCGGCAGTCCGTGGTCAAAGAGGACAACTCCCAGGTTCGCGGCATGATCGCCACCGTCCGTCACCTGGTGGCGGTGGAGGAGGTCGACTCGAAATGACGATCAGGGTCCACCATCTGCGCCCGGCCGCCGGCGCGAAGACCGCGAAGACGCGAGTCGGCCGCGGCGGCGGATCGAAGGGCAAGACAGCGGGGCGCGGTACCAAGGGAACCAAGGCCCGCAAGAATGTGCCTGCCGTGTTCGAGGGCGGGCAGATGCCGATCCACATGCGGCTGCCCAAACTCAAGGGGTTCCGCAACCGGTTTCGCACCGAGTACCAGGTGGTCAACGTCGGTGACCTGGCCCGCTTGTTCCCTGACGGGGGCACCGTGGGACCGGAGCAGCTGGTGGCCCTCGGTGCGGTACGCAAGGGATCGCCGGTGAAGGTGCTCGGCAACGGCGATCTCGGTGGGGTGCCGCTGCAGGTCAGCGCCCAGGCTTTCTCCGGTTCCGCGCGGGACAAGATTGCCGCGGCGGGTGGCAGCAGCACCGAGCTGTAGGCGGCGGCCTGCTGTTGCGGGCCCTGCTGTTACCGTCGGTCCCTGCTGTTACAGTCGGTTGAGTGCGTGGGCGGGGCGGCTGGCACAACGCCGTCACGTTTCCTTGCACCGCCCGGTCGTCGCCCCCGGTGCTACGGCCGGTCCACGATCGACGGCCGCACCACGGCCGTGCACAGGAGGTAAGAGTGCTCGGCGCCGTCCGCTCGGCCCTCGCGACGCCGGATCTGCGCCGCAAGATCCTGTTTACGCTTGGTATGGTAGTGATTTACCGGATCGGCGCTACGGTGCCCTCACCCGGGGTTTCCTACGTCAATATCCAGCAGTGCCTCGAACGGGTGCAGGGTGGCGACAACCAGAATATCTATTCGCTGATCAACCTGTTCAGCGGTGGGGCATTGCTGCAGCTGGCGGTGTTCGCGCTGGGGATCATGCCCTACATCACCGCGAGCATCATCATCCAATTGCTTACCGTGGTGATCCCCCGCTTCGAGGAGCTCAAGAAGGAGGGGCAGTCCGGCCAGAACAAGCTCACCCAGTACACCCGCTATCTGACGATCGCGCTGGCTGTCCTGCAGGCCACCGGCATCGTGGCGCTGGCGGTGCGCGGACAGCTTTTCGCTGACTGCCCGCTGCCCCCGATCCCGGACCAGTCGGTATTCAACCTGGTCGTCATCGTCGTGGTGATGACTGCAGGCACCGCGATGGTCATGTGGCTGGGCGAGCTGATCACCGAGCGGGGCGTCGGCAACGGCATGTCGCTGCTGATCTTCTGCTCGATCGCTTCGCGGATTCCCGCCGAGGGCAAAAACATTCTGGACCAGAACGGCCCGCTGGTCTTCTTCTTCGTCTGTGTTTTCGGCTTGGCCATCATCGCCAGTGTGGTGTTCGTCGAGCAGGGCCAGCGGCGGATCCCGGTGCAGTACGCCAAGCGGATGATCGGCCGCCGGATGTACGGTGGCACCTCGACCTACCTGCCGCTGAAGGTCAACCAGGCAGGCGTCATTCCGGTCATCTTCGGTTCGTCGCTGCTGTACCTGCCCGATCTCATATCGCGGCTGACCACCTCGCCCGCCGGGCAGCAGGGCTGGTGGCAGATCTTCATCAGCCGGTATCTGGTCGACCAGTCCAGCTGGGTGCACATCTCACTGTACTTCTTGATGATCATCTTCTTCACTTACTTCTACGTGGCGATCACGTTCAACCCCGAGGAACGTGCCGAGGAGATGAAGAAGTTCGGTGGGTTCATCCCCGGTATCCGGCCGGGACGCCCGACCGCTGAGTACCTGAGCTTCGTCCTGAACCGCATCACCCTGCCCGGGTCGCTATACCTGGGTACTGTCGCTGTGCTGCCCAACTTGTTCCTCGACCTGACCGGTAACGGGCAGAACCAGAACTTCCCCTTCGGCGGCACCGCCGTGCTGATCATGGTGGGGGTCGGGCTGGACACCGTGAAGCAGATCGAGAGCCAGCTGATGCAGCGCAACTACGAAGGGTTCCTGCGCTAGTGAGAATCCTTATCGTCGGTCCGCCGGGCGCGGGCAAGGGCACCCAGGCCGCTGTGCTGAGCGCCGAGCTCGGCGTGCCGCACATCTCGACCGGCGAGCTGTTCCGGGCCCACGTCGAGGAGGAGACCGAGCTGGGCAGGCAGGTCAAGCAGTACCTGGATGCTGGCGCGCTGGTACCCGACGAGGTCACCAACGAGATGGTCGCGCAACGGCTCACTGAGCAGGACTGCCAGGCAGGATTTCTGCTCGATGGGTTCCCCCGCACGGTCCGCCAGGCCCGGATGCTCGCGGGCCTGCTGCGCGATCTCGACTGCGAGCTCGACGCGGTGCTGGAGTTCGACGCGTCCGAGAACGTGGTGGTGGCGCGGTTGCTGGCCCGCGGCCGCGACGACGACACCGAGGATGTGATCCGGTACCGCCAGCGGGTGTATCGGGAGGAGACCGCGCCGCTGCTCGACTTCTACTCCGACCTGCTGGTCACCGTGCCGGCGGCCGGTTTGGTGCCAGAGGTGACGGGTCGGGCACTGGACGCGTTGCGAACCCGGGCGTGACGGGCGTGCGATGAGCGGGGGTGGGGTGCGTGCCGTGGTACGACGCTTGCGGGGCAGAACCGGTATCGAGCTCAAGTCTCCTGGCGAGATCGAGGCGATGCGTGCCGCTGGTGCGGTGGTGGCCCGCACGCTGCGGTTGCTCGAGGGCCATGCCAGCGCCGGAGTGAGCACCGGTGAGCTGGACGAGCTGGCTGAGCAGTCGATCCGGGACGCCGGGGCGGTGCCGTCCTTCAAGGGCTACCACGGATTCCCCGGGTCGATCTGCAGCTCGGTGAACCACCAGGTGGTGCACGGGATCCCCAGCCGCGAGCACGTGCTCGCCGACGGCGACCTGATCTCCCTTGACTGCGGTGCGATCCTCGACGGCTGGCACGGCGATGCCGCGGTGACGGTGCACATCGGGACGGTGGCGCAAGCTGACGCTCGGTTGTCCACGGCCTGCCGGGCGGCGCTGGAGGCCGGGATCGGGGCGGCGCGACCCGGTGGCAGGCTCACCGACATCTCGCATGCGGTCCAGACCGCGGCGCTGGCCGCCGCCACCGCGCACGGCGTGTCCTACGGGATCGTGGCTGACTATGGTGGCCACGGCATCGGCACAGCCATGCACATGGACCCGTTCCTGCCCAATGTGGGCCGCCCCGGACGCGGTCCTCGGCTGGTGTCCGGCATGACCCTGGCGATCGAGCCGATGCTCACCGCAGGCAGCGACAAGACCGAGGAACTCGATGACGGCTGGACTGTGGTGACTCTGGACGGATCCCGCGCCGCGCATTGGGAGCATTCCGTCGCCATCACCGATGACGGCCCGCTAGTGCTCACTGCTGACTAGCCGGGGTGTACACCTTGCGGCTAGATGGGGGTACGCGTTGCGACTAGCGGGGGTAAGCGTTGCGCCAGATGGCCCCACCCGCTCGGCGATGCGCAGTAGCCCTTCGCTGAACCTTGCCCCACACCGCTGACGTCGCACCAGAGACTGGGCGCATCGCCGGGCCATCGGGCACCGGCCAGCCGAAGGGCGGGAAGTCATGGGCATCCTCGAAGGCAAAGCGGTTGTGATCACCGGAGCCGGCCGCGGTCTGGGGGAGGCTTATGCGCTGCACGCCGCCCGGGCCGGAGCCTGCGTCGTGGTCAACGACGTCGACGGCGACCTGGCCGAGTCGGTCGCAGACCGGATCGTCCGCCACGGCGGCCGGGCGGTGGCCAGCGCCCAGTCGGTCCGCGATCCGGGCCAGGCCAGCGGGATCGTGCAGCGGTGCCTAGCGGAGTTCGGCAGGGTCGACGGTCTGGTGAGCAACGCCGCCCTGAACTACCAGGCACCGCCCTGGGCCGAGGACGTCGATGCCGCTCGCGAGCTCATCGAGGTCAACGTCTTGGGCGTGCTCTACTGCGGTATCGCCGCCGCGCGGGTGATGCGGGCGCAAGGCACTGGGTCGATCGTCAACATCTCGTCGGGCTCGTCGCTCGGATCGCGTGGTGCAGGTACCTACTCGGCCTCCAAGGGCGCGGTCGCGTCCCTCACCTATTCGTGGGCTCAGGACCTGGCGGAGGTGGGGGTACGGGTCAACGGTGTCTGCCCACTGGCCTGGACCCGGATGGTGGAGCGGGATTCCCCCGCCATCCAGCTGTACGTCACGCCGCGGCGCACCCCGGACCGGGTGGCCCCGCTGATCACCTACCTGCTCTCCGACCGCGCCGCGGGGATCACCGGGCAGCTCATCCGATTCACCGGGGACGAGTTACTGATCGTGCGTCAGCCGGCGTTCAAGGACCCGGTATTGCGCCGGGACAGCTGGGTGACCGAGGACATCGCGTCGGCCTTCGACGACGTCTTGGACGACCATCTCGAACCCTTCGGTTTTCAGAAGCAGACGCCACCCCGGCTGCGGGTACCCACCGCTCCTCCGGCCGCCTAGTCGGGTGATCGCCGCGGCTGCCGGGATGGGAAACTGGCCTGCATGAAGCTGGAGCACACGTTCACCGTCCCGGCGCCGCTCGACACCGTCTGGCGGGCCCTGCTGGATCCCGGGCTGGTCGCCCCGTGCTTCCCGGGAGCCACCATCACGTCGGCCAGCGGCGATGAGTTCGCCGGGATAGTGAAGGTCCGGCTGGGCCCGATCTCCTTGCAGTACCGGGGATCCGGCCGCTTCACCGAGACCGACGAGGCGGCGCACCGCACCGTGATCGAGGCGACCGGCACGGCGTCCGGGGGGCAGAGCGCCGCGGCGGCCACGGTGACCGCCAGTCTCGCCGAGAACGGGGAGGGCACCGCGGTCACGCTGGCGACCGACCTGACCATCACGGGCAAGCCGGCCCAGTTCGGCCGGGGCATGCTCGAGGATGTCGGCGGGAAGATCGTCGGTCAGTTCGCGGACTGCCTGGCCGCAAGCCTGGGGCGGAAGGAAAGCCCAGCTGGGGTCCCCGCGCCGTTGCGGCCGACCCCAGTGCGGCCGGCCCCCCTGCCGGTGACCGACGAGATCGACCTGCTCGACGCCGTCGGCGGCGCAGTCGCCAAACGGCTCGTCCCAGCAATCGCCGCCCTAACCCTGCTAACCCTCCTCATCCTCCGCATCCTCCGACGCCGCCGCGTTCTGGATGCAGACTGCGGTAATCAGGGCTAGTGCAGGTCGTCGGCGTCGATGATGCGGTAGGCGTAGCCTTGCTCGGCGAGGAAGCGCTGGCGGTGGGCGGCGTAGTCGGTGTCTAGGGTGTCTCGGGAGACCACCGAGTAGAAGTGTGCCTGTCTCCCGTCGCCTTTCGGGCGCAGCAACCGGCCCAGGCGCTGGGCCTCCTCCTGCCGGGAGCCGAACGTGCCGGAGACCTGCACCGCCACCGAGGCTTCCGGCAGGTCGATGGAGAAGTTGGCCACTTTGGACACCACCAGCCGACGTACCTCGCCCCGGCGGAACGCGTCATAGAGGTCCTCCCGCTCCTTATTCCGGGTGGAGCCTTGCACCACCGGCGCGTCCAGTGCCGCGCCGAGTTCCTCCAGCTGGTCCAGGTAGGCGCCGATCACCAGGGTCGGCTCGTCGGGGTGGCGATCTATGATAGTGCGCACGACCGGCAGCTTGCTCCGGGCGGTGGCGGCCACCCGGTAGCGCTCGTCGGCTTCCGCGGTGGCGTAGCCGAGGCGCTCGGCGTCGGTCAGGGTGACCCGTACCTCGACGCAGTCCGCAGGCGCGATCCAGCCCTGTGACTCGATGTCGCGCCACGGCGCGTCGTAGCGCTTGGGCCCGATCAGGGAGAACACATCGCCCTCCCGGCCGTCCTCGCGCACCAGGGTGGCGGTCAGCCCGAGCCGCCGGCGGGACTGCAGGTCGGCGGTCATCCGGAAGACCGGTGCGGGCAGCAGGTGCACCTCGTCGTAGATGATCAGCCCCCAGTCCCGGGAGTCGAACAGATCGAGGTGGCGGTACTCGCCCTTGGACTTACGCGTCATGATCTGGTAAGTCGCGATCGTCACCGGGCGGATCTCCTTGCGCTCACCGGAGTACTCGCCGACCTCGTCGTCGGACAGCTTGGTGCGCGCGACCAGCTCGCGTTTCCACTGCCGGCCGGCGACGGTATTGGTGACCAGGATCAGCGTGGTCGCTTGCGCTTGGGCCATCGCGGCGATCCCGACCAGCGTCTTGCCGGCCCCACAGGGCAGCACCACGACCCCGGAACCGCCGGCCCAGAACCCGGTCACCGCGTCGCGCTGGTAGTCGCGCAGCGACCAGCCGTTTTCGGCCAGCTCGATCGGGTGCGCCTCGCCGTCGACGTAGCCGGCCAGGTCCTCGGCGGGCCAGCCGACCTTGAGCAACGCCTGCTTGAGCCGGCCGCGCTCGGAGGGGTGCACCAGCACGGTGTCGCCGTCTACCCGGGTACCCAGCATCGGGGCGATCTTGCGGTGCCGGAGCACCTCTTCGAGCACGGCGCGGTCCAGCGACACCAGCACCAGCCCGTGCACCGGGTGGTGCGCCAGCTGTAGCCGACCGTAGCGGCTCATCGTCTCCACGACGTCGACCAGCAGTGGCTGCGGCACCGCGTACCGGGAGAAGCGCACCAGCGCGTCGACGACCTGCTCAGCGTCATGCCCGGCGGCTCGCGCGTTCCACAGCGCCAGCGGGGTGACCCGGTAGGTGTGCACGTGCTCGGGTGCGCGCTCGAGCTCGGCGAAGGGCGCGATCGTGGCGCGCGCCTCGGCGGCCGCCGGGTGATCGACCTCCAGCAGCAGCGTCTTGTCGGACTGGACGATCAGCGGTCCGGCCTCAGGCGATGGGCTCAACTGTTCCTCCGGATCGACGAGCACCGCGGCCGGTGATTGGCTCGAGCGCGGCTCAGTGTCGCAGGTGCGCCCGGGTTCGCGCGGCGCTGGAGCTGCTTGCCTGAGGTCTTGTCGATCACGCCAGAGTGAAGCCTCCTCGATCGGCGCACCAACAATCACTCACGGAAGTCAGATGCCGCCATTCTAGTCATGTGGTCTCACCGACCGGGTGCTGTGCGCTCCGGGCACTGGCGCCGCCGGCGCTCTGGTAGGACTGTCTATGAGACCCGCGAGATGGCCCCGCCCAGCCCGTCGTATCGTCCGTCCCCGACACGGACGTATCCGGCTCGGTGCCAGGGGTGCCCCGTCCGCACCACGCGGATGGTCCACGACCGCGGCAACCTGTGGCGCGAGCCGGATATGTTCGCCGGCCATCGTCAAGCCCTGGGGAGGGACCCGACTGTGCCAGCGACTAGATCGCGACTCCCGGCCGCCGCGGGAGTCTGGTCATGACGGCCGACGTGCTCGCGGCGGCGCCATCGACCGCTCCGGCGCCCGCCCAGTCCCGATGGCACTGGCGCAACTGGCCGGTGGTGGTCAAGCTGGCCGCCGTCCTGCTGGTGCCGACCCTGGTCGCCCTCGTCGCGGGTGTCCTGCGGATCGTCGACCAGGCCGGAACCGCTCCGGGTTACGCCCGGATCTCGCAGGTCGTGCGGGTGCAGCAGCAGCTGGCCGACTTGATCGGCGCGGTGCAGCGGGAACGGGACCTGGCCACGGTGTACGTCGCCACCGGCCGGGTGGGGGACCGGCAGCCGCTGACGCTGCAGTTCGGCGCCGTCGACAGTGGCTCACAGGTGGTCCGGGCCGCCGCTGACCAGGTAGCCGGCCTGGAATCCACCGGTTACCGGCCCGCCCTCGCGGCGCTCAGCGCGCTGGGACCACTGCGGGCGAGCGTGACCACCGGCTTCGGTCCGGTCGAGGCAGTGGTCACCGAGTACAGTGCAGCGCTCGACTCGCTCGTTGAGCTGGACGCCACCTTCACCCGCCAGCTCGATGACGTCGCCGTCACCAACGACGCCGCGGCTGAGCACGCGCTGGTCGCCGGGCGCGAGCAGATCAGCCGTCAGCACGCGATCATCTCGGCGGCGCTGTACGCCAACGTCCTCACCCCCAGCCAGATCGAGGACGTGCGGGCGGCGTCCGTCCGGCTGGCCGCTGACCAGGACGCGTTCCGGGCAGCCCTGCCGCCGGCCGAGCGCGACAACGCCGCTGCCCGGGTCGGTGCCGACGCCGAGCAGTCCCGGCTGCGGCTGCTGCAGCTCGTGCTCAACCGCGGTCTCGCGGGGCAGCCGCTGGACACCCCGCCGGCGGTGTGGGACAGCCGGACTGCGGTGGTGATCGGCAACATCGCCGCCGTCGAGGCGGACCTGCGGCAGCGGATCGACCAGACCGCGCTTGCGCGACGCGACCAGGTGCGCACCGCAGCCGGCCTGAACTCGGTCATCCTGTTCTTCGCGCTGGCGCTGGGTGTGCTGGTCGGCATCGTCATCGCCCGGGCGTTCCTGCGGCCGCTGGGGGTGCTCAGGCGCACCGCGCTGGACATCGCCGACCGCCGGCTGCCCGAGGCGATGGCCCGGATCCGCGACGGCGACGATCCCGACCAGGTGGTTGCCCCGGTCGCGGTCAGCACCCGCGAGGAGATCGGCCAGGTCGCCAGGGCGTTCGACGAGGTGCACAGTCAAGCGGTCCGGCTGGCTGGTGAGCAGGCCCGGCTACGTTCCAACGTCAATGACATCTTCGTCAACCTGTCCCGCCGTACCCAGGGCCTGGTCGAGCGGCAGATCAAGCTCATCGACCGGCTGGAGAGCGGCGAGCAGGACCCGCAGCAGCTGGACAACCTGTTCCAGCTCGACCACCTCGCCACCCGGATGCGGCGCAACAGCGAGAACCTGCTGGTCCTCGCCGGCAACGAGGCGGCCAACCGGTCAGGCCGCCCGGTCCGGCTGGTCGACGTGCTGCGCGCCGCGGTGTCCGAGGTGGAGCAGTACCAGCGGCTCGTGCTGCAGCAGCCGCCTGCGGTCCTGGTGCTCGGCCGGGCCGCCGGCGACCTGGTGCACCTGCTGGCAGAGCTGCTGGACAACGCGACGCAATTCTCGCCCCCGGACAGCCAGGTGATGCTCTCCAGCAACTTCGCTCCGGGCGGCTCGGTCGTGATCGAGGTGGCCGACCGCGGCGTCGGCCTGACCGACGCGGAGTTCACCGAGGTCAACGAGCGGCTGGCCAGCCCGCTCCTGGTGGACGCTTCGGTGTCGCGCCGGATGGGGCTGTTCGTCGTCGGCCGGCTAGCTGCCCGACACGGCATTGCTGTGCGGTTGCGCCGCGGTGCGGGGGGCGTGGGTGTCTTGGCCTGCGTCAGCACGCCATCGCGGCTGGTCCGGGCGGCGCCGGAGGTCATCGATCTGCGCTCGGCCGTCTCTGACCTGGCCGCGGGCAATGGGTCCGCCCGGCCCGAGCTGGCGCCGTCGACTGCCGTGCCCACCAGCCGCAACGGCGCACTGGCCCCGCGCCCGGACGCCAAGCTCAACGGCGGGCCCGGGACCAACGGCTCTGGCGGGCCTGGGACCAACGGCAACGGCGCCCAGGCAACGAGCCAGGCCGCCTCGGAGGATTCTCCGGTCGACTCCGCGCAGCCGCCGTGGCCCGGTAAGTGGTCGGTGTCGGCCGGTCCGCCACCTGCTCCACCCGGTCCGCCGGCCAGCCCCCCGGTGGACATGACGGTGGGCGCCAGCACTGAATCCGGCTCGGACCTGTTCCGACCTGCGCGCGCCATGGTGGCGGGGTCGGTCGGGCCGGGCCATCGAGTGACGCTGCAGCACTCCACGCCGATCTTCGATGACGTGGCGTCGGCGTGGTTCAAGGAGCACGAGGCCGTCCCGGTGCGCTGGACTGAGCCTCCGGTGGGCGGTGCGGCAGCGTCGGCGCGGGAGGTTGGGCCGACGCGGCAGGTTGCGGCTAAGGAAACGCCGGCGGCTGGGCAGCAGGCCCTGCCGAGGCGGGTGACTCTGCCGAAACGGGAAGCGGGGGCAGCGCCGGTGGTGGCCGGCTCCCCGCCCCTGATGCGTCGGCAGCCGGGTAAGGCATTGGCCGAATCCAGCCTTGGGGCCGAATCCAGCCTTGGGGCCGAATCCGGTGGTGGAGCCGAAGCCGATGCTGGCGATGCCAGCGGTTCGCCGGCCGGGCCGGGCTCCGCATCAGGGGCCACGCGCCCGGCCGGGGACTGGGGTGCCGCCGACGACGGCTGGCGGGCGGCGGAGGCCCTTTCCCTGCCGGTGAGTGCGGAGTTCACCGGCAAGGGGCTGCCTCGGCGCCAGCCTCGGGCGCTGCTGGTGCCCGGTGCCGCGGGTCCGGCCGAGCCCGCTGAGCCCACGGCCACGCCGGTGCGCAGTGCAGAGTCGATTCGCAGTCGGCTCACCAGTTACCAGCAGGGCGTGCGCGAAGGGCGCCAGATCCGCCGAAACCTCGACCAGGACGTCGGCGGGTCGCAGGAGGCGAACGGGTCGCAAGAGCACCAGGGTGCAGATGAGGAGGCGAAGTGACCAGTCCGCAGGCGCAGCCCGGCAGCTTCGGGTGGTTGGCGGATGACTTTGTCAATCGGGTGTCCGGGGTGGCGCACGCGTTGGTGGTGTCGGCCGAGGGTATGCCGCTGGCCGCCTCGGCCTACCTGCCCAGGGACCGTGCCGATCAGCTCGCCGCGGTGGCGTCCGGGTTGGTCAGCCTGACCCAGGGGGCGGCTCGCTGCTTCGACGCGGGCCAGGTCGTGCAGACGGTGGTCGAGATGGAGCGCGGGATCGTGCTGCTGATGTCGATCAGCGATGGCTCCAGCCTCGCGGTGCTGGCCGCCCCAGGTTGCGATATCGGTCTGGTCGGGTATGAGATGGCACTACTGGTCGACCGGGTCGGCCGGGGGTTGAGCCCGCGGTCGCGCACCGAGCTACATGGTGCGTTAGGTCGATGACGCGGCGGTGAGGCTGCGGTGAGCACACCGACCGGCGCCGCCGGCGATGATGAGTCGTTCGCGGATGTGCTGAACAACCTCAGCTGGGGTCCGTGGCAGTCGGGCGGGCAGCGAAAGAGGCGGGAGCAGCCACCGGCGACGCAGGCTGCGGTGCCGCCGCCAGCCCCGGAGCCGGTGGTTTCCGACGAGTGGGGCGAACCGGCGGCCTCAGCGTCGTCTGTGGTGCGGCCCTACACCTGGACCGGCGGCCGCACCTCTCCGGTGTGTGATCTCGCGGTCGAGACGCTGGTGTCCACCAGCGCGCACGGTGCCGACATGGCGGCACTGGCCAGCGAGGAGCACCGGGCGGTGGCTGAGTTGTGCCGGGCCCCCCGATCGGTGGCCGAGGTCGCCGCTCTGCTATCCCTGCCGCTGGGAGTGGCCCGGGTCCTGCTGGCGGACATGGCCGATCTCGGCTTGGTCGTGGTGCACCGCACAGCGAACAGCCCCGGCGACGCGCCGGAGCTCGGCTTGATGGAAAGGGTGTTGAGTGGACTTCGTCGACTCTGAACGGGCCAACCCCCGGTTGAACCCCTCGGCCTGGTGGCCCACCTCGGCCCAGCCCGGCCCAGCCCGGTACGGCCAGCCTGTTGCACCGCCACCGGTGAACGTGCCCAGCGCGATTTCCGCGAAGATCGTCGTCGCCGGTGGCTTCGGTGTCGGCAAGACGACGTTCGTGGGCTCGGTGTCCGAGATCGCACCGCTCACCACCGAGGCCGTGCTCACCGAGGCGAGTACCGCGGTCGACGACCTCGCGGCCACCCCGGACAAGACGACCACCACAGTGGCGATGGATTTCGGCCGGGTCTCACTGGATGCCGAGCTGATCCTGTACCTGTTCGGGACCCCAGGGCAGCACCGCTTCTGGTTCATGTGGGACGACCTCGTGCGAGGCGCGATCGGTGCGGTCGTCTTGGTGGACACCCGCCGGCTGGCCGACTGCTTCGCGGCGGTGGACTTCTTCGAGGACCGCGCCCTGCCGTACCTGATCGGGGTGAACTGTTTTGACGGTGTGCTCAGCCACAGCCTCGACGACGTCCGGGATGCGCTGGCCATCGGCTCCGCGGTACCCATCATCTCGTGCGACGCCCGCGCGCGGGAGTCGACCAAGAGCACCCTCATCTCGCTGGTCGAGCACGCCATGCGCAGGTCGGTGGCGGCTCACCGGTGATCTCCTCTGCGCCCCAGCGCCGCGGTGGCCGATGGCGGCTGCGGGACTGGCGGCTGCGCACCACACTCACCGCGGTGCTGCTGGTGCCTCTGGTGCTCGCCGGGGTGCTCGGCGCCGTGCGGGTCACCGAGCTGGTGCGCGAGGCGCGGGACATCGCCGCGTTGCGGCAGCAGGTCGGGTTCGCCCAGAATGTCCGTCTGGTCGTGCACGATCTGCAGGACGAACGGCGCCTGGCGGCCGCGATGCTCGTCACCGGCCGCGCGCCCGACGGCACCGCGCTGCAGGCTCAGATCCAGCGGGTGGACGCGGCCGTCAGCATCCTGCGCACGGTGGACATCGGTGCCCACACCCGCCAGGAGGCCGCCGCGGGCAGCCAGCTGGCTCCAGCCCACCGGGCCGCGTTCGACCGGCTGTCGGGGCTTGCGGCTGTGCGGCAAGCCCCCGCTGGGCCCAACGCCGGTGTGCGCAACTCCTTCACCGCCTATTCCGACCTCATCACGGCGCTGCTGGAGCTCGACCGCAGGGTTCTCGACCGCACAGTGCTCGGCGGTGCTCGCGATCCGCAAGCCGCTGGTCTCACGGCGCTCGCCGTCGCCAAGGAGCAGGTCTCCCGGCAGCATGCGGTGCTGCTGACGGGGATCTTGTCCGGCGCGTTGCCCGCGGACCAGCAGGCCGTGCTGCGCACCGCGCAGGCCCGCTTCGACGCCGCTGTCGACGAGTTCGGCGAGGCGGTGCCTCCGTCGCAACGGGGCCGGTATTCCAGCACCGGGGCAGCAGCCGATCGCACCCGGCTACTGGACGCGGCGCTGGACCGGGCCGCGCGGCAATTGGCACCCGAGGCGGTTGCTGACGACTGGAACGCCGCCGCCGTGGCAACGGCCGAGTCTCTTCGCCAGGGGGAGACCACCCTGCTCAACGAGTTGCGGACGGACACCGCGGCGCGCGGCGACCGGGCTTGGAGCGAGGCGCTCTGGGAGGGTATCGCGATCGCCGCGCTGCTGCTGCTCGCGGTGCTGACGCTGGTTGTCGTGGTGCGTTCGCTGGCGCGGCCGCTGCGCACCGCCGCGTTCGGCGTCGCCGACCGCCAGTTGCCCGCGGCCGTCGAGCAGCTGAGCAGCACCGACGGCACGGCCGGCCGCAACGACATCGTCCGCGACCTGTCCGGGCGCAACCAGGGCCTGGTAGAGCGCCAGCTGCAGCTGATCGACGAGCTGCGCAGCCGCCACTCCGACCCCGATCTGCTGAGCAGCTTGGTGCAGCTCGATCACCTTGCCGCCCGGATGCGTCGTCACAGTGCGAGCCTGCTGGTGCTCGCTGGCGGGAACCCAGGTGGTGGGGTCGTGCCGGGTGCGGCAGTGCTCGACGTGTTGCTGCTCGACGTGTTGCTGCTCGACGTGTTGCGCAGGGCGACCTCGGAGATCGAGGAGTACCAGCGGGTGACCATGCGTCGATCCCCGGCGGCCATGGTGGCCGGGCCGGTCGTCACCGATCTGGTGCACCTGATCGCGGAATTGCTGGACAACGCCACCCGGGCCGCGCCGCAGGAGACCACGGTGGAGCTGGCCGGTGAGCTCACCGCGGACGAGGGCCTGCTGGTGGAGATCCTTGACTCGGGGCCTGGCCTGCGGCCGGGCGAACTGCAGGCGATCAACGGGCGGCTCGCGTCGCCCCCGGCGGTCGATGCGGCGGTCTCCGGTCCGGTGGGCCTGCACGTGGTCAGCGCGTTAGCCGCAGAGCACGGCATCACGGTACGGCTGCGCCGGCGTCTCAGTGGTATCGGGACCACCACGACGGTGCTGCTGCCCCCCTCCCTGGTGTCGGTCGGCCCCCGAGTGCCGGTCGGCCCCCCTGCGTCGATCGATACCGCCTCCGAGGTGACGGCGTCCACCGAGTGGGGCGGCACCGACGGGCAGCTGCCGCTGCAGGTGTCGGTGATCGACGAGGCGACCGCAGCGGACCTGTTCAGCCCGGCGTCGATCGGGATCGTGAGCTCGCAGCCCAGCCGTCCGCGCACCGCGGAGGAGGATTGGCAGGAGCTTTTCGGCTACCAGACGCCCCAGCCGGAGAGCGCGCCGCTGGATCCGGTGGCGAACTCGGTGCCGCCAGCCGACGGGAAGCCACCGGAGGTCCGTGAGGAGATCTTCGAGATGGTCTCGGCGTGGTTCCGCGAGTGGCAGGCGGCGCCGGTGGGCAACGATCAGCTGGACGCTACCACCGAGATGCCCGTGGTGCCGGGCCCCGCCTGGACGGCTGCGGGCCCGCCGCCGGGCAACGCCCACGAGTGGCGGTCCCCGCTGGACGAGGGGTGGCAGGCCGCGCAAGCGCTGCGCACCCCGGTCGACCACGGTGTCACCGTGGCTGGGCTGCCCAAGCGGCGGCCCCGCTCGCAACTGGTGCCCGGTGCCGACGGCGCCAGCCGGCCCGGCTCGACGACGGCGCCAGCCGGCCCGGCGCGCACCCCGGACGAGGTGCGCGGCCGGTTGAGCAGATACCAGCGCGGATTGCGGGTCGGGCGCCACGCCCGCGTCGGCCCGGACGAGCAGCTCACCATGACCGACATCCCGCGGGGACGTTTTGAGGAGGATCAGCAGTGACGGCACTAGCGCCTCAGCACCCGGCTGCGCCCGGTGAGTTCGGCTGGCTGGTGGACAGCTTCGTGCAGCGGGTGCCCGGTGCGGCGCACGCTGTCGTGGTCTCCGCTGACGGGCTGCTTCTCGTCGCCTCCTCGGGGTTGCCCCGAGACCGTGCCGACCAGCTCTCCGCGGTCACCTCGGGTCTGGTGAGCCTCGCCCAGGGCGCAGCCCGCTGCTTCGAGGCGGGCGGGGTGGTTCAGACCGTCGTGGAGATGGACCGTGGCATCGTGCTGACCATGGCCATCAGCGACGGGTCCAGCCTCGCCGTGCTGGCCTCGCCGAGCTGCGACATCGGCCTGATCGGCTACGAGATGACGTTGCTCGTCGATCGAGCTGGCAAGCTCCTGACTCCCGAACTCCGAGCCCAGCTTGGGGGCGCTGCGCGCCAGGCGCCCGCCTGACAGCTTCCCCATGGCGCTGCTCACGGCCATCGGCCGGGTGGAGTGGCGGGCGGGGGGTCGCCGATCAGCTCGGCGAGCCGGGTGATCCTTCGTCGGCTTGCGATCCGCAGGGCCGGGCCACCCACTCGCGGGCCGAGCAGGGTGGGCGCCAGGCCAGCCAGATCGCCTGGGCTGGCCGCCCTGGCCTGGGCGGAGAACAACGACAGCTGCCGCACAGGGCAGACTGTAGAACGGACGTTCGACCGCGCCCACCGGGCTCGCCGCAGCACAACGTCAGCGCGCTCACAAGCTCAGGACGCGGCGCAGTCCTTGGTCGACCTCGTGCATGAGCGCGGCCGGAGCACAGCCGGCGGGAGCTACCAGGTCATCCTTGTCCAGCGTGACCAATGCGGTGACGTTGACAACGGAGTCTCGGGGCAGGCCACTGGCCACCGACGGAAGAAAGACATTGCCAGGTATGGCTGCGAGGTCGGTGTTCGAGGTGATGACAACCGCGAGGACGGTCGCCAGCTGACTGGTGTTGTACGGGTCGGACTGCACGATGAGCACCGGCCTGCGTTTCGCCGGTCGGCTACCGATGGGTGGGCCAAGGTCGACCCAGTAGATACCCCCGCGTCGGATCACCAGCCGTCCTCGTCGCGGGTCACCCGGCCACGACCCGCGGCCACTGCGGCGCCAGCCGAGTCGTCGTCACGGATCAGCGCAACCGCTGCGTTGATCTGCTGGGTGAGGGACTCGGTGTCCAGTTGCTCCAGGTAGCGTTGAACCGCCCGGGTGAAGAACTCCGACCTGCTCATGCCCAACGCCGCGGCCCGCCTCGTGGCCTGCTCGAATGTGCCGTCAGGAACTGAGATCGCAGTCTTCATACGCAGAGTATAACCTGGTATTACTGGCAACGGCCACCCGGCACCCGGCGTGAGGATTGTCGTCGCGCTGGCCCTCCTCGTTGTCGGTGTCGCAGGGGGCTAGCCGGCGTCCTCCCGCTGCTCTCGCTGGTTCCGGCTGCCGACGGCCACGACCAGGGCGACCAGCACGGCGTCAGGACCAACCAGAGCAAGAGGAGGACTCCCATGCCGACGACGTCAAAGGCCAGCAGGTATTCGACCGGCCCGAGCACCGTCACCGGCTTGACGAGCCGGGAGCCCAGGTGCGGCTCGTCGAGCGGGATGACGGTGTCATTGAGCTGCATCCGCTTGTCGCGGTGCCTGCTGACCAGACCTGGTTCTGGAGTGAGCGTTGGCAGCGGATGGAGCGGGAGGCGGAGGCGGACGTCGTCGCCCGGCGGGTTACCGTGACCGACGGGCCTGACGAGTTCCTCGACGAACTTGACGCGACGGCGTGAAGTTCGAGCGGACTGACAGCTTCACATCGGACTGGCGGCGGCTGTCCGACGCCGAACGCGAGCTATTCCGATCTGCGATCAAGCACTTTCACGTCGCTGCGCAGCGCATCGTCGCGGACCCGCGGGGACGTTGGCCGGGGAGTCTGCGGATCAAGAAAGTGGTGAGTGCGCCCCGAATCTGGTCATTCTCCGGGCCCGACGGTCGCGCCACGTTCGAGTGGGTCGAGATCGACGGCACTTCTGGCATCAGATGGCGTCGGATCGGTACCCATGAGATCTTTCGCGAACCGTGAGGACCGCTCGGACGTACCGGCGGAGAGTCCCCGCTCGGCTACTCCTGTCGGGCGAATGCAGATGTGGGCGAATGCAGATGTGACTGTGCTGCATAGCAGGTGGCTGCATGCCAAGACTCCGGTGCAGGCTCGCAACGGCCTGGTGACCGCCCGGCACCCGCTCGCCGCCCAGGCGGGTGTTGATGTGCTGATCCAGGCGCGTACCTGGACCTGCTGCAAATCCCGGGCGAGCCAGCCCGAAGGCGGCATGCGGTTCACGAGTCAGACCGGTCGACATCACGACGGGATGCTAGATCAACTAACCCTCCATCCCGCGGATCTCATACAAGTCGGCGGTTCAGCGCGATCAGGCTCGCGCGATTCACACCGACCACACAATGTGGACCCGGTGCGCGCTCCGCGGGACGTTTCTGAAGCGGCGCTCTCTGTAATAATTTCTCCTCATGCTGCCTCGCGTGTCTCCGGTCCTAACAGCAGCCCTTATTGCCACGCAGAGTTCCCTGGTGTTCGGCTATGTCAGCCGCCAGAAAATTGGTAGCACAAGCATGGGTTACTTCATCTGGAAACAGCTCCCCGTGCCGACGCCCAAGATGCTAGAGCCGCACACGTCCTTCATCACCCCGCGTGTCCTCGAACTCGTCTACACCGCGACCGATATGGCACCGCTGGCGCGAGACCTCTGTGACACGGGGGTTCGTTCCGCTGGGATGAGGACCGCCGCTTCCAGCTCCGCGCCGAGTTGGGCGCCTACTTTCTCCACCTGTACGGGATCTCCGCGAGGACGCCGACTACGTCCTGGAAACCTTCCAGTCGGCGTCGGGTGGGGGTCTCAAGAACAACGAGATCGCCAAGTGCGGCCAGTACCGCACAAAACGCCTGGTCCTCACCGAGTTCGACTGAGTGCGCAACGGGGCCTCTGGTAACGGGAAGATCGTGATGGGTTGACCCGATCTATCAGAGGTCTCGTTGCCTTATTGCCTCACCGCGCCGGGCGGCGCGAGCGGCTTGACCCGACCCCCGAACGCCTAACTACGACGGCTCCGTGCGGTGGCGCCGTAGGCCGGAGGGTCCCCACGCGGGTTCGCCCTTTGTCGAGCATCTGCGCACCTCGTGCATCGGCGGGCACAGCGCTGTGCAACTGGCCGACCGGGTCACTCACGTTTCCCTGCCAACCCCCACCAGCTGGTACGGTCAGTGACCCTGGCCGACAAGATGCACCCCGTAGGTGATGCGACGGCGGTCAGAGCAGGCTCCGCTGAGAATGTGTTGGGGAAGAGTCCTGTGTGCCTTTGTGACTTTTGTGACTGGTGGGGAATGGTCACCGCGTTGGAGCAGGCCGGGGCCGACATCCGTACCCGCCACGACGAGGTCCTGCTGGCGATGGTCGTGCTAGGTGCTTACGAGATCCGGGAAGATCAGCTACATCTGGGGCCTTCGCCGCGCTAACCGCCTCACCTGGCGCCCGAGCCCGCTACGACCAACGCAAAACTGTCGGCGACCATCACACCGCTGCCCAACGCAACCTGTTCAACCGACTCAGGTGCGTAGCATGGGATGTCTTCATCGCGTCAGCCGGTGTACGCAAATGTTTGCCCGTGGCGACATGGCGTGATGCCCCGGGGGCGGAACCTGCCCAGGTGAGCTCACTGTGGGATGTTTTGTCAGGCGGGTTCAGGATGCGGTGGGCAGATCACTCTGGCTATGCTCGCCGCCGCCTGTCTCGTCGTCACCCGCGCCACGGAGACCAATGGAAAGGGATCCGCAGCCCGCGCCTGCCGCTACTGCTGCCGCGACAATCCCCATAAGGTGCCGTCGCAGTGCTAACGGTCCGGCATCGTCATCATGCATCCAGGTAACCTAAACCGCCCCTATCCAGATAACCTACACCACCCCCATCTGGATAGCCTGCACTACGCGAAGGAACCGCGGAAGGATCATCATAGGGAGCCGACTTGGCGACTGCGATTTTCTCGGCAGCGTCGCACAGCAGCGGCAGTGCGCCTACCACTGTTCCGCCAGTTGTGTTGATGCGCTCGATAGCTGGCCCAATCCCCGTGGCCTGGCCGATAATCTTCTTCACGCTCTGCAAACAGTCATCGAGATTATCGGCGGTGCGGTTGAGTAGCACGCCGATCGTGAAGAGAAAAATCGCCAGAACGGCAATAAACAACACGATGACGACTACCGATAAGCTGATAAGAGTCATCTCTAATCCTTTCCAATCGGGGCTTCGGAAGCTCGGCCGCAGCCAGCGCGACCCGGTGGGCCACCCGGCCGTCGATCACCACGACACACCGCTGTCAGCCCCGCGCTGGGCCCACCGTCGGGTGCGGCCGGTCGGGCTGCCCTTGTGGTCGTCGCGGCCAGCCGGCCCAGGGGCGGCGAGCAGGCCAACCATGGGCAGAACCCGCGTGCCGAACCCATCTTGCAGCCACCTTCTGGCGACGATGATCAGTCAAGCTCATGATAATGGCAGTAGAAGCGGTTGGTCAAGCTACTTTATTCCGCATATGCGGATAAATCAATCAAAATATTTTGTAACTGCGGAATTAGAGCTCAGACCGAGTGGTCGCCCGTTGGCCGGTCGCCACAGCTGACAGCCTGCGGTGGGGAGTTGCTCTGCTTAGGTGGGTCCGCACATGGGCACCTGGTCCGGTTGCGGTAGAAGGCGCAGGCCGGACTGAGCTGTCGGCCCGGCACCCCGGACGACGACGCGACGATCTGCTACCTGATCAGTGACGAGCGAGTGAATGATCGACAACTGTAAGCTGGCGGTGTTGTTGACCTACGCTAGCGGCTCGAGCCGGGCGTTGGCGGACCGGGAGCTATACCGTCGTTTATCGTGGATTCGGCTGAGAAGCCTCCTTGTGCAGCAGGAAGGCCAGCGGGTCAGCGAAGTCTTCCTCATCCTCGGCGATCAGCACCCTGATCACAGCGACCCTCCCACGTACTCGGGTGTCGCTGGGGTGCGTGACGGGTGTTGTGGAGTGTCCGGATGCGCGGGAATCCGCAGGGTGAAGGTGGAGCCGGTCCTGGGCTTGCTCCAGAACTGGACATCACCGCCATGGTTGGCAGCGACGTGCTTGACGATCGCCAGGCCCAACCCAGTGCGGCCGGTGGCTCGGCTGCGCGCCTGGTCGATGCGGAAGAACCGCTCGAAAACCCGTTCTTGGTG
>JBOHFT010000018.1:0-44198 GCA_050699815.1 Pseudonocardiaceae bacterium | reverse complement strand
GACCACCCCCGCGCCGGACGCGAGTCTTCACGTGCCTCTACTGCACGACGTCGTCCACCGAAGGAGCCTCGTTTCGAGACAGGTTGATGCCGAGGTTGGCGGCGGCCCGTTCCAGGTCCTCGTCGTCGGAGTCGCGCATCTCGATCGCCGCGCCGTCGCTGGAGAGCACCTCGACGTTGAGGCACAGCGACTGCAGCTCCTTGAGCAGCACCTTGAACGACTCGGGAATCCCCGGCTCGGGGATGTTCTCCCCCTTGACGATGGCCTCGTACACCTTTACCCGGCCGAGCACATCGTCGGACTTGATTGTCAGCAGTTCCTGCAGGGTGTACGCCGCCCCGTAGGCCTGCATCGCCCAGCACTCCATCTCACCGAAGCGCTGGCCACCGAACTGCGCCTTCCCGCCCAGCGGCTGCTGCGTGATCATCGAGTAGGGGCCGGTCGACCGAGCGTGGATCTTGTCATCGACCAGGTGCAGCAGCTTGATGATGTACATGTAGCCGACCGCGACCGGGTAGGGGTACGGCTCACCGGTGCGGCCGTCGAACAGCTGCGCCTTGCCTTGCGGCCCGACCATCTGGTGGCCGTCCCGGTTGGGCCGGGTCGAGCTGAGCAGCCCGGTGATCTCCTCCTCGAGAGCGCCGTCGAACACCGGCGTAGCAACCACGGTGCCGGGTTCGGCCTGGTGGAGCTCCTCAGGAAGGCGGGCGGCCCACTCCGGATCACCGTCGATCTGCCACCCGCTCTTGGCGATCCAGCCGAGGTGGGTCTCCAGGATCTGCCCGATGTTCATCCGGCGTGGCACACCGTGGGTGTTGAGGATGATGTCCACCGCCGTCCCGTCGGGCAGGAACGGCATGTCCTCCACCGGGAGGATCTTGCCGATGACACCCTTGTTGCCGTGCCGGCCGGCGAGCTTGTCGCCGTCCTGGATCTTGCGCTTCTGCGCAACGTAGACCCGGACCAGCTCATTGACGCCGGGTGGCAGCTCGTCGTCGTCGTCCCGGGAGAACACCCGGATGCCGATGACCTTGCCGGTCTCGCCGTGCGGCACCTTGAGGCTGGTGTCGCGGACCTCGCGGGCCTTCTCGCCGAAGATCGCCCGGAGCAGCCGCTCCTCGGGGGTCAGCTCGGTCTCACCCTTCGGCGTCACCTTTCCGACCAGGATGTCGCCGGCCTGCACCTCGGCGCCGATCCGGATGATGCCACGCTCGTCGAGATCCGCCAGCACTTCCTCGGAGACGTTCGGGATGTCCCGGGTGATCTCCTCGGCACCGAGCTTGGTGTCCCGGGCGTCGATCTCGTGCTCGTCGATGTGGATCGAGGTGAGCACGTCGTCCTGCACGATGCGCTGGCTCAGGATGATCGCGTCTTCGTAATTGTGGCCCTCCCACGGCATGATCGCCACGAGCAGATTCTTGCCCAGGGCCATCTCGCCGGAGTCGGTGCAGGGCCCGTCCGCGATCACCTGGCCGGCCTCCACCCGGTCACCCTCGGCGATGATCGGCCGCTGGTTGATGCAGGTGCCCTGGTTGGACCGGTGGAACTTGTGCATCCGGTAGGTCTGCCGGCTGCCGTCGTCGGCCATCACGGTGACGTAGTCGGCGCACAGCTCCTCGACCACGCCGGCCTTCTCAGCCACCCCGACATCGCCGGCATCCACCGCGGCCCGCAGCTCCATGCCGGTTCCCACCAGCGGCGCCTCGCTGCGCAGCAGCGGCACCGCCTGGCGCTGCATATTGGCGCCCATCAGCGCGCGGTTGGCGTCGTCGTGCTCAACGAACGGGATCATTGCGGTGGCCACCGAGACCATCTGCCGCGGCGAGACGTCCATGTAGTCCACGCCCTGCGGGTCGATGTAGTCGACATCGCCGCCCTTGCGCCGGACCAGCACGCGCTCCTCGGCAAAGGCGCCGTCCTCGGCCAGCACCGCGTTGGCCTGCGCGATGACGTGCCGGTCCTCCTCGTCGGCGGTCAGGTAGTCGATCTGCTCGGTGACCCGCCCGTCGACGGCCTTGCGGTAGGGCGTCTCAATGAAACCGAACGGGTTGACCCGGGCATAGGAAGACAGCGAGCCGATGAGCCCGATGTTCGGGCCCTCCGGGGTCTCGATCGGGCACATCCGGCCGTAGTGCGAATGGTGCACATCACGGACCTCGAAACCGGCCCGCTCCCGGGACAGGCCCCCCGGGCCCAGCGCGGACAGCCGCCGCTTGTGGGTCAGCCCGGCCAGCGGGTTGGTCTGGTCCATGAACTGGGACAGCTGGGACGTGCCGAAGAACTCCTTGATCGCCGCCACCACCGGCCGGATGTTGATCAGGGTCTGCGGCGTGATGGCCTCGACGTCCTGGGTCGTCATCCGCTCGCGCACGACCCGCTCCATGCGGGACAGGCCGACCCGGATCTGGTTCTGGATCAGCTCACCCACGGTGCGCAGCCTGCGGTTGCCGAAGTGGTCAATGTCGTCGGTCTCCACCGGCACGACCTCGCCCGGGTTCCCGCGAGCGGCGGGCATCGTCGTCTCGCCCGCGTGCAGCCGGACCAGGTAGTCGATGGTGGTGACGATGTCGTCCTCGGAGAGCACCCCGTTGCGGTGCGGCAGGCTCAGGCCCAGCTTCTTGTTGACCTTGTATCGGCCGACCTTGGCCAGGTCATAGCGCTTGACCTTGAAGAAGAGGTTCTCCAGCAATGCCTGCGCGCTCTCCTTGGTGGGCGGCTCTCCCGGGCGCAGCTTGCGGTAGATGTCCAGCAGCGCCTCGTCGGGGCCGCCGGTGTGGTCCTTCTCCAGGGTGGCGAGCAGCGTCTCGGAGTGGGCGAAACGAGCGGCGATCCGCTCGGTCGTCCAGCCCAGTGCCTTGAGCAGCACGGTGACCGGCTGACGGCGCTTGCGGTCGATCCGCACGCCCACCGTGTCGCGCTTGTCCACGTCGAACTCCAGCCACGCACCGCGGCTGGGGATGATCTTGACGCTGTAGACGTCCTTGTCGGTGGTCTTGTCCACCGCGTGGTCGAAGTACACGCCGGGGGAGCGGACGAGCTGGGACACCACGACCCGCTCGGTCCCGTTGATGATGAAGGTGCCCTTGCTGGTCATCATCGGGAAGTCACCCATGAACACCGTCTGCGACTTGATCTCACCGGTGTTGTTGTTGGTGAACTCGGCCGTGACGAACAAGGGCGCCGCATAGGTCATGTCCTTGTCCTTGCACTCCTCCACAGAGGCCTTGACCTCGTCGAAGCGAGGGTCGGAGAAGGACAGGGCCATCGATCCGGAGAAATCCTCGATCGGGGAGATCTCCTCAAGCACCTCCGCGAGACCACCCATGGGCTCGTCGTCACCGGCCTCGATGCGGCGCTGGAACCACTCGTCGGCCCCAACCAGCCACTCGAACGATTGAAGCTGGAGGTCCAGCAGATCGGGTACCTCCAGCGGCTCGCGGATCTTCGCGAACGACGGCCGGGCTGGGGCTCCCGGGAGGCGGGGTACGGAATTAGCAGAGGACTTGGTCGGGCGGGAGACTGCCAAGATGCGTCCTTCCGAACACTAGCGCTGCCGAGCGCAGGAACGCCTGGCCTCCTGGAGGCCACACTCCCGGCGCTGCGTCGATGCAGTTATGGCGGTACTGTCGTCGTTACTGCCGTTGCGGCTGTCATGTGTCGCGATCATTGCCGTTTACGCAGCCAGACTGACCCCCGAGCACGGGGGAAGCGAGCAGAGGGCAACGCAAAGAGGCAGTCTAGCCGCTAGGACGGCGACTGTCCAGCACCGGGTAAAACCAGCGCGAGCGTGCTCTTAGAGTGACCTGCCTGACGCCGCCAGTCAAGACTGCGTCGTCCGATCAGTGGTCGGTTACGTACGGTCAGCGGCCGTTTATCTGATCGGTGCGACCGGTCGGCGGGGTCCGGGCGGCCGGGTGGATGACGTCGAGGTGATCAGAACGGCTCCGCGTCGGCGATCTTCCATCTGCCGTCGACCCGCTGAGCCGTCACAGCAAGCCGCCCCGCGGCAAGCAGCGGCGTGGCCTGACCGCCCTGACTGGCGCTCTGGTCAAGGAACACCACCAGGATCGCCCGGTCACCGTCGAGCATCGTGACGGCCAGCGCGGGCACGGTCGCCACCACCACAGCCTGCTGCGCGGGCGCCAGCTCCCGCACCCGGGCGAACTGTTCCCGGTAGTCCTGGGTGAACGGGCCAGTGATGACGTCGGCAGCGGCCCGTTCGTTGTCATCCAGCCGGGCGAAGTCATAGGAGAAGACGCGGTGCACCGCATCGCGCACCTGCCCGGTGACCTCCGCGGTGGTGCCGGCATCGACGAGTGCGTCATTGCTCGCCGCCGCAGACCCGAGCAGCCGGTCGGCCGCACCGCGGAACCACAACGCGAGACCCACCGCAATCACCAGCACGGCGACCAGCCCCGCCAGCGTGGCCACCCCGATCAGACGCCGGGGCGGCTTCGCCACCTCCTCGGCATCGGCACTCGGCTGTGGTCTGGTCGGGATGGCCATCGGGGCCCCTTCACTATCTCGGCGGCGTGGGCTGGGGCGCCGGGCACGCTCCGGGCGTCGAATTGGGGTTGCCTACCGACGTCAGCTCCTCGACCTTCCAGGCGGTGCCGTCCCGGCGCATCTCCAGTTGCAGGCGCCTGGCCACGCAGCTTGCGTCAGCACCGTCCGGTAGGGACATGACATCCACTCCGATGAGCACCTGCGCGGTACCAGAGCGCTGGTCCAGGGCGGCAACCGCACCGTCGAGAACCCTCGCGGTGGTGGTCGTTCTCGAGTCGGTGATAGCGCGGGAATAGGTGTCCCGGCTCGCCTGCAGCTGCCCGAGCAGCGACCCGGTCGCCGATTGCTCCCACAGCCTCAGCCCGTCCTGCACCCGCCGAAAGTCGAGCGTATTGAGGTTGATCGTGGCCTGCTGGGCATCCTGGAGCACGGTATCCCGGGCCATCCGCTGGGCCAGCGAGCCATCGTGTGCGGCCCGGTACCAGGACAGGCCGAACCAGCCAGCGGCCGCGACAGCGACCGCAGCGAGCACCGCAACCGCGATGGTGGCGGTCCGTAACGGCCCGCCCAGGAAGGCCCGGATAGTGGCAGCGCTGGTCATGGTCGCCCAGGATAGAGAGGTGGGGTGGGGTTCACCGCGTGAGGAGGAGGTAGCCGATGCGCAACGGCCACGCCGAAGGGCACCGGGAGATCGCGCCCGGACGGTCGGCCTACTGGCAGTCCTGGCTTCCCCCGGACCGGGCCAGGGCGGTGGTCGTGATCGTGCACGGTCTCCATGAGCACTCCGCGCGCTACGCGCACGTCGGGGGCCGGCTGGCCGGGGCGGGCTTCGCGGCCTACGCCGCCGACCATCGCGGGCACGGCCGGTCCGACGGGCAGCGAGCCAACCTCGAGCGGATGGCGCTGATCGTGGCCGACCTGGGCTCCTTCGTGCGGTTCGCCGCCGAGCGCCATGGCGGCCTGCCGGTGTTCATGGTCGGCCACTCGCTGGGCGGGCTGATCGCGCTGCACTACGCCACCGAGCCGGGAACCGCGCTGGACGGCCTGGTGCTGTCCGCACCCGCCGTCGAGGTGCTGGCCGGTTCCGCGCTGCAGCGACGCCTGGCCGGGGTGCTCTCGGCGCTGGTGCCCGACCTTCAGGTCGCGGTGCTCGGCACCGACCAGAAGATCAGCCGTGATCCCGGGGTGGTCCGCGCCTACCAGGAGGATCCGCTGGTGTACCGCGGTAAGATCAAAGCCCGGACCGGGGCCGAGGCACTGGTGACCATGAGGGGCCTGCCCGCCCGGCTGCCGCGGCTGTCTGTGCCACTGCTGATCCTGCACGGCACCGGCGACGAGATCTGCGCGCTGGCCGGCTCGGTGATGGTGCACGACCGGGTGTCCTCGGCGGACAAGACCCTGCGCCGCTACCAAGGTCTGTATCACGAGGTGTTCAACGAACCCGAGCGCACCGAGGTTCTCACCGACCTCGTCCGCTGGCTCGAACAACACCTACCCCCAACGCATTCAGCGGGCTGAGCGGGGTAGCGGGGGACCGAATAACCCCGCTCAGCCCGCTGAACGGCTAGGTGCTAGGTCAGGTCAGGGTGACTTTGGCGCCGGCTTCTTCTAGCTTCGCTTTGGCGGTCTCGGCCTGGTCTTTTGGCACGGCCTCCAGGATCGGCTTGGGGGCGCTCTCGACGAGGTCTTTCGCCTCCTTGAGACCCAGGCCGGAGACGACTTCCCGGACTACCTTGATGACCTGGATCTTCTTCTCGCCGATGGCCTCGAGGACGACATTGAACTCGTCTTTCTCCTCAACGACCGGAGCCTCGGCACTGCCCCCGGCCGGGCCCGCGGCCACGGCGACCGGTGCCGCGGCGGTGACCTCAAAGGTCTCTTCGAACAGCTTCACGAACTTGCTCAGCTCGAGCAGCGTCATGTCCTTGAACTCATCGAGCAGCTCTTCGGTGCTCAGCTTCGCCATGATGGCGTTCTCCTTGTCGTCGTCATTGTCGGTAGAGTCAGTCCTGGGCGTTGTCGTCTGCTGGTTGCTGGCGCTTGTCCCGCAGCGCCGCGGCCAACCGGGCGACCTGGGAGGCCGGCTGGGCGAACAGCCTGGCGGCCTGGGAGAGGTTGCCCTTCATCGCACCGGCCAGCTTGGCCAGCAGCACCTCGCGCGACTCCAGGTCCGCGATCTGGGCGATCTCCGCGACGGTCAGCGGGCGGCCGTCCAGGTAGCCGCCCTTGATGACCAGCGCGGTGTGCTCCCTGGCGAAGTCACGCAACGTCTTGGCCGCGTCCACCGGCTCACCCTGGACGAACGCGATCGCGGTGGGGCCCACGAACAACTCGTCGAGGCCCTCCACGCCGGCGTCTCTCGCGGCGCGGGAGACCAGGGTGTTCTTGGCCACCCGGTAGGTGGTTGCCGCACCAAGGGCACGACGCAGTGCGGTCAACTGCGTCATGGACAGGCCGCGGTACTCGGTCACGACCGCAGCGGTGGCGCCGCGGAACCGGTCCGCGATCTCGGCGACGGCGTCAGCTTTGTCCGGTCTGGCCATGGATCGCCTCCTCTTCGTGTGTGTGGTGCGTGGGCTGGCCAGGACGGGCTGCGTCGATGCTTCGACCCTGCAAGCAGGTCTCAGGGTCGATGCTTCGACCCTGCAAGCAGGTCTCAGGGTCGATGCTTCGACCCTGCAAGCAGGTCTCAGGGTCGATGCTTCGACCCTGCAAGCAGGTCTCAGGGCAGCAACCTGTACCCGGCCCGAAGACGACGAACGCCCCGGCGCAGCAGGCGCGGGGCGTACACACCGCGCGCAACAGCGCGGCATGGTAAGACGACCACGTCCTCCTGCGCGGGCCGCCCGCAGTCGCGGGACCTTCGCCCGTGCCAGCGGCACGGAAACCAGCGGTCTTCGGTGGAACTGGCTACCAGCTTAGGCCAACACCCCTGCCACCCTCACCCCGGGGACGCCCGCACCTGCACAAGCTTGGGGGCGGCGTCAGACGGCGGCGGGCTCGTCGGTCAGCAGGCTGCGGGTGCGGTTCGGGTCGACTGGGATGCCGGGGCCCATCGTGGTGGAGAAGCTGACCTTTTTCAGGTAACGGCCCTTGGCATTCGACGGCTTGGCCCGCAGCACCTCATCGAGCGCAGCGGCGTAGTTCTCCACCAGCTTGTCGGCGTCGAACGACACCTTGCCGATGATCAAGTGCAGGTTAGCCTGCTTGTCCACCCGAAAGTTGATCTTGCCGCCCTTGATGTCCGTGATGGCCTTGGCGACGTCGGGCGTCACGGTGCCGGTCTTCGGGTTGGGCATCAGGCCGCGGGGACCGAGGATTCTGGCGATCCGGCCGACCTTGGCCATCTGGTCCGGCGCCGCGATGGCGGCGTCGAAGTCCAGCCAGCCGCCCTGGATGCGCTCGATGAGGTCTTCGGATCCGACCGCGTCGGCACCGGCGGCCGTGGCCTCGGCGGCCCGGTCCCCACTGGCGAAGACGATGACGCGGACCGTCTTGCCGGTGCCATGCGGGAGGTTCACCGTGCCGCGAACCATCTGGTCGGCCTTGCGGGGGTCGACGCCCAGCCGCATGGCGACCTCGACGGTCGCGTCCATCGTGGTCGGGGACGTCTCCTTGGCCAGAGCCGCGGCCTCCAGCGGACTGTAGAGCCGGCTGCGGTCGACCTTCTCGACGGCCTGCCGATACACCTTGCTGCGCTTCATGTCACTGCCCTTCGGTAAGGATCAGTCGTGGTACGGGCCAGCGCTGACCCTCCCACGCGTACTGCTCGTGCTAGTCGGCCACTGTGATCTAGTCGGCCACTGTGATCTAGTCGGCCACTGTGATGCCCATGGACCGGGCCGTGCCAGCGATGATCTTGATCGCGGCGTCGATGTCGTTGGCGTTGAGGTCTTCGCGTTTGCGCTCGGCGATGGACCGGAGCTGCTCGCGGCTGACCCTGGCCACCTTGGTCTTGTGTGGCTCCGCCGACCCCTTGGCCACCCCAGCCGCCTTGAGCAGCAGCACGGACGCCGGCGGGGTCTTGAGCACAAAGTCGAACGAGCGGTCCTCGAACACCGAAATCACCGCGGGGACGACCTCGCCACGGCTGTTCTGCGTCGCGGCGTTGTATGCCTTGCAGAACTCCATGATGTTCAGCCCGTGCGGGCCCAGCGCCTGCCCGACCGAGGCCGGGTTCGCGGTGCCCGCCTCCAGCGCGAGCTTCACCGTGGCAGTGAGCTTCCTTCTCTTCTTGGGGGGCATGGTTCCTTCCTCGGGCTGGTGGACCAACCGGCGCCGCACCGGTCAGATCTTGGCGACCTGGCTGAACGAGAGCTCGACCGGAGTCTCCCGGCCGAAGATCGATACCAACACCTTCAGCTTCTGCGCGTCGGCGTTGACCTCGTTGATCGTCGCCGGCAGCGTGGCGAACGGGCCGTCCATGACGGTGACCGACTCGCCCACCTCGAAGTCGACCTCGATCGCGGGCCTGGCCGCGCCGGAACCCGCCGACTGCCGGCCAGCACCCGCTGCCACCTTCGGCTGATCCACCCGCGGGGCGAGGAACTTCAGCACGTCATCAAGGCTGAGCGGCGAGGGCCGCGAGGTGGCGCCGACGAACCCGGTGACTCCCGGCGTGTTGCGCACGGCACTCCACGAGGCGTCGTTGAGGTCCATCCGGACCAGGATGTAGCCGGGCAGCACCTTGCGCTGCACCTGCTTGCGCTGGCCGTTCTTGATCTCGGTGACCTCTTCGGTGGGCACCTCGACCTGGAAGATGAACTCCTCCACGTCCAGGGTCTGCACCCGGGTCTCCAGGTTCGCCTTCACCTTGTTCTCGTAGCCGGCGTAGGAGTGCACCACGTACCACGCGCCGGGAGCGGCAGCCAGCGCGGACCGCAGCTCCGCAACGGGGTCGGCGGGCTGATCGGGCTCGATCTCGGCCACCCCGGCATCCTGGGCCGCCGCATCAGCACCCTCAGATTCCCCGGCGGGTTCCTCGGCAGGCTGCGCGGACGGCGAGTCGGTGTCCACAACGACCTCGGACGGCTCGGCATCGGACAGCCGCATCAGCTCCGGCCCGCCTTCGTGTGAGGTCACAGTCGGCCTCGCTTCCTCTCTTGCGTCATGTCGCGCTGGTGACGGATTTGGTGGACTGTCAGCCGAACACCCTCAGCACGGCTTCGCCCACCCCCACGTCCAGCAGTGCCACGAACGCCACCATGAAGGCCACGAAGACCAGCACGACCCCGGTGTACACCACCAGCTCCCGGCGGGTTGGCCAGATGACCTTGCGCAGCTCGGACACGACCTCGCGGAGGAAGCGGACCAGCCGGGCCAGCGGCGCTGCCTTGGTCTCGGTAGCGCCTCGGGGACTGGTCGGCTGGTCCTTGCCGGCGACCCCGGACCGCGCCTGGCTGGTGGGCCGCTCCCGGCGCCCAGCAGCAGAAGCCGACCGCCCGGCGTCGGGTGACGCCTCGGCACGCTCCTGCTCTTCGTCTGCCTCGTGGGCGCGATCGTCGCTCACGCTGCTGATCCTCCGCTTCGCCGTGCCGTCTGGCAGTGTGATCATCGCCGGTTCAGGCCTATGCAGGGGCGACAGGACTTGAACCTGCAACCTGCGGTTTTGGAGACCGCTGCTCTACCAGTTGAGCTACACCCCTATTACCAGGCGTCCCAGAGTGTAGGCCACCCGAACCGATGCACACCAACTGACATAGTCGGCGGTCACAGTCCGGGGTCGCAGCCGGGCAGCCGTGAGACGATGTGCGGCATGGCGGCACCCCATCTCAGCGAGACCCGGCGTATCTCCGCCCGGGTCGGCGGTATCTGCGAGTCGGCCACCCTCGCGGTGGACGCGAAGGCGAAGGCACTGCGGGCAGCAGGCCGCCCGGTGATCAGCTTCGGCGCCGGGGAGCCCGACTTCCCGACGCCCCCGGAGATCGTGCAGGCCGCAGTCGCTGCCTGCGCTAACCCGGCCAACCACCGCTACACCCCCGCCGCGGGCCTGCCCGAGCTGCGGGAGGCCGTCGCGGCCAAGACCGCGAGGGACTCCGGGTACTCGATCGAGCCAGGCCAGGTGCTCATCACCAACGGTGGTAAGCAGGCCGTTTACCAGGCGTTCGCCACGCTGCTCGACCCGGGCGACGACGTGCTGCTGCCGGCGCCCTACTGGACGACCTATCCGGAGGCGATCGCGCTGGCCGGCGGGAACCCGGTGGTGGTGCCCACCGACGAGCACCGCGGCTACCTGCCCAGCGTCGAGCAGCTTGACGCCGCCCGCACCGATCGCACGAAGATCCTGCTGTGGTGCTCCCCGTCCAACCCGTCCGGGGCGGTGGCACCCCCGGAGCTGGTCGTCGAGGTCGGGCGCTGGGCGGCCGAGCACGGGTTGTGGGTGATCACCGACGAGATCTACGAGCACCTGGTCTACGACGGTGCCCAGGCGCTCTCGATGCCGGTCGCGGTGCCGGAGCTGGCGCAGCGGTGCCTGGTGGTCAACGGCGTGGCCAAGACCTACGCGATGACCGGATGGCGGGTCGGCTGGCTGGTGGGCCCGCCTGACGTGGTGACAGCGGCCGCGAACCTGCAGTCGCACCTGAGCTCGAACGTCTGCAACGTGGCGCAGCGTGCCGCCCTGGCCGCGGTATCCGGGCCGCTGGACGCGGTGGCCCGGATGCGTGCGGCCTTCGACCGCAGGCGGCGCACCATCGTCGAGCTGCTGTCCGCCATTGCGGGGATGACCTGCCCGGTGCCGTACGGGGCGTTCTACGCCTACCCCTCGGTGCAGGGCCTGCTGGGCCGATCGCTGCGCGGCACCACGATGCAGACCAGCATCGACCTGGCCACGGCCGTGCTGGAGCACGCCGAAGTGGCAGTGGTGCCCGGCGAGGCATTCGGCACCCCCGGCTACTTCCGCCTCTCCTACGCCCTAGCCGACGACGACCTCCACACTGGAGTGACCCGCCTAGCCGAGCTCCTCTCCGAGGCATCCTGACGCATTCAGCGGGCTCAACGGGGTTATTCGGGTGCCGTTGACCCCGCTCAGCCCGCTGAATGCGCTGGCGACTGCGCTCAGGCCAGGGCGACGGTGGCGGTGGCTTTGCCGAGGACGAGGTGGGCGGCGGACTTTGCGGTGATGGTGATCAGGGCGGTGCCGTCGTCGCGGCGCTGCGCGACGGTGCCGGAGATTTCCACGAGGGCGCCTTCGGCGTCATCGGGCACCACGACCGGCCGGGTGAAGCGCACTGCGCATGCCACAACGGCACCCGGGTCACCGGCCCAGGCCGTCACCAGGCGGCTGGCCAGCGCCATGGTGAGCATCCCGTGCGCGACGACGCCGGGTAGCCCGACCTCCCGAGCGACCCGCTCGTTCCAGTGGATCGGGTTGAAGTCGCCGGAAGCTCCCGCGTAGCGGACCAGCCCAGCCCGGGTGACGCGGACCTGCAGCCCGGGCAGCGCGTCACCCTCGGCGACCTCGGTGCGGCGGCGCCGGGTCACCGGTCCCCCCGGACGACCAGCGTGGACCGGGCGGTCGCGACCGGGTCACCGGCGCCGTCGGTGATCTCGCAGCGCACCGTGAGCAGGTCGTTGGCTCCCATGGCGCGGACACCGTCGACGTGCAACGTGGCGGCCAGCTCGTCCCCGGCCCGGATCGGCCGGTGATGGGTGAACGACTGATCGCCGTGCACCACCCGGCTGTAGTCCAGGTCAAGCTGGGGATCGGAGACCAGCGCCTGCTGCGCCCGGAGAGACAGGATGATCGCGAAAGTGGGCGGGGCGATCACATCGGGGTATCCACAGGCTCGCGCGGCACTGGGATCCCGGTAGAGCGCGTCGTCATCGCCGATGGCGTCGGCGAACTCCCGGATCTTCTCGCGCCCCACCTGGTAGGTACCAGCCACGGGGTAGGACCGCCCGACGACGGAGGGGTCGAGTCCCACTCAGCGGGTCTCGCGGTGTGCCCGGTGCTTGTTGCAGTTCGGGCAGTACTTGCGGATGGTCAGCCGGTCGGGGTCGTTGCGCCGGTTCTTCTTGGTGATGTAGTTGCGGTGCTTGCACTCCTCGCACGCCAGCGTGATCTTGGGTCGGATGTCGGTGGCGGCCACGGGTACCTCTCTCTCACTAAGCTGTGGTCGACATGCAGTGGTGGCCAGCGCGTGACGCGCCGACCGGTGGTAGCGGTGGCCGGACTCGAACCGGCGACACAGCGATTATGAGCCGCTTGCTCTTCCGACTGAGCTACACCGCCTGGAGGGAGCCCTCCCACCCGAGCCGACCGAGGGACCCGGATCGGGTGACCAGGGCCGTTCGCCGAGCCCCAATACGGAATCGAACCGTAGACCTTCTCCTTACCATGGAGACGCTCTGCCGACTGAGCTATTGGGGCCGTCTGAGCTATGCGAACGCTGCTCAAGCGGGGCCAACTCTACACAACACCGGTGCGGTAGGTGAAACCCGGCGTAGCGGTCACCGGACCAGGGTGAGCACGGTCTCGTCGCACACTCCGGGGGCGCGGATGGTCCGGGTGGCCAGCCAGGTGTCGAACCGGCCCGCCTCGAGCGGGCGGGAGAAGAGATAGCCCTGCGCGACGTCGCAGCCCATCTCCACCAGCTGATCCCGGGTCGCGTCCTGCTCGACGCCTTCCGCGATGACGGTCAACCCGAGCGAGTGGCCGAGGTCGATGATGGAGCGGACCACCGCGAGGTCGCCGAGGTCACTTGCCAGCCCGAGCACGAAACTCTTGTCGATCTTGACCTCGTCCACCGGGAGGCGCCGCAGATAGGCCAGCGACGAGTACCCGGTACCGAAGTCGTCCACCGCGATCCGGACACCCAGACCGTGCAGCCCGCGCAGCACCGGCAGCGCGCGCTCCGGATCGCTCATCACTGCCGACTCGGTGAGCTCGAGACACAGCAGCGCCGCGGGCACCTGGTGGCGCGCCAGAGCGTCGGCCACCCGGCGGGGGAACTCGGTGTCGGCCAGGTTGCGCACCGAGAGATTGACCGCCACCGACAGGGACAGCCCGCGATCCAGCCAGCTCCGGCACTGCCGCAGCGAACAGTCGAGCACGAACTCGGTGAGCGCGTCAATCAGACCGGTGGCCTCCACGACGGTGACCCACTCTTCCGGATCGAGCATCCCGAACTCCGGATGGTGCCAGCGGGCCAGCGCCTCCACCCCGATCACCTGGCGGGTGGGCAGCGCCAGCTGCGGCTGGAAGTGCACGTCGACCTGCCCGGTGTCCAGCGCCTGGCGGAACTGCGTGACCAGCTGGAATCGGCGCAGCAGGATCTGGCCCATGCTGGGTAGGTAGCTGCGGACGGTCTCGTGGCCGCCGCGTGCGGCGTGCAAAGCGACATCGGCGCGCTGCAGCAGGGTGTCCGCGTTGCGGGTGGGCTCGATCCCGGTGAGCGCCACGCCGACCACCGCGCTGCACTCCACGGCGAGCTTGTCGACCGGATAGGGCTGGCTCAGCGCCGCCTGCACCTGCTCGGCCACCTGAAGCGCCCGATGCGAGCAGACGTCGACCAGCAGCGCGGCGAAGGTGTCCCCTTCGAGCCGGGCGGTGAGCACCCCGTCCGGCAGGGCTAAGCGCAGCCGGTCGCCCGCGCCCAGCACGATCCGGTCGCCCCACACGTGGCCCAGCGCATCGTTGACTGCCGACAGCAGCTCGAGGCAGACCACGATCACGGCACAGGGCGCCGGGTCCCGGCGCAGCACCTCGGTCGCGGCCTCCCGGAAACCGAGCCTGCTGCGCAGGCTGGTGAGGCTGTCGTGGTAAGCGTCGTGTCGTAGCTGGGCGACCAGCCGGCAGTTGTCCAGCGCGGTGGTGAGATGGCTGGCCAGCGTTTCGACCAACCGCACGTCGGCTTTCCCGAAGCCGCGCAACCTGCTCTGGCGGTCATGCACCTCGATGACACCCAGGAGCTGGTCGGCGCCTCGCAGCGGAGCCACCAGCAGGTCCGAGGCTGCCCTGGCGGCCAGTGCGCCGACGATGACCGGGTCCACGCTGTTGCCCGTCAGGCGCACCACCTGACCGGTCCCGGCCGGCGGGGCGGCGGGAATCACGGCGGCGAGGTCGGACGGCGACAGCGGGCGGGGCAACGGCTGACCGGCGACCACGGTGCGCGGCGCACCCTGCACCGGTATCCGGTGCAGCACGACGCGGGTGGCGCTGAGCTGCTCGCGGGCCAGCTCCATGGCGGTGCTCCAGCCACCCTCGTCTAGTTCTGGATAGTCGTCGTCCCCACCCCGCCCGGCCACCGCCACCTTCAGGCTGAGGTCGTTGAGCACCCCGAGATCACGCTGATCGCGAAGCAGCCCGTAGTAGGCGCGGTACACCCCGGCCACGGTCACCGTGAGCAGGCATACCAGCAGGGCGCCCCAGGCCACCTCCACCACCAGCTCCGCGGCGGCGAGCCCCAGCCCGGCACTGAGCAGCCCGAGGAGATAGCCGTGCACCACAGGACGCGCGCTCTCGCCGGGACGCCTGCGGTCCAGCAGCACCAGGAAGGTCCAGGTGAGGCAGGAGGTGATGGCGTGTGCGACGACGAACCCGGCGAGCACCGCGCTCCACTTCGGCACCCAAGGCCACGTCGGCTGGACGACCAAGAAGGCCAACAGGTCGGTGACCGCGACGGTCAGCGCCGGGCAGGAAGCATTGAACAGCAGCTTGGACCAGGTGTCCCGGCGGATGAGCCGGGCGATGACCAGCACACCCACACAGGCCGCCAGCACCACTGGGCCAGGCAGCAGCAGCAGGCCGATGACCAGCGGGATCTCGGTGGGAGTGATCCGCGCGGTGTCGCGGCGGACGTCGACCTCGATCGCCAGACTGCGGGCGACCCCGAATGCCGCCGCCAGCGTGACGCCGCCGAACAGGGTGCCGAGATCTGGTGTGACAGGCGTGGTGCGGAAGACGGCGATCCCGGCCACCCCGGCGGCTAGCGCGAGGGCAGCAGCGAAGGCGCCCGACGCCACCGCCCGCCCGCGCGACAACAGGACAGCCGACGGACGCAATCTCGCTTGCACACGGTCCTCCACCAGGTACGACGTTACAGAGGTGCATGCTCGCAGGTCCCCCGACCAGCGTGTCCGGGTCGATAGATCGGGTTGCTGAACGAACTCAGCCGTCCAGTACCCCGTACCCGCCGATCTCGACCCCGTCGCCACCAGGATCGTCGCCACCAGGATCGGAGACGGGGTGAGCGGGCGCGGTAGTGCAGGTCTGGGTCATCTCAAGCTCCAGGTACTCGGTTGCGTGTTCTGGGACTCATCTATTACCAAGAGTTACAGTTAATGTAACTCACTTGGGTGCCATAATAGCCGCTTTAGGGTAGCTCTGCCACGTGAACAATCCGAATTGCGACCAGCGGTCGATCGGACGACGTGCGCGGCAACCAAGGTCGTCACCAGCAGCTATCGCCTGACACTGTCCTCGTCACGAACCAGGTGCCGTTCACCGCAGGCGGCGCGCGGGCCGGCGCCGTGAGCCCGGCGCCACCGGCGTCTGGACGGACGGGGGCTGTCGGTGGCGCCGAGTTCACGGCTCGGCGGGGGGTGGGGTTGCGGCACGCAACCCACGACTTTGCCGGAGTCCTGCTCCCAGGGGTGATGTGCTTGCTCCGAGTGGATTGGCCGCAGCCGTTCAGGAGACGATCGATCCGTGACGTCGATCGTGGATTCGGGGCAGCGCCCGGGGAGGGCGCGGAGCGTGGCGAGCGCCGCTGGCGGCGGATGGCCACCGGCGGTCACCGCCTCGAACACCTTCCAGCAGAGCTAACGCGTGCTCGTCTATCTGGGAGTGGGATCGGTAGCGGCCGCGACCCTGCTGTATGAAGTCGCTCTCACCCGGATCTTTTCCATCGCTTACGGCTATCATTTCGCCTTCCTGGCGATGAGTCTCGGGCTTGTGGGGTTCGGGGCAAGCGGCACGCTGCTCGGGCTCCGTCGACCGTTACGCCCCACGCTGCTTGCCCGCCTGGCAGCGGCTGCCTCGCTTGCGCTGGTGGGTGGCTATGCCATCTCGAACCTGATCCCGTTCGATCCCTATCGGGTGGGCTGGGAACCGAGCCAGTTCGCGCTGCTGGCCGCTTATCTGCTGTGTTATGGCGTTGTGTTCCTGCTGGCCGGGTTGGTTCTCGGATTGCCGTTGATGAGGTGGCCGCAGCGGGCTCCGGGCTTGTACGGGGCGAATCTGGCAGGTTCGGCAGTCGGCGCGGTGATGGCCCTGGTCACGTTGGACCGGGCGGACCCCACCGTGGCTGTCTTGCTGGCCGGGTTGACGGCCGCTGTGGGTTCCGTCGGATTTGCGTGCGCGCGGTCCGAGGCCGAGGCGCCCGCCGGCCTCGCCCGCCGGGTGGACCGGTTTGTTGGGTTGACGGCGGCCGGCTTGGTCCTCGTGCTCTGGTGGCAGTCGCCTTCGTGGCTTGAGATCCGGCTTTCGCCGTACAAGCCGTTGTCCCAGCTGGAAAGCTTCCCGGACACCCGGGTGCTGGAGCGCAGATCCAGCGCGGCGTCGCGGATCGACATCGTCTCGAGTCCCGCAATTCACTCCGCTCCCGGGTTGACGCTGCAGTACCAGGGAAGCCTGCCCGAGCAGAGCGCCGTGGTTCTCGACGGCGAGGTCGTGCTCCCCCTCACCGCCCGGGAGGGCCTGACCCACGGCTTCATCGACGGCCTGCCCACCTCGCTGGCGCATCGCCTGCGGCCGACGTCGCGGACCCTGGTCCTGGAGCCGGGCGGGGGGCTTGAGGTGCTGTCGGCCCTGGAGCTCGGTGCGCGCTCGGTCGTGGCCGTGGAGAACAACCGCCTGCTGGCGCAGCTCCTCACGTCGGGCCTGTCGTCCCGGGCCGGCGGAGTCTATGCGGATCCGCGCGTCGAGCTTGCCGTGTCGAACCCGCGCGGGTACCTGTCGGGATCGCCGGAGACGTTCGACCTCGTGACGCTGGCCCTGTCGGAGAACCGCCGCGCGGTGACGGCCGGGGCGTTCTCCCTGTCGGAGACTTACCCACTGACCGCGGAGGCGTTCGACGCCTATTTCGCTCACCTGGCGCCCGGGGGCCTGCTGGTCGTCCACCGCTGGCTGCAGCTGCCACCGACCGAGGAGCTACGCGCGGCAGCGCTGGTGGCGGACGCCCTGCGGCGGGCCGGGAAGGACCCGGCCACCAGGATCATCGCCATCCGGTCGTTCTCGACGATGCTGATCCTGGCCAAGCAGGAACCGTTCACCCAGCCCGAGATCGGATTAGCGAAGGGCTTCGCCCGACAGCGCCAGTTCGACCTTGTGTGGTACCCGGGGATCCAACCCGGGGAAGCAAACATCGCCAACGTGCTGCGCCGGGACCGCTACCACGAGTCCTTCCGGCAGCTGCTGTCTGACGAGCAGGCCGGCTATGACCGGTACGAATACGACGTGACGCCACCGCGCGACACTCGGCCGTTCTTTTTTCACTTCTTCACGTGGGAGCAGACGCCGACCGTCATCGCCCTGCTCGGCCGAACCTGGCAGCCGTTTGGGGGAAGCGGGTATCTCATCCTCGTGGCGCTGCTCGTGCTGACCACGGGCCTGTCGCTGGCGCTGCTGCTCGGGCCGGCCATCGCCATCCGCCGGGGCGACCCGGACCGAGCAGGGCGCAACAACCGGGCGCCGCCGATGGTGTACTTCGCGGCGCTGGGGCTGGGATTTCTGCTCGTCGAGGTGGCCCTCGTGCAGCGCTTCGTGCTGTTCTTGGACCATTCCGCCCGCGCATTCGCCGTCGTCGCCTTCGGGCTGCTGGCCTGCTCGGGCCTGGGCAGCATGTGGTCGGCCCGGATACCGTGGCGCGGTGGGCTGGCCACGCTGGTGGCGGCCGTGGCGCTTTACCCGGTGGTGTTATCCACAGTTCTTCCGGGGTCGCTCGGTGGGGACTTGGGGGTGCGCATCGGGATCACGCTCCTGTTGCTCGCCCCGCTCGGATTCCTGATGGGGATCGGATTCCCCCGCGGTCTGGCAGCGCTCGGTGCCGCCAAGCCCAGCCGGTTGCCGCTGGCCTGGGGCGTGAACGGGTTCACGTCCGTGGTGGGTGCCATCCTGGCTCCGATGATCGCCCTGTCGTGGGGCTTCGAGGTCGTGTTCGCCTGTGCCGCACTGGCCTACGCGGTGGCGTTGCTGGCTGCCCGCAGCGGTCCGCAGATCCGCGACACCGCCACCGTCAGGGCTTGCGGGTCAGCGGAACAAACGCCACGTCGGTGATGTTCTCCGAGACCACCTTGCCCTGCTGCTTGGTGAGCCGCCACAGCGTCTGGTAATTCCCCGGCGGGCCGATCGGGATCACCATGCGGCCACCCTCTTTCAGCTGTGCCACCAGTGGGGCAGGGATGTGGTCAGGCGCCGCCGTGACGATGATGCCGTCGTAGGGGCCGTGCTCCGCCCATCCGAAATACCCGTCCGCGGTCTTCATCTGGACGCGTGCATAGCCGAGCCGATCCAGCGTCGCCGCCGCGCGCCGCGCGAGCTTCGGGAGGATCTCCACCGTATAGACACGCTCGGTCAGCTCCGCGGCGACTGCTGCCTGGTACCCGGAGCCGGTACCGATCTCGAGGACCGCTTCCCCGGGCTGCACGTCGAGCAGCTCGGTCATCAGAGCGACGATGTAGGGCTGGCTGATCGTCTGCCCCTCGCCGATGGGCAGGGCCCGGTCGTCGTACGCCCGGCCCACCTGCTCGCGCGGGACGAATTCGTGGCGCGCAACAGCTCGCATCGCATCAAGGACCCTGGCATCATTCACCCCCCTGGCTGCGATCTGCGTCTGGACCATTGCCAGGCGGTCCGGTTGCGAGACGGCCTCTTTCGGCACGCCGGCCGCCCGTTCGTCACCCGAAGAGCACGCGCCAAGCGTGCCCATGACCAGGAGCAAGAGCACGGCGATGCGGGCCCCGGCGGCGGCCCCTCTCATAGGCACTCCTCAAGACTATGGATAATCGTCCAGTCCTCCGTGAGTACTCGTTATGCGGACGGTCGGTCGGCTGACACTGCCGCAGACGTGGCAGTCGCCCGCTGTCAACCTGCTGGTGGGTCCGGCAGTGTGTCCGGGTAGGTGACGTCGATGTCGGTGAGGGTGTCCGGGAAATCGCGCCGGTTGTTCGTGACGAACCTGTCCGCTCCGGCGACGACGGCGGTCGCCAGGTGGACCGCGTCCGCCGCGCGCAGCCGGTGGGCGGCTGCGAGAGAGGTCGCGACCTCGGCGGTCACCGCGTCGAAGACCCGTAGCTCGAGTCGGCTGAGCAGGCTGGCGAGAACGGTGAGCTCGTCAGCACGGCCGTCCCGCATCGGCTTCGCGAGGATCTCCGGCAGCAGCAGTACCGAGCCCACCCCGGCCTTGGATCCCGACTCCGCAGCGAACAGCGCCCTGATCCGTCGGCCTAGCGGGTGGTCGTCAACCGCGGCGTAGATGAGGACGTCAGCGTCGAAGGCGTCCATCAAGAACGGTCACGAGCCTCGCGTACCGTCCAGACGAGCTCGTCGGCTCGCTCGGCTGAGAGGCCAGCCGACGCCAGGGGCTGCTGCCCAGCGGCAGCCAGCAGATCACCGACCCGACGGGCCTGACGAATCGTCGCCTCGGCTCTGCGCGTGCGCAACGCGTCCGGCCGGACGACCACCGCGACCGGCTGCCCATGCCGGGTGATCGTGACCTCGTCGCCGCCGGCCACTCGGTCAAGGACCTCGGGGAGCCTTGCCCGGGCCTCACTGACACTCAGCTGCGTCATGTACAGAAGTGTACATGAACGTACAGCGACCCCGCGGCGAGCCGATTCCGGCAGCGGCTCCACCCCACGCGGCGACCGCCAGCAGCTCCGGCCGCCAAAGAGTCCCCTACCTCGACCCCAAACGGGAGGAACCGCGTCCGCTGATTTACACCGCTCGTGAGATGCGACGATGATCACCGCTGCTCGCCAGCGCCTCCTCTCGCTCCGCCAGCGCCTCCTCTCGCTCCGCCAGGGCCTCCGCCAACTCGTGGAGTTCTCGCACGAGTTGTGCCACCCGCCGACGCCTCCGGTCGATGGCTCGGGTGTGCAGACCTGATCCGATCAACACACCGACCACGAGCAGCACACCTGCCAGCACGAACATGATGCTGGTCATCTGCCCCACCTCCATCCATGGGTACTGTATACGTATACGTCATAGTTAGACAAGTGACGAGAGAGAGCTGGCGGCAGCGAGGTCCAGCACCAGGTCGCGTGTTGCCGAGTGGTCAGGTCGGCTAGCTACCCTTGGCCGCGAGATGCGGGGGCGCGATGGCACCGCCGCAGGCTGCCCGGCGACAGCGCTCCGCCGAGCTGACCCCTGTGCATCAGTGCGACGTCGCCACGGCTAGCGAGCACACCATGCCTTGAGAGAGCTATTGACGTATCAGTTATACAAGCGTAGTATGCGTATACGGGCGCGACTGGCGCTGCTTGAGACCTTCGACTCAGCGGAAGGGAGATCCCATGGCCAGCGAGTCCTCTCCCATCTGCTTCCGCGTGCCCGCCGACGAGCGATCCCTGCTCGAGGTGGTCGCACGACACCAAGGACAGACACTCTCCGCCTTCGTCCGCGACGCTGTGATCCGTGTCGCCCAGGGCCTCATTGATGAGTATGGGGCCGAGGCGGTATTCAAGAAGTTCGAGACTATCGAGGCCCGGCGAGCTGAAGAGATGAGCGCGAGGGTGGATGAGTTCCGCGCACGCCTGCTCCCCCAGCGACACCGTGGATCATCCGGCTGATTTTGGCATGACCCGGAGGCGGCAATGATCGGCAGCGGCGAAGCGGAGTCCCGCGCAGTCGCGGGTGCGGTCAAGGGCGCCGTCGGCCAGGTTCGCCTCAACGCCGCAGTGAACATCGCGGGCCTGCTGATCGACATCGACAGGGCAGATGGCATGGACTGCCGCCAGTACTTCATGTGCTGGCATCTCACCAGGATGTTGCGCCCGTCGTTGACCGAGATGGTGCCACCAGCCGTGGTCCGCAGCGTGGTCAGTGAGATACGACGCCGCCACGCATCGCTGCCCCCAACCGAAGACAAGGAAAGGGGATGTTTCACCGTAGTCTGGCAACACCGCCATCACCGGCCGCGCGCCGCGCGGCGAGCACAACTTGGTTCTTGAACTTGGCCAGCGAATCGGCGTTGGTCTCGTCGTCGCAGCACGTCACCAAGTAATCGAGAGCCCGCAGAAGATCCGCAGCAAGAGTGACGACAATGTCGTTCGCTGTCTCGACACCGGGCTTCGTCACCCAGCGCAGGGCTTGGATCTTCCGCATCGTGATCGCGGCAATGTCGAGGGTATTCCTCAAGAATTTTTCCGCCGCATCGACATCGTGCAACACGAGCTCGTAGGTATCGGGCACCTGGAATTCCTTTTTGAGCACCCTGAACACCTCTGGGGTTGCAGCGTAAAGACTGACCAGCTCTGGCGGCTTGGGTCGATCTTCTTCCGTCATCATCGTTGTCCGCACCCCGGATCTGTGTGCACTCGACGGCCGAACCTCGACCGTACGTTTCACAGTGTGTCACCGGGAAGCACGGGACGCGCACCTTCAGCCGAGGGGCAGCCCCAAGCCCGCCTGACGGCAGACACCATGGAGAGCCCGGTGCCGTGCCGGTCTGCTTGCAAGCAATCGAGGAGTCTGCGCAGGCCAGGCGACAGCACCTCACCGCGGCCCAGGAGGAGATGGCGCGGCTCCTGTCTCGTCAGCGGTCCGGCTGCACCTGAGCTGGGAGATCGACACCATCGTCGGGCGCGGGGTGACCATCGGCGGGCGGGAGCTCAGCATGGCGGCGCACGCGTTGGCCGGTGAGTTCGCCACCCAGTTCAGCGTGCTGAGCACCCTGGCCGGCTCGGTGGCGCGAGGTCCGGCTGAGTGAACGGCACCCCGATCGTGACACCGAGATCGCCGACGGCCGTCAGCGGCGACGGTGACGCTCCCGGTCTTCCCGGATCACGGCTGAGCCTTCCGTGCGCCTATGGCCTTGTTTGGCTGCCTACCCCGTGCCGCGGCCATCTTCTTCGCATCATCCCGGGCCAGCCCCAGCATATGTATCAGCTCATCAACCTTCACGGGTTCCATGATCGCTTCCCAGGTGAATGGTGGCATGATGGATACCCATACATATCCCCGTTGTGTCATCACAATCACGGTGGCGGCAACCCCGCCACTGCCTTTCACGGAGAGCCTGCGGTACACGACTGGATCTAGTGGGTATGCGGCCTGTGCATCAAGCGGCACTTGCGGCTGAGGCTGCGCCGGAGAGGGATCAGTCACGTGGCACTCCTGACCAACTCGAAGTAGGTGAGAACGCGGATGCCTTCCCGGCGGGACTGTCGCGCGTTGCGGTGCCGCGTCCGCCAGCGACAGCACCGTCGGCGTAGGTGGACGCCGGCAGGCCACGCCGGGAGACCGACGCCTGTCAGGGCAAGCACCGCGTGCGCCATCCCTGATCCCTCCTTAAGGGGCGGTGGCGCCAGGGCGTCGGGGTGGCCCTGGCGCCACCGCCTGCCCAGAAACTACACCAGGAATCCCGACAGGGATACTTTGGTCCGCAGATTCGGCCCAGGGGAGGTACGGCGTGTCGAGGAAGCGGCGGTGGGGCAGACTTGGCCACGTGGCCGAGCAAAATCCGGGACCGGTTGTCCAGCGCATCATGCTCGGTGGCGAGCTGCGGGCCCTCCGGGACGCGGCCAAGATCAGCAGTGAGGACGCCGCTGCCGAGCTCGGCTGGTATCGCGCCAAGGTCAGCAAAGTCGAGACCGGCACGGTCAGACTGACCGCTGCCGAGCTATCTGAGATGCTCACGTACTATCAGGCGGATGACGCCACCAGCGAGCGGGTGCAGCGGCTCGGCGAGGAAGCCAGGCGCAAGACCTCGTCGGCCCGCGTGCCGGACTGGGCCAAGCAGTACGTCAGCCTGGAAGCCAGCGCGACCGAGATCAAGCTGTTCTTCGGCGACTTCATCCCCGGCATGCTCCAGACCCGCAACTACGCCCGGGCGTTCCTGTCGGCCTCCGTCATCGTGCCGCCGGCCGACGTGGAGCAGATGGCCACCAGCCGGGAACACCGGGCGGAACGCCTGCGCAGTGGTGCACCACTGCTCTGGGTCGTGCTTGGTGAGGAGGCCCTGCGGCGCACGGTCGGCGGCCGCCAGGTCCAGCGCGGGCAGCTGCTGCGGCTGCGGGAGCTGGCCGAGCTGCCGAACGTCACCGTGCAGGTCATGCCGCTGTCCGGCGGTGCGCACACCGCGCTCGGCATGTCGTTCGTCCTGCTCGACCTCGGCCAATCCCGGACCGTCTACATTGAGGGTCTCACCAGTTCCGACTATCACGTTCGCCCGGAGCACATCCAGGCCTACAGTCTCGCCTTTGATCGACTCCGGGTCGCCTCGCTGGGGGATCGGGAGTCGCTGGCGATCATCAACACGCTCATTAATGAGTTAGAGGAGTGAGGCACATGCTCGCCATCCCTGACCACGCCTGGCGCAAGTCCAGCCGCTGCGGCGGAGCCAATAACTGTGTTGAGGTGGCCCACGGGCCTGGGTGGACCGCCGTGCGCGACAGCAAGAACAAAACCGGTCCCGTCCTGGTCTTCACTGACGGCGAGTGGGACGCGTTCATTGAGGGCACTGTCGCCAGGTCAGTCCCCGCGCCAACTCCGTAATCGGGCTACAGTCCCGGCTCAGGAGGTGACGACGCTCCCCGGCCGAGCTCCCTCCACCGGTGCGCCGTCGGCCCACACCGGCACCCCGTTCACGAGCACCAACGCGGCGCCGTCGGCAAGCCTGCACGGGTCATCGAAGCTGGACCGCTCGGCAAGCCCAGGTGGCGCAAGGACACAGATGTCCGCCGCTTTCCCTGGTGCGAGCCGGCCCCGCCGGTCGAGCCGATAGGCATCTGCGGCGTTCGTGGACAGGTGGCGCACCAGCAGCTGATAGTCGGTACCGCCGCTGCCGTCGGCGTAGTAGCCGGCGAGCCGGGCGAACGCGCCGTACGCTCGCGGATGCGGACGCTGCCCGACATAGATCCCGTCGGAGCCGGCGCAGTGCCGCTGGTGGGTGACGATCGCCCGCAGGTCGGTCTCGGTCAGCTCTGGCCGGTCGAGCTGGGCGCCGACCTGCAGTGCGGTGTCGACGAGCAGGTCCAACGTCCACTCGCCAGGTGGCTTTCTGGCGTCCGCGGCGGCCTCGGTGATCGTCTTCCCGGCGTGGCCGGCGAGCCGCTCGGGGAGCGAACCGAGCACGACATGGGAGAGGTGCGCGGCGCTGAACCGGTCGGTACGCACCAGCGCGGCCCGGGTGTCGGGGTCGTTCAGCCGGCGAAGCGTCGCCGGGATCCCGCCGTTCTGGACCTCGGCGGGCAACACGAGCATCGCGAGGATAGTGCTGGACCGCACGTAGGGATACATGTCGAACGACACGCCTGCGCCTGCAGAGGCGATGTCGGACAGGGCCGTGTCAATGGCCTCGGGCGGACCCCACAGGTGGCTGGCATGCACGGCGACGTGGGCAATGCGGCCGACCTCCCCGAGCTCGGCGAGGCCAGCTCGGACACGTGCGCCGTACGCTCGCAAGTGCGAGACGTACGGGCGATGAGCTTCGGCCAGTGGCGTGGCCATGGCGGCGATCTCCGCGACGCCCCCGAAGCGGCTGGGTATGTAGTCCAATCCGCTGGACAGCCCGACCGCGCCCTGCTCCAGCGCGCGCTCGACCGCCAGCCGGGCTGCTGTGATCTCCGCGTCGCCCAGCGGCCGGTCACTCGTCCCCGCCAGTCCGTGCCGGATGGTGCCCTGCGACGCGAGCACCGCGACGTTCTGGCCCAGACGCCCGGTGACCAGGCGTGCGTAGTCATCAAGGCGGCATCCGCACGCCGCGGGCGCGGGGCCGTTGACCGGCCCGAAGTAGTCGTTGAGGTAGGAGACCGTGCCGGGCGACCCGCCGATCCACGAGGAGCCATCCTGGCCGACGACCAGCGTCGTCACGCCCTGGGCGAGCGCGCCGGGCAGCAGCCCGTCGACAGCGAGCTGGCGCTCGGCGTGGACGTGCGCGTCGATGAACCCAGGGCAGACCACGCTGCCGGGCGCGAGGTCGATGATCTCCGCGTCCACCCCGTCTCCGGCACCGGGCCCGACCGCGACGATCTCGGCGTCCCCGACCAGGACGTCACCGGGCTGCGTCTGCCTGCCGATGCCATCGGCGACCAGGCCGCCGCGCAGCAGCCGCCGGGTCGTCATAGGTTGATCTCCCACCCGTCTCGGCTCGCCAGGTGCTCCTCAGCGTAGAGCCAGCTCGCGTCCCCGTTGTAGGGGTGCGCTGGCCCCGGTGGCTGAGTAGGGCGATCAAAGTCGGGCTGCTCCTCGGGCAGCAGCTCCGCGCGGATCTCGGCCGGCGAGGCGTCCGCGAACGGCGGCTTGACAGCTGCGGCGGTCATGGCAGCACCATAGCCGCCCCGTTACAACCACCCGAACCGGTCGGCGAAACGTATCGCCGCCGCTACGATCACGGCAAGTTCAGAGTCGGCTCGGCCCGACGGCAGATCCGCCAGCGCTACCAGCGTCAGGTCCCGCCACAACGTCGATTCCCCACGAAGTGTCAGCCTACGTTCCAGCAACAGCCACTGCGAAGCCCTGAGCCGAGAAGGAACACAAGTCTAGGAAGGGCGGCCGGGTGTCTGTCAGGAGAGCCGCAGCCATGCTCCCTGGGATGGGACGCCTTTGGAGTTGACGGCGAAGACGAGATACCAGCCGGGTGGGGTCAGCGTGTGTTCGGCAGGTAGTTGAAGGGTGATTCTTCCACTCGCGTCGGTGGTGAATGGCAGGTCGATGAGGCGCTGCTCGTTGTCGGTGGAGTGCGTGGTGGCGCCGGGCCGGACGAGGCTGATCGACGCGAGGGCGGGGTCGTCGGTGGTCGCCGTCACCGTGCCGCCAGGGGTGCCGTGGGTGGTGGCGAGCACGAGGGTGGACCGCGAACCCTGGAACAGATACGGCGGCCAGTACACCTCAATGCGAAGCTCTTCGGTCTTGCGGACCGGATTCGAGCCCGCGGTCACGACCTTGCCGTCGGGCATGAGTAGGGCGACGGAGTGGTAGAGCCGGGGCAGCCGGGCCGGTGCGCCCAGTGCCCAGGTCTGGGTAGCAGGGTTGAAGATCTCCGCCTCCAGCGCGGCCACCTCGGCGTTCTCCTCCAGCGCCGCGCCGCCGGTGATCAGCACGGTGCGGTCGGGCAGCAGCACCGCGCAGAGGTGCATGCGCGCGTGGTGCATCGGCGTGACGGGGTGGTAGGCGGGGGTTGCCGCGGTGAAGTCGACGACGCAGGCGTCCCGGACCCCGGCCACCACGCCGTGGTGATGGTGTGTGAATCCCCCACCACCCATGATCATGACGCGCTGGTCCTGCGCGGGAGGCAGCAGCACGCTGGCGGACTGGTTGCGCATCTCCGGCGCGGTCAGCCCGTGCACCACGGTGGCTGCGCCGGAGCTCAGATCCCACGTCGAGGGGTGCACACCATTGTTGCCGCCGTACTGCCCGCCGGAGTAGAAGACCCGGCCGTCGCGGAGCAGGAACAGGTGGGAGTACATCGGCCACGGGCCCGGTGAGGTCACTGCGGACCAGGCCGGTGGCGTGCCGGTGTAGATCTCGGGCACTTCGTTGAGCGGGCCGCCCGCACCCAGCCCGGAGATCGCCAGCACCCGCCCGTCCGCAAGCGCGAGCAGCGCGGGATACCAGCGCCCGCCAGCCATATCCGGCGTGCGCGTCCAGGTCTGTGCTGCGGGGTCGAAGACCAGCGCGTCACGCAGCCCGAAGAACGGGTCGTACTGCCCGGTGCCGCCGGCGGCCAGCAACCGCCCGTCGGGCAGGAATGCCTGGCCGGCGCAGAACAGGTCGATCGGGGTGTCCGGCGCGTCGAGGTCCGCGGCCGGGTAGTGCCAGACCCGGGTGCGGAACTGGTGGGCGACGAAACGGTCGATGTCGTTGCCTGATCCAGAGAACAGCAGCACGTCGCCGGTGTGCAGCAGCGCCGCGTGGACCGGGTTGATCTGGGTGTCGAAGTCCAGGAGCCGCCAGACCCCCTTGGTCGCCGCCGTGTCCAGGTCGGTGACGAGGTCCAGGACGCGGTGGTAGCCGACATTGGCCTGTGCCGGGTTGTCGATGGCGAAGATCACTAGCTCGCCGCGGCCGGTGCCGTCCAGATCGGCGATCGCCGCCGACCCGCCCTGGTTCTCCCAGAAAACCCAACCCGGCACGGCGCTCCACGGCCCCCACCCGTCACTGGCCCGCCCGTCGGCGTCCAGGCCCCAGCCGACCGTGTAATAGGCGCCGTTCTGCCCTACCGGGTTGTCCACGGCGAACACCAGCAGCTCCGGCCGGCCGTCGCCGTCGAGGTCGGCCACCGCGACGCCGGCCCCCTGGTTCTCCCAGAACTTCCAGTCCGGCACCGTCAGCCACGGCCCCCACCCACCGGTGACCGTGCCATCCGCCGCGAGGTCGTGACCCACGCGGTAGTACCCGACGTTCTGTTCCTGCGGTGCGTCGACCATCATCACCACGAGGTCCGGACGGCCCGAGCCGTCGAGGTCGGCCACCGCGATGTCGGCCCCCTGGTTCTCCCAGGCGAACCAGTCCGGCATCGTTAACCACGGCCCCCACCCGCCGGTGACCGTGCCGTCTGCCGCCACGTGGTGGCCGACGCGGTAGAGGCCGCTGTTGGGCCCGTCCGGTGCGTCCACCAGGAACACCACCAGATCGAGGTGCCCGTCGCCGTCGATGTCGGTCACCGCGAGCCCGACATCCGACGTGAGCTGGCCGACCCAGTCCGGCACCGCCAGCCACGGTCCCCACCCGCTGACCGTGCCATCCGCAGCAAGCCGGTGTCCGACCCGATAGTGCCCGCTATTCTGCCCTGCCGGGTCGTCCGCTATCAGAACAACGATGTCCGGCTGCCCGTCACCGTCGACGTCAGCCACCGCTACCCCGGCACCCGCGTTCTCCCAGGAGAACCAGTCAGGTACCGCCACGAAGCCACTCGCCATCACGCCCCCCATCTGTCACGACACCTTAGATGAGCTGCGCGAGCCGCGGCCTGATACAAGCACGGCCGTCCAATCTCGACCCCCAAAGAGGGGAACCGTCTCCACTCATTTACGCCGCTCGTGAGATGCGACGATAGTCACCGCTTCTCGCCAGGGCCACCTCTCGCTTCGCCAGGGCCTCCTCCAGCTCGTGGAGTTCTCGCACGAGTGTGCCACCTGCCGATGCCATCGGTCGAGGGCTCGGGTGTGCAGACCTGATCCGATCAACACACCGACCGTGAGCAGCGCACCTGCCAGTACGAACATGATATTGGTCACCTGTTTCACCTCCATCCATGGGTACTGTATACTTATACGTCTTAGTGAGACAAGCGCCTTAATCGGGGTCTCCACCTGAGCCCCAGCGGGTGTTCGCCGCGATGCACTGCGGCCGCACCCTGGTGTCGGAGATGCTCACGGGTCGTCGCTTCCCAACGTGGAAGCAGGCCTGGACGCTGGTAATGGCGTGCGCCGGCAGCGACAGTAAGGAGACTTACCTTCGGCACATCGACACAGGGAGCTGATGACGTTCGGGGAGGCGCTTACCGCGCGGGACCCAGCGCGGTCTGAATCCCACCGCAGCCATGTGGAGCCGAATGGCGGTTCCGAGCGTCCCGTCGAGTGCCATTCGGAGCCGAATCGCGGTCGCAGGGACGATGAACCCGGCACACCGGCCGCGGCGCAGTGATCACTCAGAGTGAAGTGCGACTGTAGTGTTAGGGAGACGTGGTCTGCTGTCGGTACCCACTGGATCAAGTGCGCCTAATTCTCCTGCTCACCGCGGAGGAAGCGCTCGAGTTCCGCGGCGAGCTCGTCGCCTGACGGAAGGTCCGAGAAGTTCAGTGGGGCGGCCACGTCGCCGTCGAACACAGCCTCGAGAGCACGCACCAGCTCGCGGTGCTCCGCACTGGCGGCAAGAACCTCATCGATCTGGGTCCGCACGCCGACCGCCGCGGCATGCAACTGCGCAGCGTCGAGTCTCAGCCCGGCCACGGTGGCCAGCGCCTCGACGAGTGCGGCGCTGGCCACCGGGTAGGGCAATGCCGCCACGTAGTGGGGTACCCGCGCCCAGATCCCGATAGCGGGGATCCCCGCGGCGGCGAAGCCCTCCTGCAGCGCGGTCTGGATCCCGGCCGGTACCTCAATGGTGCCTGCCACCACACCCACCTGTGCTGCCAGCTCGGCCACCGTGGCGATCGCCGTCAGACGGACCGGGCGAGTGTGCGGGACAGCAGCGGCGTGGGCGCCGAGGCTGACCACGAGCCGCACTCCCAGTTCCTCGGCCAGGCCCACGACAGCCCGCACGAAGGCGTGCCACGCCCGGTCAGGCTCGGGCCCCACCAGGACGAGGACACTGCTGCCTGCGCTGTCCTGACCGGCCCGCAGCTGGATCTCGGGCCAGTTCAGGCCGACCAGAACCCCGTCGGAGATCCGCGCGGTGGGACGGCGAGACCGGAAATCGATGAACTCGTCCGCGGTGAAGGTGGCCAGCACCTCGGTCGGAATCGTCTCGAGAATCCGTGCGATGGCGCTCTGTGCCCCGAACCCGGCATCGAGCCAGCTCTCCGTGGCCAGCAGCAGCACTGGAGACTCCAGCGCGCGGTGAGCATGCAGGTCATAGAAACTCGGCATCATCCGGCCTCAGCTTTGGCTCGAGAAAGCGGACTTGGCTGTCCAGGCAACCCAAGGAATAGTCCAGTCATAATAGTCTCCATCCCTAGGGCCGAGTTGCCGGGAGGAGCCAATGATTTCGACGGGGTCTCCGGGCAAGACCGCGTCGAAGACCGCCGCCGCGTTGGCCGGGGACAGGTTGACGCAACCATGAGAGACGTTGGTCCTGCCCTGCTGGGCCACCGACCACGGCGCCGCGTGGATGAACTCACCATTGTTGGAGATCCGCACCGCCCACTGCGCTTTGACATCTTTATAGTGATACTTAGGATTGCTCATATAGTACACCGGATGCTTTCCCAGCACCACGTGAGTCCCACTGTGGGTCGCGCGGCCGGGGTCGGAGTCCAGCCCGTAACTGGCGGGATAGTCAGCAACCTGGACCCCGTTGGCGTAGGCCACCAGCCGGTGCGTGCGGGTATCGCCTCGCAGCACGTAGGACCGGCCGATGGTGAACGTGGACACGATGTCCTCGCGGCCGAAGGCGCCGCCGCCCATGGCCAGCCCGTAGAGCTTCGCCGTCACGCTGACCCGGGTGCCGGGGGCGAAGTAGGTGTGCGGACGCCAGTGCACCGTGGTGTCACCCAGCCACGCCCAGGACCCCTCGGTGGGCACTGAGGGATGCACCGACAAGGCGTTCTGCACGGCAGCCTTGTCGGTGACCGGGAAACTGAAGCTCAGCGCGATCGGCATGGCGATGCCGTAAGTGGCGTTGTCGGCGACGTTGAGCTGCCCGCTGATCAGGCGCTCGGGGATCACCGTCTGGAACGAGCCGGTGATCGCGCGCGGCTGGCGGTCGACTCCAGTGGCGGTACCCGACCAGGTATAGGTCTTGGCGTAACCCAGGGGCTCAGTGGCCGTCCAGCTCGACCGGTCCGGTGAGAGCTGCCCGGCCACCGCCTTTCCCTCGGGATTGGTCAGCGACACCACGTCGAGCACGCCATCACTGACCGAGACCCGCACGGGTGCGGTCGGGGTGACATCGGTGGCTCCGTCGCCCGGTTGCGTGACGACCTGAGCCGACACGAGCGGCAACACCGGCACCTGTCCGTGAGCCGTCGAGGTGAACACGACAGTGATGCCTGGCGCAAGCACCACGATCACCGCCGCCACCCATCCCAGTGAGCGTTGTGGCACACACCGCCGTTGATCCCGCAACCCGCACATTCTCGGCACACCCACACCCTTCCGCCGCCCCGACTCAAGAACGACCCAGCAGCGCGAGTGGTGTGGTCGTTCGTCCCTGCGACCGCGATTCGGCTCCGAATGGCACTCGGCGGGACGCTCGGAACCGCGATTCGGCTCCGAATGGCGGCGGACGGGTGTCGGCACCCAGCGCGCGCAGGGCGGCGACGCCGTTGGGCATGAGGATCGTCCCGCGCCCAGGTCGGGCCCGCTGATCAGCGCACAATGGCCTCTGCTGCTTCGAGCGCTGCACTACCCCGCGGATCGGTAGGGTCGGCCAAGTGAGCTCGCACGCGACATCCGCCGGGAGGTTGCTAGCGATCAGCGATGTGCACGTGGGCAACCCCGAGAACCGCGAGGTCGTGGAAGGCCTGCGAGCCGGGTCCGACGATGACTGGCTGATCGTCGCCGGGGACGTGGCCGACCTCATCTCCGACATCGAATGGGCCCTGCAGGCCCTGCGCGATCGGTTCCACACCGTCATCTGGGTGCCCGGCAACCATGAGCTGTGGACGCCGCCGAACGACCCCGTCACACTGCGGGGCCAGGCCCGCTACGAGCACCTGGTGAACCTCTGCCGCAGGCTGGGCGTGATCACACCGGAGGATCCCTACCCAGTCTGGCAGGGCCGCAGCGGCCCAGCCCGGATCGCGCCGCTGTTTGTGCTCTATGACTACACGTTCCGCGTCGAGGGCACGCACACCAAGGAGCAATCGCTGGCCTACGCGCAGCAGACCGGGATCGTCTGCGCCGACGAGGCCCTGCTGCACCCAGATCCGTATCCGAGCCGGGAAGCATGGTGCCGGGCCAGGGTCACCGAGACCGAACGGCGGCTCACCGCCTGCGATCCGGACGTGCCGCTGGTCCTGGTCAACCACTGGCCGCTGATCCGCGAGCCGACCCGGGTGCTGCGGTACCCGCAGTTCGCCCAGTGGTGCGGCACCGAGCTCACCGCAGAGTGGCACCGCCGCTTCAGCACCGCTGCCGTGGTGTACGGCCACCTGCACATCCCTGGCTCCACGGTGCACGACGGGGTGCCGTTCGAGGAGGTGTCGCTGGGCTATCCCCGGGAGTGGACCCCTCGCGGCCTGCCTTCTCCCCTGCTCCGCCCGATACTGCCCACGTAGGAGCCGAAGACCACGAACAGCTGACGCGTCGTCATAACTCGGCGCGGACCCGAGCGGCGATCTCGCAGAAAGCGAGCAATCGGTCGTCCTCGTCGACGACGCTGGCGCCGGCAACGATGCGACGTACCGCCCGATAGGGGCGCGCTCGCGATGTCTGGCACTGTGGAGATCGGGCGACGTGCCCGCCACTATCAGGGAGGCCGCCCGTGCCAGCTCAGCCCGAGCTCGTCGCGAACGACGTCCTGGCGCCGGCCAGTCTGGTCGAGCTTGCGGTGCAACGGCTGCGCAGCGAGATCCTCAGCGGCGCGCTGGTGCCCGGTGCGCGGTTGATCGAGGAGCAGCTGACCCGGCGGTTCGGCACCAGCAGGGCGCCGCTGCGGGAGGCGCTGCGGCTGCTCGGCCAGCAGGGGTTGGTCGAGCACCTACCGCGACGCGGCGTGCGAGTCACCGAGCTGTCATCGCAGGACGTCGACGAGCTGTTCGGCCTCCGCGAGGTGCTCGAACGGTTCGCGGTGCAGACCGCACCGCCGGTGCCCGACCCGCTGGCGCTAGCGGAGCTGGCCAACCGGCTCGACGCGATGGAGCGGGCCGCCGCTACCGGAGCCGCACTGGAGCAGGCCGAGGCACACCGGCAGTTCCACATCGCGCTGGTTGCCATGGCCGGCCATCGCCATCTGCTGCTGGTCTACGAGCCGGTCATTGTCAAGCTGCAGCTGTATATGGCCGCCAACCTGCGGCGGGAGGCACAGGTGGGGACACCGCAGGACGGCGTCCGGCGCCACCAGCGGCTGTTTGACGCCGTGGCGGCCGGCGACATCGACGCAGTCCTGGCCGCGATCGGCGACCACGGCGCCCGGTCGTTCTTCGCCTGACCGAGGGCGACGCCCAGCGCGTTCTGGGGACAGGCTGCACCAGAATTACTGCGATCTGTCCCCAGAACGCGAGCATGCGGCGAGCGCGTAACATGGAAGTAACAATCTGACCTAGTGAATGACATCATTCGGTCGACAATCGACAAAGTGCGCTATGTAGCACTTTCCACCCTCATGAGCGCTCCGCATCACTCGATCGGGGTTCGCGAGCTGCAGGCCGCCTACGCAACGGAGCAGTTGCGGCCCCAGCAGGTCGTCGATCTCGTCCTGGAGCGGATCGCGGCCCGCGGCCAGGACGCGGTCTGGATCTCTCGCTGGCCCGACCGCGAGCTGTACCAGCGGGCCGCGGACCTGGACCGGATCCGTCGTGAGCACGGCACAGCGGGACTACCGCTGTTCGGCGTCCCGTGCGCGGTGAAAGACAACATCGACGTGGCCGGCCTGGCTACCACGGCGGCCTGCCCGGCATTCCGCTACTGGCCGACCCACAGCGCCAGCTGCGTGGCGCGCCTGATCGACGCCGGTGCCATCGTGCTCGGCAAGACCAACATGGACCAGTTCGCCACCGGGCTGACCGGCACCCGCTCGCCCTACGGCGCCTGCGAGAGCGTGCTCGGTGGTGGCCTCATTTCCGGCGGTTCCAGTTCCGGCTCAGCCGTCGCGGTGGCCGCCGGTCTGGTCTCCTTCGCGCTGGGCACCGACACCGCCGGCTCCGGACGCGTCCCGGCCGCGATGAACGGGATCGTCGGCTGCAAGCCGACTCGCGGACTGGTCAGCGCAGCGGGTGTGGTGCCGGCCTGCCGGTCGCTGGACTGCGTGAGCATCTTCACCACCGACGTCGAAGACGCCGCCACGGTGTTGGTCGTGACCAGGGGGCCCGATCCTCGGGACCCCTGGTCACGACCCGTGAGTGGCAATGCGAGTCATCACGCTGATTGCCACTCACGGGTCGCGGCGCCCGCCGCGACAGAACTGGACTTCGAGGGCGACGACGCGATGCGGGACGCGATGCGGGACGCGATGCGGGACGCGATGCGGGACGCGTTCGACGCCGCCGTGGCCCGCGTAGGCAGGCACGTCGGCGAGGTCACCCCCACCACGATCGCCCCGCTGCTCGAGGCGGGCGAGCTGCTCTATCACGGACCGTGGGTCGCTGAGCGGCTGGCCGAGCTGGAGGAGTTCTTCGCCGAGCATCCCGAGGACGTCCTGCCGATCACCCGGCAGGTGATCGAGGGCGGCAGGCAGTTCGACGCGGTGGCCACCTTCCGGGCCTTGCACCGCCGCCAGGAGCTGCGCCGCTGGACCGAGCAGCTCTGGCAGCGCACCGACCTGCTGATCATGCCGACCGTGCCGACCACGTTCACCCTGGACGAGATCGCCGATGAGCCGGTGCGCCGCAACACCGTGCTCGCCCGCTACACCCAGTTCGTCAACCTGCTCGATCTCGCAGCACTGACGGTACCGGCCGGGCAGACCGCTGACGGGCGACCGGCCAGCATCACCCTGATCGGTCCCGCGTTCTCCGAGCCCCTGCTGCTGTCCGTCGCGACCCGGCTGGCTGCCCCGTAGGAGGACCACATGGCCCGCACCCTCACCCGCCTCGCCCGGATCGGGCCGGTCGCCGCCGATCCGTACCCGTGGCCCTACGACGGCACCGTGCCGACCGACCGGATCGCTGTGATCTGCATCGACTGGCAGGTCGACTTCTGCGGCCCCGGCGGCTACGTCGACCGGATGGGCTACGACATCGAGCTGACCCGGGCCGGCCTGCCCGGCGCGGCGCGGATGCTGACCCACGCCAGGGCCATCGGCATGCTGGTGATCCACACCAGGGAGGGCCATGCCCCGGACCTGTCGGATCTGCCGGCCAACAAGCGGTGGCGCTCGGCGCAGATCGGCGCCGAGATCGGCGGCCCCGGGCCGCAGGGCCGGATCCTGGTCCGCGGCGAGCCGGGCTGGGAGATCGTGGACGAGGTGGCGCCGCTGCCGGGCGAAGTCCTGATCGACAAGCCGGGTAAGGGCGCGTTCTACGCCACCGGACTCGACCTGGTGCTGCGCACCCAGGGCATCACCCACCTCGTGCTGACCGGGATCACCACCGACGTCTGCGTGCACACCACCATGCGCGAGGCCAACGACCGGGGCTACGAGTGCCTGATCCTCTCCGATTGCACCGGAGCCACCGAGCTGGGCAACCACACCGCCGCGCTGCGGATGGTGACCATGCAGGGCGGGGTCTTCGGCTGCGTCGCCACGTCCGAGGCGGTGCTCGCCGCCACCACCACGGGAGATCACCATGCCGGCTGACCAGGTCACCGTGCCGGCCGATCCCGGCGCCTTCGGCTTCGCCCCGGCGCGGACCGCGCTGCTGCTCATCGACATGCAGCGAGACTTCGTCGAACCGGGGGGTTTCGGCGAGTCGCTGGGCAACGACGTGAGCCTGCTGCAGGCGGTCATCCCGCCGCTGCGGCAGGTACTGGCGGCCACCCGGGCAGCCGGGATGACCGTCATCCACACCCGCGAGGGCCACCGCCCTGACCTGGCCGACTGCCCACCGTCCAAACTCAACCGTGGCCGCCCGACACGCCGGATCGGCGACGTCGGCCCCAAGGGCCGGATCCTGATCCGCGGCGAGTACGGCCACGACATCGTCGACGAACTCGCGCCACACGACGGTGAAGTCGTGATCGACAAGCCGGGCAAGGGCTCGTTCTACGCCACCGACCTGCACCAACTGCTTCAGGCCGCTGGCATCACCAGCCTGGTCGTCACCGGCGTCACCACCGAGGTGTGCGTGCACACCACGGTCCGGGAGGCCAACGACCGCGGTTACGAGTGCCTGGTGCTCGCCGACTGTGTCGGCTCCTACTTCCCGGAGTTCCAGCAGGCCGGACTGGCGATGATCGTCACCCAGGGCGGCATCTTCGGCTGGGTTGCCCCGTCGGCGGCCTACCTCGACGCGCTGAGCCCAGCCTCGAACGGAGTTGATCACTGATGAGTGCCCCAACCGACAACAACGTCAGGCAGCTGCGCTGGTGGGTCGCCGGTGACCTCAATGCGGCGTTCGGCCTGGGGTTCAACGTGCTGGTCAACGTGCTGGTGCTCACCACGCTGTGCGTTGGCGTCGTGCAGATCCCCCAGGCCAGCGTGTTCGGGATCATCCTGCCCGCACTGGGGATCCAGCTGTTGATCGGCAACGGGTACTACACCTACCTGGCGCGCCGGCTGGCCCGCCGGGAAAACCGCAGCGACGTGTGCGCGATGCCGTACGGCCCGAGCGTGCCGCACATGTTCATCGTCACCTTCGTGATCATGTTGCCGATCTTCCTGAGCACCAAGGATCCGATCCGGGCCTGGGAGGCCGGCCTGGCGTGGTCGTTCATCATCGGGCTGATCGTGCTGCTCGGCGCGTTCGTGGGCCCCTACATCCGCCGGTTCACCCCCCGGGCGGCGCTGCTCGGGACGCTGGCCGGCATCTCGATCGCCTTCATCTCGATGCGCCCGGCAGCGCAGATGTGGGAAGCGCTATGGATCGCCCTGCCGGTGTTCGCGATCATCGTGATCGGCTTCTTCACCGGCCGCACGCTGCCCGGAAACATCCCGATCGGACTGGCCGCGCTGCTGGTCGGCACCGCGATCGGCTGGATCGGCGGCTACCTGTCCGCACCGGACGTTGTCACGGCGGCGCGAGATATCGCTATCGGCCTGCCGACCCTCAATATCGATCTGCTGGTCAACGGCCTCTCGGCGGTGGCGCCGCTGCTGGCCACCGCGATCCCGCTGGGCATCTACAACTTCTGCGAGGGCATGACCAACGTGGAGAGCGCGGCGGTCGCCGGGGACAACTACAACCTGCGCAGCGTGCTGCTCGCCGACGGCACCGGCGCGGTGGTCGGCGCCGCGCTGGGCAGCCCCTTCCCACCGGCCGTCTACATCGGACACCCCGGCTGGAAGGAGGCCGGCGGCCGGACCACGTACTCGCTGGCGTCCGGCGTGGTGATCGCGCTGATGTGCTTTCTGGGGCTGTTCGGGCTGCTCGGCGCGCTGATCCCGCTGCCGGCCATCGTGCCGATACTGCTCTACATCGGGCTGCTGATCGGCGCGCAGGCATTCGTCTCGGTACCCAAGGCGCACGCGGTGGCCGTCGTCCTGGCGGTGATCCCCAACGTCGCGGCCTGGGCGACCGGCCAGATCGACAACGTGCTCAACGCCGCTGGCACCAGCGCGACCACGGTCGGCAGCGACGCGCTGGCCCAGGCGGGCGTCGTCTATGACGGCCTGAAGAGCCTCGGCGGCGGGGCGATCCTGGCCGGCCTGGTGCTCGGCGCGATCGCCGCATTCATCATCGACAAGCGCTACTACTGGGCGGCCGGATACTGCGTGGCCGGGGCGGTGCTGACGTTCATCGGCCTGATCCACGGCGAGCAGGTGGCCTGGGCGGCCAGCCCCGGCGCCGCACTCGGGTACCTCCTCGCGGCGGTAGTCTGCCTGGCGTTCTCCGTCGGCAGCACACCGGCACCCGCGGAGATGCCCGACGAGCACGCACCAGTCGTGGCCCCCGAGCAGGCCGGGCCCGCAGAGGTCGCCGCCGAACCGGCGCGATGATCCCGGTACCGGAGTGCACCGGCCAGGTCGTGGTCAACCGCCCGGCGGTCGTAGCGGACGTCCGCGCCGCGTTCGAACGGTACGAGGCCGCCTTGGTCGCCAGCGACGTCGCGACCCTCAACGAGCTGTTCTGGGACCGACCCGTGAGTGGCGATGCGAGTCATAGCGCTGATCGCCACTCACGGGTCCGGTGCTCCGAGGTCGACGGGCCTTCGGGTGATCAATACAATGCGCCGTTGCCGTAGATGGGGACATTGTGGTATCCGCGCTGCCACGTTCCGTTCTGGAACAGCCCGAGCAGGGGAACCTTCAGCGCGAGGCAAGTCGCGCGCTCGTCTTCGCTCAGGGCAGCGGTCATCGGCACTCCGTCCACGATCGCCGATGTGGTGGGGAGAGCTGTGGCGGGCGGCTGCGCCTCGGCAGGCGCTGCCGTCGGACCGAGTGCCAGAAGCGGGGTTGGCGCCGGTAGTGGGCAACCCGCGGCGATCCAGTCGATGGCGATGGTCCGCCAAGTCCGGTGCGCGGTGCCGGGTGCAACCTCTCTCAGCACACGCGACATGGCGCGGTCACCGCTGGCCAGCTCGGTGACGAACCGGCTTGCGGCGGGCTCGCCCGGCGTGACCCACCCGGTCGCCGGGTCGGCCAGGGCAGTGAGCAAGGCAAGTGCCGGCTGCTCGAACCACCAGGCCACCGGCCGGGTGACGACGGTGCCGTCGGGCGCTGCTGCGGTGAGCTCGTGAGTGACATGGCCTGGCGGGCCCTGCTGGCGGGCACGCAGCGTGTCCACCACGCGCACCATGAGCAGCGCGACGTCGGTTTCGGGTTCGGAGGGCGGGTCTGGGGCAGCGGGCGAGCGCTGCAGTGCGCGCGCGTCGGCGAGGAACCGTTCGGCCAGCTCACGTGCAGTGGACCAGGTCGTTGTCGCCAGCGGCGGGGCCGGCGGCCGGCTACCGACTCTGCGACGCCGAATCCCCCGAGCACGAGCAGGCGTCCGGCTTCGTCGGTGCGAAGTTCACCGAGCTGGACTGGCACGGTCTGGAATCGGCCAGAGTCGAACCGGTAGGCCGGCCCGCGCCAGCCACTGATCGCGGTCCGGGGTCGATGACCAGCTCGTCGCGGGCGGCCGGGTTCTCCGCGGTGTTCTGGACATGAGCATTGCGCAATGGCAGCGGCGAGCCGGTGGCCTCCGCGGCCGCGCCCCGGAATTCCGACCAACTGGCCTTGCTGTTAGCCAAGTGCACCGTCCAGGTGATGTCCGCATCGGCAGAGGTGAGCTCCTGCAAGACCTGGCCATCGGAATCGAAGCCATACACCCGAAACCGGGCGGCTTGTCTTTTCATGCGTCCTTGCCGGTCCTTGAAGCGGCCATCGGCGTCGACCGGCCGCCCTGGCACTTCCGGTCCCAGGAAGTACTGGTCCGGGCTATTGCCAACACGAGCGATCCCGATGCCCGGGTAGATCTTGGCGTAGGCGATGGTGCCGGACGGCGGCGCGCCGTCGCCAGAAGGGCGCCCGGAGCCACCGCTGTTCAATCCCGTAGTAGGCGCGTCGCTCCCGGAGGTGCTCATCGAACCGTTCCCCTTCCGTATTCTGGTAGTCGCCCAGGGCCGACGGGTCACCGTCGATGGCTGCGCCGACCGCGGACGCCGCCTGCTGACCAGTCGCCAAGCCGTGCACAATGCCGAAGGACCCGAGCGGGTCGTAGGTGGCAGCGGCATCCCCGGTCGCCACCCACCCGATGCCGCCAAGCGGCTGAAGGTGCAAATGGAGAACACCTAGACGATGAGGTACGCAGCCGGGCACTGGCAGGCCTGGCCACCACATCACACGCCAACCAGAACAGAACCAGCCTAAAACCCCTCAAACCACCCTTGAACTGGGCAAACGACTTCGTGTGTCGCCCTGGCCCTGGCACGCCGGAAGATCCGCCCATCATGGTGTAACCGTCACGCCCGCCAGAGCGCTCATCCACTGCAACCGCCTGAACTGGGGGGCGGCCCAAAAGGCAGATAAGGAACTATCGCACCGTACCCGAACGGGTGGTCCATCGACTACCCGGACGGCACGCAAATCCGGCAAATCACGTCTCCCAAAAGCACTCTCCATAAACGCTCAACCTGGGGAAACGTCGGCAGTTCTCACCTTGAGTGACGGTATGGCCGCAGTATCCCGACCCGGTCGTCCCCGCGGTCACCCCCTTGCATTACCCACGGCGATCCGTACGTTCAATATTGTCCTGCCCGAAGGAGCCACCTTAGCGCAGGAATCCGGAACCGGTGCGCAGCGCCCTGTCCCCCGGGCCCGGATATCGCAATCTCATCCCGAATCGGACAGGGACGCAGGCCGGCGATCGCTCGATGCGGACCCGAATTCCGCGCGATTTCCGAGACCATCAGTCGTGTGCGCGTTTCATGGAGAATAGACATGAGGGTGACCTCCCGATTACTCGCACGCATCGGTATCACCGCGGCCGTTGTGGCGGTTCCACTGGCACTGGCGGCACCGGCCCAGGCGGGCCCGGTGCACCAAGAACCGTGGGATCGCATGGCACATTGCGAGAGCGGCGGCAACTGGAACGCCAACACCGGAAACGGATATTACGGCGGGCTGCAGTTCAGCAGCGGGACATGGCATTCATTCGGCGGCGGGGCCTACGCAGGAACCGCCAATAAAGCCACCCGGTCGCAGCAGATCGCCGTCGCCAAGAAGGTGCTCCGCGCGCAGGGCTGGAAGGCCTGGCCAACCTGCTCCAGAAGGGTTGGGGTCCGCTGACGGCTAGTTGCACCACCCGCTCGGGCCCCGCCCCAACACCTGGCGGGGCCCGAGTTCGGGGTCGGCGGCCGATGAACACCATCAGCGCGATCCGTAGGGTGTCGCCCTCCAGGCCGAACGCCCGGTCCGGCACCACACCGGCCAGGGCGACCTTGTCGCGCTTGAGGCACAGCCAGCCGAGCCTTACCTGCCGGGTCAGCCGCAAGCTCGCTGGCCGGCCGACACCAGCGTGCGAAACCAGCGACTCGCCGCTGATGGTCACTGACAGCCACAGCCTGCGATGCGTATCCTTCCCCGCGCAGTGCCTTCGTCCGGCCCGGTTCACGCTCCAGCAACTCTTCAGCCACCCCGCTGAGCAGGCAGTGTGGCATTTCCGGGTTGGCGCGTTGCCCTCAAGATCAATTAATGGGAAAGTCCGAGGCCGGGGAGGGTGCCATGGGGAAGATCAGGATGTTACCGAGGGTAGTCGCCGGGCAGGACATCCCGGGGCGGCACGCGGGCCAGCTGAGGTGGGCAGGCCGAGCAGCGGTGCTGGTAGCGGGGGTGGTCGCAGTGGTCACAGCTACCGCCCCGGCGGCGACCGCTCACCAGGCCACGATCTCGGCCGCCCGCGCGATCAACGCCGGCGACGGGCGCTTGTCCGAGGCGCCGGTCACCGGCGTGGTGAACTACGTTGCCTTGGGCGACTCCTACTCCTCCGGCGTGGGCACCGGCGTCTACGACGCGGCAAGCGGAGCCTGTGCTCGCAGCCCGCTGTCCTACGCACCGCTGTGGGCCGCGGAGCACCACCTAGCCAGTTTCGGATTCGCGGCCTGCTCCGGGGCCAGGACCGCCGATGTGCTGGCCAACCAGATCCCGGCCCTGCAGCCCAGCACCGACCTGGTGACGATCACCATCGGCGGTAACGACGCGGGATTCGGGCCCGTGCTGCAGACCTGCACGGTCGCGCGAAGCGATCGCACGTGCTTCGCCGCGGTCGACGCCGCGGAGGCCTTCGAGCGGTCCGTGCTGCGGGACCGGCTGACCCGCACCTACGCCGCGATCCGCCGCACCGCACCGCACGCCCAGGTGATCGTGCTGGGCTACCCGCGGCTGTTTGACCTCGCACCGAGCTGCGCTGACCCGCGGGTGCCGAACCTGGCCCGCCGTCAGAAGCTGAACGAGGGCGCCGACGTGCTCAACGACGTCATCCGCTCCGTCAGCCAGCAGTTCGAGTTCAGCTTCAGCGACGTGCGGGGCCGGTTCGCCGGCCACGGCGTGTGCTCGGCCGACCCGTGGATTAACGGTCCCAGCGTATCCACGTCCGTCGGGCCCTATCACCCCAGCCAGACGGGCTACCGCAACGGCTACCTGAATGCGCTGGAAGCCGCAACCGCGCGCGGCGCCGCGGCGGCCTGAGCCAGACCGCAGCCCGCGGGTGCTCAGACCGTGACTCACGTGCAAAACGCCAGCGCTCTCTGCCGGTCCAGACTCGCCGCAAATCCGGGACGACCACGGCCCACGATCGCGTCGAGCGCCTCCAGAGCGAATCCGAGTAGTTCATCGGACTCGCTCACGCTGCAGCGTTGTCCTGCCGAAGGGGCCCGCGGGCACGCGCCCCAGGTGCCCCGCCGGACACCACGCGCACCCTCGCGCGGAGCAAGTTCTCGAGTTCCATCTCGAACCGGACAAGATCAAATTAGTCGCGATCGGCGCTCACAGCCACCACAAGTTCCCCGGAGTACTGGCCGAGCCGCACCTCGCTGAGGCCATGGTGCGCCGCGAGCACCTCGACCAACGCAGCACGGACGCGTGACCGGCCCGTTGCGCCAGACAATACCTAGCAGTACTATGCATTGTACTTCTAGGGTACGGAAGGGGGTGACGGCCTCGTGAAGGTCGCCAAGGATCTGGTGGCCGCCTCGGCGACACCGATGGTGCTCGGCATCCTGGCCGAGGGGGAGAGCTACGGCTACGCCATCCTCAGGCGGATCAACGAGCTGTCCGGTGGCGAGCTGGACTGGACCGAGGGGCTGCTGTACCCGTTGCTGCACCGGCTTGAGCGCCTCGGTTATGTGGAGTCGAGCTGGCAGTCGGTTACGGGCGAGCGGCGGCGCAAGTACTACCGCATCGCCGACAAGGGCCTGGCTGAGCTAGCCGAGCAGCGCCGCCAGTGGGACACGGTCGTGGACGCGCTCAAGGAGATCTGGCTCGGCCTCGGCGACCGCAGGCCGCTGACAGCGATCCCGCTGGAGTTCCGGGCATGACGGCGCGGGAGGGTCAGGAGGAGTTGGCGGCGCAGTTCGCGCAGTGGCGTCACTACGTACAGCGCCGCCGGGAATTGCAGCCGTCCGACGCCGACGAGCTCGAAGACCATCTCCGCGGTTCTGTCGACGAGCTCGTCGCGGTCGGCCTGAGCGCGGATGAGGCGTTCCTGGTCGCGGTCAAACGGATGGGTAGCCTCGACGAACTGTCCCGCGAGTTCGCCCGGGAGCATTCGCAACGGCTGTGGAAGCAGCTGGTGCTGACCGGCGAGACCGGCAGCCCGGTGGCGGACCCGCGGTCGCGGCGGGACCTGCGAGTGATGGTCATCTGCGCGGCGGGCGCGGCGGCGTCCATCAAGGTGCCGGAGCTGTTCGGGATGAGGTTGGCGGAGGACGGCTCGTTCTACGGGCCGAACGTCAGCCTGTTCGCGCTGCCCTGGCTGGCGGCCTTCCTAGCCTGGCGCCGTCAGGCCCGCCGCCCACTGATCGGGATACTGGTGGCGCTGTTCGCGCTCGGCGCCGTGGCGGCCAACGCCTATCCGCTGGCCGACACGTCGCAGTCGGTGGTCGTCACCAGCATCCACCTCCCCATCGCCCTGTGGCTCGTGGTGGGTCTGGCCTATGTGGCCGGCGACTGGCGCTCGTCCCGCCGGCGCATGGACTTCATCCGCTTCACCGGCGAGTGGTTCGTCTACTTCGTCCTCATCGCCCTCGGCGGCGGTGTACTCATCGCGTTCATGTTCGGCACCTTCAAGGCCATCGGGATCGTCCCGGAGGAGTTCATCACGCAGTGGCTCCTTCCCTGCGGCGCCGTGGCCGCGATTGTCGTGGCCGGGTGGCTCGTCGAGGCCAAGCAGAGTGTGGTCGAGAACATCGCCCCGGTGCTCACGCGGCTGTTCACTCCGCTGTTCACGGCAGTCCTGCTAGCCTTCCTCGTTGCCATCGGCTGGACCAGCGCTGGCATCGACCTTGAGCGCGAAGCGCTGATCCTGTTCGACCTCCTGCTGGTCGTGGTGCTGGGGTTGCTGCTCTACTCGATCTCAGCCCGCGATCCGCTGGCCCCGCCCGGCCTGTTCGACACACTGCAGCTCGCCCTCGTGGTCAGCGCGCTGGCCATCGACGTGCTGGTGCTACTGGAGATCACCGGGCGCATC
>JBOHFT010000017.1:0-45572 GCA_050699815.1 Pseudonocardiaceae bacterium | reverse complement strand
ACCCCACTACGGGCTGCCGCGCGCAACTACCAACGCGCTCTCGACCAACTCACCCAACAGGCCGGATTCGCCGCATAACCCAAACTTGACTCGATCATGCCGACTTCGTCGGCCACAGCCCTCTAGCAGAGCGTTGACGGGTAAGGTTTGAGCGACACGAGGGTATGTGCCGAAGACCGTGCCGACCCCGGTCCAGCAATCGACGAGGTCGTAAACGGTAGGCGGGGTCACACTCTTGGGATTGCAATTGCAGCGGGCCGGATCATGCGGGTCGAACGCTCCATTTATTCGATATCGAGTCAAACGTTAGACGATCCTGGGGCCTACCCGTACCTGTCCCTATCCTGCGATCGTAGGCTCCGGCGGGAGGAGGGGCCGGATGGACGACAAGGACGGTGCTGCCGACCCCGACTACCGCTTCACCCTGGCAAACGAGCGCACCTTCCTGGCCTGGATCCGCACGGCACTGGCGCTCATCGCCGGCGGGGTGGCTGTCATGCAGCTGGTCCCCGACTTCGGGTTCCCTGGGGCGCGGCGGATCGTCGGGGCGCTGCTCGCCGGGATGGGCGTGCTGGTGGCCGGGACGAGTGTGCGGCGCTGGCGGCAGGTCCAGCAGGCGATGCGCCGGGACACCAGTCTGCCCCCGACCCTGATGCCGCCGCTGCTCGGCTCCGCGCTGGTGGTGCTGACGGTGGTCGTGCTCGTGCTGTTGCTGACCGCGCACTAGGTGCGGCGGCGATGGTGCGGATCACCGATCTGCCCGGCCTGCAAGCCGAGCGCACCCTGCTGTCCTGGGACCGCACCGCGCTGGGACTGCTGGGCACCGGCGCGCTGCTGCTGTTCCGCGACGCCCACCCGCTCGGTGTTGCCCATCTCGTGCTGGCCGGTGCGACGCTGCTGCTGGCGGTGCTCTGCGCGCTGGCCGGGCGCCGTCGCGCGAAGCGGATCGGCCGACCGGGCACCGCGATGGTACCCGCGGCGAGGCTGGAGGTCGCCGTGCTCGGCACGTCGGTGGCCGCTCTCGGCGTGGCCGTCCTCGCCTTGTCGGCGCTCTAGCCGCAGGTCCCGGCGTCCAGCGTCCTGCACTGCTGGTGTTCGCACTCCCGGCGCGCGAGGAATGTGCGGACCGCGTGCACCGCGACGCCCAGGGCGTGTGCCACGTCGTAGCCGCCGTCCGGGCCGGTGAGGTCGTCGTCCTCGCCGTCGGCGATGTCCAGCGTGGCGCGCTCGGCGGGCAGCTCCCACGGGTCGGCGGCGGGATCGTCATCCGGCGCGATCGTGACGCGGTAATACCCGTGCCGCTCGCGCAGGTAGAAGCCACGCCCGTCGACGGTGCCGGCGGGCTTCGGATGGCAGCTGCAGCGGCAATCCGCAGCCGCGTCCGGATCCCGCACCGGCGGGCCGACGCACACCGCGGCGAGGCGGGCCGGCGAGGAGGAGCGAGGTTACGGCGCGATGCACGGTGCGCGGACGACGATCACGGCGATGTCGTCGGGCTGCGGCTCAGGGGAGAAGCTCTCCACGGCCCGCCGAAGCTCGGCGACGATGGCTGCCGCGGAGCTGCCGCCGACGCCGGCCAGCGTCTCCAGCAGCCGGGCCTGCCCGAATTTCTTGTCGCCGTGGCGGCACTCGGTGACGCCATTGGTGTAGATCACTAGTGCTTCGCCGGGCTTCAGCAGGTGCCGGGTCGGGTGCACGGCGAACCCGCTGACCAGCCCGGCCGCGGTGCCAGGCCGACCCACCAGGGTGACCGTGCCGTCGGCTCCGACCACCACGGGTTGTTCGTGCCCGGCCAGCACCAGCTCGACGGACAGCCCTTCCTGTGCGGCGGGCCGTCGGCCGATCAGGGCGAGCGCAACGGTGGCGGACGGGCTCGGGTCCCCGGCCTCCAGCATCATCTCGTTGAGCAGCTCCAGCGCCTGCGCCGGCGGGCGCCCCTCGCGCACCAGCACCCGCAACACGGCGCGTATCAGACCGGTGCGTGCCGCGGCTACCCCTGCCTTGCCGCACCCGTCACTGATCGACACCAGCCAGCAGCCGTCTCCCACCTCGACCACATCGGAGAAGTCGCCACCGGCATCCATGCCGCTGCTCGCCGACAGGTAGGCAGTGGCGAACTCGACCCCGTCCGCGGCGGGGAGCAGCGCCTGCTGTAACGCCTGCGAGGTGGCCACCTGCGCGGCGTGGCGCGGCCGACTGCTCGGGCTCGCGGTCGCGACCTCCACGGCCGGCTCCACCGGCCCGCGCCGCAGGGCGAACCAGACCTGGTGGCCCGATGCGTCGTGCCGGGTCCCCCAGGCCGCCGCGATGCTCTCGACCAGAAGCAGGCCACGGCCGTGCGTGGCCGCCCGATCGGTCGGGGGGCGCGGCGTGGCTCGGTGGAGTTCCAGCGCCGTTGGCCCGTGGTCGATGACTCTCACGGTGAGCTCGGTATCGGACAGGTCGATGATGAGTTCGTAATCGGTGCCGACGTGCAGCACGACGTTCTCGCACAGTTCGCTGGTGAGCAGCACGGCGTCATCGATTAGGTCGTCCAGCCCGGCGTCGTGCAGGGTGGCCCGCAGTATGCGCCGGGCCAGCATGGGCGAACGGTGATCGGCCGCCAGCCGGACCTGGTGGGCGAGCTGTCGGTCCACGACAAGCATCTTGCCGCTACCGTTCGACATGCGCAGCCCGGGGCTGATCCGCGTGGTCATGCGCCCCCGATCGGTTCGGCCAGACCGGGGGTGCATGGGCCTGCTCATCAGTAGCGCCGCGATCCGCGCGGCGGCCGGAATGCCTGCACGATCTTGCGCACGGCCCCCCGGAGCTTGATCTTGGCACCGGCCAGCCCGGACTGCGCGCGGCCCTCTCCTTCGAGGCGACGGTCGCCGGTGGCCCGCCCAGCCCATTCCTTGGCCTTGCCGGCTCCCTGGTCGATCCGGTCGTAGAACTTCTCGTCAGCCATTGTTGTCTCCTTAGTCCGTCCTGAGCTCGTCCTGAGCAGTGAGTACCCGTAGCCAGCTCAAGCAACCGCGATCGCGGCAGAAATCACACTCGCGCGTGGGCAGGGGAGGCCGAGCGCCACCTCGTGCGCGGACGCTCGCGACCCGCACCGGTCTGCCTCAGGTCTGCTCCGGTGACGGTCGGCCAGCCGGCGGCGACGGCCGAGACGGGCAACTGCTCGAAGCCATGTATCCCGCTACTGGGCTGAACCGGTGACGGGTGTTTACGCCGCTGCTGCTGGGGAACTCACTGATATCGCAACGACAACATTCACGGAGGAATCATGATTATCGCCGGGTTGGCGCTCGTCTTGCTGGGCTGGCTGCTCGGAATAGGGATCTTGACAACGCTCGGGATCATCGTCCTGGTCGTCGGACTGGTCCTGCTGCTCGTCGGCGCGGTCGGACGCCCGCTCGCCGGCCGTCGGCATTACTACTGACCGGCCAGAATATGGGTCGGCTCGACCCCGATCCGGTCGGCGATGCGGCCACGAAGCAGGTGCTCCGACCGGGGTGGGCCTGCTCATCGAGATGGTGTCGGTATTAGGTGCTGATCGGTGGTCGGCTCGAGGTCGACACCGGCGGCTGGTCCGCGAGCTGGCGGACCGTGTCGCGGCCGAGGACCCGGTGGTGCGGTCACGCCGGGTCTCCACCTTAGTCAGGATTACTTTTTGTCGCTAGCGATGTCCGTGGTCGCTAGGGGTCGCTAGGATTGTGGCTGTGGAGCGCACCGAGGCCGCAACAACCCGGACGCGGGGAGATCACCGTTCGCTGTTTGACCGATTCGTCCAGGCGGCGTACCTGCGGGTCAGCCAGGCGCCGTTCTTCTTCGTGTGTGCTGGCGTCGTCGTGGTCTGGCTTGTGAGCTTGCCTCTGTGGGCGGATCTCAAGGAATGGCAGACGGTCATTCATACTGTTGCGAGTGTCCTCACGCTGCTGTTGGTGGTGCTGCTCGAGAACGCCGGCCGCCGTGCGGAGGAGGCCTCGCAGGAGAAGCTCAACGTCATCGTCGAGGCGCTGTCCGACCTGATGGTTTCGGAAGCGCACAACGATCCCAATCTCCGGGGCGCCGCGGAGCGCCTGCGCCAGGCCGTCGGCCTCGAGGAGCGCCATTGAGATCTGGGCACGCAGACGCGTAGCGAAACGACCTCCACGTCGCGCGACGTGGGGCGTATCCAGGCCTCGGCCATCCTCATTGTGCCGGGAGCGGGACTCGAACCCGCATGTCCGTAAGGACAGACGCTTTTGAGGCGTCCGCGTATGCCTATTCCGCCATCCCGGCCAGCGCATCGCCCAGCGCCGAACCACCCAGATGCTAGCAGCGCGCGGATGTCGGGCGTTCGCAGCGTCACGGTCGCGGGTTGTTGGCGGGATCACTGTACGGGGTGGTGAACATGGCCCCAACTCCGATCCCGGCCCGCTATCGTGGCAGCTCGGGGCCGTTGGCCGGACGATCGGAGGTCGCCGGTGACTCAGCAAGCTGATGTGGGCGCGATACCCGCCGAGCCGGACCGGACTGCGACCGCACGCCGCGTGCTCGTGGCCGAGGATGAGGCGCTGATCCGTCTGGACCTCGTCGAGATGCTCTCCGAGGAGGGCTACTCCGTCGTCGGCGAGGCATCTGACGGGGAGCAGGCCGTCGAGAAGGCCGCGCGGCTGAGCCCCGATCTGGTGATCATGGACGTGAAGATGCCGAAGATGGACGGTATCGACGCGGCGTCGATCATCGCGGAGCGGCGTATCGCGCCGGTGGTGATCCTCACTGCGTTCAGCCAGCGTGAGCTGGTGGAACGGGCCCGCGATGCCGGTGCGATGGCTTACCTGGTGAAGCCGTTCGGCCGCAAGGACCTGGTGCCCGCGGTGGAGCTGGCGGTGTCCCGCTTCCGCGAGCTGGTCGCGCTGGAGAACGAGGTAGCGGGCCTGGCTGACCGGTTGGAGACCCGCAAGGCGGTGGAGCGCGCCAAGGGCCTGCTGATGGCCCGGCATGGACTCACCGAACCCGAGGCGTTCCGCTGGATCCAGCGCAACGCCATGGACCGCCGGACCACCATGAAAGCGGTGGCCCAGGCAGTCATGGAGACCCTGTCCTGACCCCTGGGTGACTTTCGTCACTGCCAGTGCACTCCGGCGCCGATGGCCCGGCGGATCACATCTTCGTTACGACAGGCGACCGATCGCGCCCGCAGCGGTACCGGCAGGATTACGGTCTGACGATCGCATGGCGGGACACCGACGCCCCGCGGCACCGCCTGTTCTGAGGAGACACGCATGGCCCAGCGCACCGCGCTCCGCGTGGCAGCCCTGCTTGGCGCCCTGTCGGTCATCATGGCCGGCTGCGCCGGTGGTGGCGACACCACCGCTCCTGGGGACCAGGGGTCGGCCAGCGGCAGCCCGGCGGAGAAGAAGTGTGAAGTACCCGTGCAGGCCAAGGCGAGCGGGCAACCAAGCACCCTGCCGCTGACGATCGGCACGCTGCTGCCCGAGACCGGCAGTTTGTCCTTCCTGGGACCGCCCGAGTTCGCTGCGGTCGACGTGGCGGTCAAGGAGATCAACGCGGCTGGCGGGGTGCTGAGTAACCCGGTCACGAACATCCGGGGCGACTCCGGCGACGACAAGACCGACACGGCGAACCAGACCGTGGACCGCGAGCTCGCCCAAGGCGCCCAAGTGATCGTCGGCGCCTCCGCCTCCGGGGTGACCAAGCTGGTCATCGACAAGATCACCGGCGCTGGCGTGGTCCAGTTCTCCGCGGCCAACACCTCCGACGAGTTCACCTGCTGGCCCGATAAGGGCCTGTACTTCCGGACCGCTCCGCCGGACGTGTTGCAAGCCCAGGCACTGGCGGCGCTGATGGCCGCCGACGGCGCGCAGCGGATCTCCATTCTGGCTCGCAACGACCCCTACGGCAGCGGCCTGGCCGACAATACGGTGCAGAACCTGCGTGACGCCGGCATCCCGCAGAACCAGCTCCAGAAGATCATCTACGACCCGAACGCGACGTCGTACAACACCGAGATCGACGACATCAGGCAATTCAACCCGGACGCGATCGCGGTGATCGGCTTCGATGAGTCCAAGAAGATCATCGCCCGGATGAGCGAGGTGCAGATCGGGCCGGCCCGGAAGCTGCTCTACGGCACCGACGGCAATATGGGCAACGCGCTGGGCGAGGGCCTGCCTTCGGGGCTGCTCAATGGCATGAAGGGCACCCGCGCCGAGACCAAGCTGGCGCCCAACTTCCAGCAGCGGTTGAAGGCCACTGATCCCAATTTGGTGGACTACAACTACGCCGGTGAGGCCTACGACGCGGTCGTGATCGTCGCGCTGGCTGCCGAGCAGGCGAAGTCGACCAGGGGAGTGGACATCGCCTCGGAGATCATCGGGATCACCAAGGACGGTGAAAAGTGCACTACCTTCCGCCAGTGCCGGGACATCATCGACAGCGGTGGTAATCCCGACTACGACGGCGTCACGGGCACGCTGGACTTCACCGCAGCCGGTGAGCGCGCTGTCGGCTCCTACGGGATCGTGACGTTCAACGCCCAGAACAAGATCGACGAAGCCGCTGTCCAGTACCGCATAGTGGGTGCCCGCTGACCCCGTTACCTCGTGACGTTGCCGGCGTCGCGTGATCCAGCCAGGGTGCCCAGGTAGAGCTCGATGACCTTGGGATCGGTCATCAGCGCCGACCCGGTGTCGGTGTAAGCGTTGCGGCCTTGGTCCAGCACGTAGCCCCGGTCGCAGACCTGTAGGCAGCGCCGGGCGTTCTGCTCGACCATCACGATCGAGATACCGGCTGAATTGATCTTCTTGCAGCGCACGAAAACCTCGTCGGCGAACATCGGTGACAGGCCGGCGGAGGGCTCGTCGAGCAGCAGAACCGACGGCTGCATCATCAGCGCCCGGCCCATCGCGACCATCTGCCGCTCTCCTCCCGACAGCGCCCCGGCCTTGGTCTTGCGCCGGTCGCGCAGCAGCGGGAACAGCGAGCACACCGCGTCGAACCTGGTGGTGAAGGTGCGCGGCCGCAGGTATACGCCCATCTGCATGTTCTCCTCGATGGTCAGCGAGGGGAACACGTTGTTGTTCTGCGGCACGTAGCCCACGCCTTGGGTGACGAGCACGTGAGCCTGGGCCGAGGTGATGTCGGCACCCCGCAGCGTGACGCTGCCACCACGCACCGGGAGGAGCCCGAACATCGCCTTGAGCAGCGTCGACTTGCCGGCGCCGTTGGGCCCGATGATGCCGACTATCTCGCCATCACGGAGGAAGAAATTGCAGTCCCGCAGGATGTCCACGCCGGGCAGGTAACCGGCCACCAGGTCGTCGGCCCGCAACAGCACGCCCTGGGCCAACTCGCGATGCCGCTGCCGGGTCGCGGCGAACTCGGCGGGGGACAACCCGTTACCGGTCGGGGTGGTCACGATCGATTCCCCCGGTGAATCTCGGCGACGAGCACCGCCGTCCGTCCCACCGGGTTGCCGTCGGCGTCGAACTCCAGGGCCTGGTCGTGGTGCGCGCCCAGATAGGCGTCGACCACCGTCTTATTGGACGACAGCGCGTCTGGCCTGCCCTCGGCGATCACCCTGCCCTGGGCCATCACGACCACCCAGTCGCTGATGTCCCGGATGACGTCCATATCGTGCTCGACGAATATCACCGTCATGCCGTCGTCGCGCAGCGACCTGACGTGCTCGAGAAGGCTTTCGGTCAGTGCAGGGTTCACCCCGGCCATCGGCTCGTCGAGCATCACGACGGTCGGATCCATCATCAGTGCCCGGGCCATCTCCAGCAGCTTGCGCTGCCCGCCGGACAGGCAGCCGGCGAGGTCGCCGGCCTTGGCATCCAGGTGGAACCGCGCGAGCAAGTCCATCGCCTTGCGGGTGTTGGCCCGCTCCTGCCCTGTCCAGGTGCCGAGCAGCGCGCCGAAGAACCGCTCCCCGGTCTGGTTCGGGGCACCCAGGCGCATGTTGTCCAGCACGGTGAGCTTGGCGAGCGCCTTGGTGAGCTGGAAGGTGCGGACCACCCCGCGGCGGGCCACCTGGTGTGGGGCGAGCCGGGACAGCGAGGATCCGTTGCAGGCCCAGCGGCCGGTGCTGGGCCGGTCGAAGCCGGTGAGCAGGTTGAACAGCGTGGTCTTGCCCGCCCCGTTCGGGCCGATCAGCCCGGTGATGCAGCCCCGCTGGAATTCCAGGTGGGCCACGTCGACGGCCCGCAGGCCGCCGAACGAGCGGGTCATCGAATCGATCACCAGCACCGGGTCGGGCTTGGCGGCACCCGGCTCGGCGGGCACCCCGGCGAGGGGATCCTCAGCGCGCATCGAGCAGCACCTCGCTCTTCTTGCCGAAGATACCCTGCGGCCGGAACGCCATGAGCAGCGCCAGGGCCACCCCTACCAGGATGAAACGGATAGCGCCGACATCCTGATTGTCGATGAAGGTAATCAGCGGGTGGTTGCCCGCGGTGGCCTGGCGGAGGAAGTTGTCCGTGATCGAGAGCACGAACCAGAAGATCATCGCGCCGATCACCGGGCCGAACACCCGGCCGGCCCCGCCGATGATGAGTGCGGCGTAGGCGAAGAAGGTCTGCGGTGGTGAGTAGAAGTCCGGTGTGAGCGACTGCGTGGTGAGCGCGAAGACGATCCCGCCGACCGCGCCGAACACCCCGCCCAGCATGAGCGCCTGCATCTTGTAGGCGAAGACGTTCTTGCCCAGCGCCCGGGCCGCGTCCTCGTCCTCCCGGATCGCTGTGAGCACCCGGCCCCACGGGCTGCGCACCAGGAGGAACACCAACAGCAGCGACAGGCCGACCACGGCCCAGCCGACGCAGATCGACCACAGGTCCTGGCCGAGGAATCGTACTCCGAAGAAATCGTAGAAGCGGCCGTTGTCGAACGGGCTGAGCTCGCGGAAGCCGCCACCGAAGCCGGTGAGGCCCTGGGTCCCGCCGGAGAAATCGGTCATCGACGTCGACCGGGTGATCAGCCGCAGGATCTCGGCCGCCGCGATCGTGACGATCGCCAGGTAGTCGGCGCGCAGCCGCAGCGTCGGGATCCCGAGCAGCAGCGCGAGCACCACGCCGGCGGCGATCCCCACCAGCACGCCCGCCCACAGCGGCAGGCCGTAGTGCACCACCGCGATCCCCATGCCGTACCCGCCGACCAGCGCGAAGCCGATCTGGCCGAAGTTGAGCAGGCCGGTGTAGCCGAAATGAATGTTCAGGCCGATCGCGAGCAGCGCAAAAAAGATCGCCGAGGGGCCGACCAGCGCTGCGATGCCGTTCGTGAGCAGGCTCGTGACGTCGATCATCCGCTCAGCCAATCCGCGTGCGGCTGCCGAGCAGGCCCTGCGGTCTGATCACCAGGATGAGGACGAGAACCACGAGCCCGCCCAGGTACTTGAGGTCGACCGGGATGATCTGGGCGGACACCTGGACCAGCACGCCGACGATCAGGCAACCCACCAGGGCGCCGTAGGCGGTGCCCAGCCCGCCGAGGATCACCCCGGCGAACATCAGCAGCAGCAGTGCGAAGCCCATCTCGTACTGTACCGTCCCGGCCAGCTCGGACAGGCCGAACAGCACGCCGCCCAGCGCCGTCAGCGCGCCGGCCAGGACCCACACGAACAGCACGACCCGCTCGACGTTGATGCCCGAGGCCGCGGCCAGATCCCGGTTGTCCGATACCGCCCGCATCGCCTTGCCGATCCGGGTCCGCTGCAGCAGCAGCGCGATCCCGACCAGGACCGCCAGGCTGATCACGATCGTGGCGACGTCCTTGTCGGTGATGCTGATGATGCCGTAGTCGCGCTCCACCTGGCTGGTGTAATCGGCGAACGCCTCGGACCGGCCGCCGAAGTAGATCAGCACCAGGTAGCGCAGCACGAGGGCCAGGCCGATGGAGATCACCAGCTGGGCGATGAGGCCGGCCCGGCGCTGCCGCATCGGCCGCCAGATGCACAGGTCGGTGGCCGCACCGAGCGCGGCGCCGACCACGATCGCCAGCAAGGTGGCCCAGATCAGCTGCAGCCCGAAGGTGACGTTGAGCGTCCAGGCCGCCACGGCCCCGATCGTGACCAGCTCACCGTGCGCGAAGTTGGTCAGCCCGGTGGTCCCGAAGATCAGTGACAGGCCCACCCCGGTGATGCCGATGACCAGGCCGAAGCGGATACCGTCGATCAGGATCCGCACGACCTGCGCGGCCGCCGAGGTCTGCAAGCCCTCGCGCTGTGCCCCGAAGCTGAACACGACCAGCGGCAACGTCCCTGGGGCCACCTCGCGGACCACCTCCCCCTGGAGCACCTCGACGCCTCGGGGCAGGGATTGCCGGTCGATCCGGAAGGTGTACCGGCCGGGTTCGGGCACGGTCAGCTCCCAGCGACCGCGGGCGTCCGAGGTGGTGGTGGCGGCCTGCTGCTCGCGGGAGTCAAGGACGAGCACTCCGACGCCGGACAGCAGGGTGCCGTCGACGTTGCGCAGCGTGCCGCTGACCGGCAGACCCGGCTGTTCGGGTACGGCTGGCTGCGACAGTGTCCAGGGGGTGGGGGATGGCTGCTGGGCGGCCAGCGCCGGGGTGCACAGGCACAGCAGCGCGGCAGCGGCGATGAGCGGGGCGATCAGCGCGCGCACCGGCCCGGGAGCCCGGCCGGTGGGTCGGCGTTGCTCGGACCGCGCCCCGCGCGGCCGCCGGACGGGGCCTGATGGTCCCACGGGCGTGCGCCTCCTCCTCAGGGCGGTCGACAGCGCGGCCAGCGGAGGCCTGATGCGCCCCCGCTCGTCGGCCCCGCTGGCCTACAGAGTGCCCATAGTGAGCTATCGGCAGCGCACCCCAACCGGCAGGTCCGGCAACGAGCCGGACGCGCACAGCGACGATCGAGCGGTCCGGGGCGACCGTCGGGTCACCCCGGGGGGCGGTCCCGCAGCAGGCAGGTCAATCGGGCAGTGCAGATCGGCCGACCCTGCTCGTCGCTGATCCGGATCTCGAAGGTGGTCACCGTGCGGCCGCGGTGCAGGGGCGTGCACACGCCGGTGACCTCCCCTTGGGTGGCCGCCCGGTGGTGGGAGCAGGACAGCTCCAGCCCCAGCGAGACCTTGCCCGGCCCACCCCACAGCGACGCCGCGAACGAGCCGAGGGTCTCGGCCAGCACCGCGCTCGCCCCGCCGTGCAGCAGCCCGAACGGCTGGCGGTTGCCCGCCACCGGCATGGTCCCCACCATCCGCTCCGGGTCCCATTCGGTGATCTTGATGCCCATCCGCTCGGTGAGCTGCTCGCTGGTAGCTGGATTTATCTCGGGCGGCACACTGGACGTGGTCACGCGGAACCTCCCCTGAACGGACCGGGTGCCCCCACAGTAGGCAGCGGCGCGCTGGATGTCGGTGACCGGGCCTAGACTCGCGGGCCGTGACGGTTTCCGCACCGCGGCTGCTCCTGCTCGATGGTCACTCGCTGGCCTACCGGGCGTTCTACGCGCTGCCCACAGAGAACTTCCGCACCACGACCGGGCAGACCACCAACGCGGTATACGGCTTCACCTCGATGCTGATCAACCTGCTCCGCGACGAGCAGCCCAGCCACGTCGCCGCGGCGTTCGACGTCTCCCGCAAGACCTTCCGCGCCGAGAGCTACGCACCCTACAAGGCCAACCGCAGCGCCACCCCCGACGAGTTCCGCGGCCAGGTCACGCTGATCCACGACGTGCTGGGCGCCCTGGGCATCCCGGTGCTCACCAAAGAGAACTACGAAGCCGATGACCTCATCGCGACCCTGGTCACCCGGGCCGAGCCGAACGGTTTCCAGGTGCTGGTCTGCACCGGGGACCGGGACGCCCTGCAGCTGGTCAGCGACCAGGTGACGGTGCTCTACCCGCGCAAGGGGGTCTCGGACCTGACCCGGTTCACCCCCGACGAGGTCGAGCAGCGCTACGGCCTGACCCCGCGGCAGTACCCGGACTACGCGGCGCTGCGCGGGGACCCCTCGGACAACCTGCCGGGTATCCCGGGGGTGGGGGACAAGACCGCGGCGAAGTGGGTGCGGGAGTTCGGCTCGCTGGACGCGCTGGTCGATCGGGTGGATGAGGTCAAAGGCAAGGCCGGTGACGCGCTGCGCGAGCACCTCGCCTCGGTGCTGCTCAACCGCCGGCTCACCGAGCTGGTCCGGGATGTCGATATCCCAGAGCAGCCAGCCGACCTGGTGCTGACACCGTGGGACCGCGACGCGGTGCACCGGCTGTTCGACGAGCTGGAGTTCCGGGTGCTGCGGGACCGGCTGTTCGCCACGCTGAGCGCCCCCGAGCCCGAGGCTGAGGAGGGCTTCGAGGTGCGCGGCGGGATGATCGAGGCGGGTGGGGTGGCCGGATGGCTGGACGCACACGCCAGGGACGGGCGCCGGGTCGGCCTCGCCTTCCGCGGCAGCTGGGCGCGCGGCGCCGGGGATCTGGACGCCCTCGCCCTGGCCGCGCCCGACGGCGAGGGCGGTTACCTCGATCCCCGCGCGCTGACCCCCGACGACGAGCGGGCGCTGGCGCAGTGGCTGGCCGACCCGGCCGCGCCCAAGGCCGCGCATGACGCCAAACCGCTACTGCACGCGCTGCGCGCGCGCGGCGTCGCCCTGGCCGGGCTGACCAGTGATACCGCGCTGGCCGCCTACCTGGTCCGGCCCGGCCAGCGCTCGTTCGACCTCGCCGATCTGGTGCTGCGCTACCTGTGCAGGGAGTTGCGCGCGGAGTCCGAAGATGACGCCCAACCGAGCCTGTTCGAGGGCGAGGACGCAGCCGCGCGCGCAGCCGACGAGATTCTGCGGGCTCGCGCGGTGGCTGAGCTGGCCGTCGCACTGGACACCCAGCTGGACCGGATAGTCGGCCGGTCGTTGCTCACCGATGTGGAGCTGCCGTTGCTGGCCGAGCTGGCCGAGCTGGAGGCAGCCGGCATCGCCGTCGACGGCGACGTACTGGCCGAGCTGGAGGCCTGCTTCTCGGCGGCCGTGAAGCAGGCTGAGCAAGATTGCTTCACGGTGATCGGCAAGGAGATCAACCTGGGTTCGCCCAAGCAGCTGCAGGTGGTGCTGTTCGACGAACTGGGGATGCCCAAGACCAAGCGCACCAAAACCGGCTACACCACTGACGCCGACGCGCTGCAGACGCTCTACCAGTCGACCGAGCACCCATTCCTCGCGCACCTGTTGGCGCACCGCGACGCGACCCGGCTCAAGACCACCGTGGACGGGCTGCTCAAGGCGGTGGCCGACGACGGGCGGATCCACACCACCTACAACCAGACCATCGCCGCGACCGGGCGGCTGTCCTCCACCGAACCGAACCTGCAGAACATCCCGATTCGCACCGAGTCCGGGCGCCGGATCCGGCAGGCCTTCGTGGTGGGCCCCGGTTATTCAGAGTTGATGACGGCGGACTACAGCCAGATCGAGATGCGGATCATGGCGCACCTGTCTGAGGACATCGCGCTGATCGAGTCGTTCACCTCGGGGTATGACTTCCACGCCGCCACCGCCGCGCGGGTGTTCGCGGTAGACGCGGCTGCGGTCACCGGCGAGCAGCGCGCCAAGACCAAGGCGATGAACTACGGCCTGGCCTACGGGCTGTCTGCGTTCGGGCTGTCCGCGCAGCTACGGATCTCCGCCGAGGAGGCCCGCGAGCTGATGGAGGAGTACTTCGCCCGGTTCGGTGGCGTCCGCGATTACCTGCGAGCGGTGGTCGAGAAGGCCCGGATGGATGGCTACACGGCGACCATCCTGGGCCGCCGCCGGTACCTGCCAGACCTGGTCAGCGACAACCGGCAGCGCCGCGAGATGGCCGAGCGGATGGCGCTCAACGCGCCCATCCAGGGCAGCGCAGCCGACATCATCAAAGTCGCGATGCTGGGCGTCGCGCGCGCCTTGCGCATCGAGGGGCTGCGATCCCGGGTGCTGCTGCAGGTGCACGACGAGCTGGTGCTGGAAGTCGCGCAGGGCGAGCGAGCCGCGGTGGAGACGCTCGTGCGTCGCGAGATGGGCTCGGCCTATGCGCTGGACGTCCCCCTGGAGGTCTCAGTAGGCGTCGGACGCTCCTGGGACGACGCAGCGCACTGACGGTGGCCGCGATTCGCTTCGAAAATCAGCAGCGGCGGCAGCAGAAGATCGCAGTTCCTGGGAACAGTGCTCCGCGCAGCGGGCTCCATTGGCCCCATTCCCGTTGTAGCCCGGCGGGCCACTCCGGCTCTATCAGGTCCTCCAGTACCAGGCCGGCGGCGGCGATCTCCCTGATGCGGTCGCCCAGAGTGCGGTGGTGCTCCACGTAGGTGGGGTTGCCCAGGTCGTCCACCTCGACGTACGGGGTGCGGTCGAAATACGATTGGGACACCGTCAAGCCGGCCTCCCCGGGATCGTCCGGGAAGATCCAGCGCATCGGGTGGGTCACCGCGAAGACCCACCGGCCGCCGGGGCGCAGCACCCGCGTGACCTCGCGCATCACCGCGGCCGGGTCCGCGACGAAGGGCACCGCGCCGAACGCCGAACAGGCCACGTCGAAACTACCGTCGGCGAAGGGCAACCGGCTGGCGTCGGCCTGCACGAGGGGAACTGACAGTCCGGTTTCGCGGGCTGCCTGCACCGCGTGGCGCAGCATTGCCGCCGACAGGTCCAGGCCGACGACGTGCGCGCCCTGGGCGGCCAGCCAGCGTGCGCACGGCGCCGACCCGCAACCGACCTCGAGCACCCAGCGGCCCGGTAGCTCACCGAGCAAGCCGGCGTCCGACTCGCGAAGCCCCTCCGGGCACCACACGAAATCCGCCAGGCCCAGGAAGTCGCCGTGCGCGGCGAGGTAGTCGTCAGCGTCGGCGTCCCACCAGCGGCGATTAGCGGCCACTGTCTCCACGTCGTTGACCAGCCACTTCGCCGCGCCGACGGTGCCCAGCAAGGTCTCGGCGCGCTCGTGGCGGGTCCCGGGTTGGCTGTGGTTTGGTTGCGGCGCGCCTGTCACGCGGGCAGTCTGTCAGAAGGACACCCCCGAATACCGGGGGTTGGGTTTGCTGCCCGGACTCCTACCTGGGTACGATCGACTTGCGCTGTAGTCTCGCGCTGCCCGGGCTGTCGAGCTTCCTCAGCACGTCGCATCCGGAACACAGGGGCCCTGCGGGGGGTTGTACCGCCAGCAGAGCTGGTACCGGTGTCCGCGACGACGAAGTGTGGTCCGACGTAGTGGGGAAGCCAGCGCGCCCGACAGCAGCAGGACGCCCCTGACCACACGACCCTATCCCTTCGGAGCATCCCACCGCATGACCACCGACACTACCGCCGCCCCGGCCACCCAGCAGGTCGCGATCAACGACGTCGGGACGGAGGAGGATTTCCTCGCCGCCATCGACAAGACCATCAAGTACTTCAATGATGGCGATATCGTCGAAGGCACCATCGTCAAAGTCGACCGTGACGAAGTGCTGCTTGACATCGGCTACAAGACCGAGGGCGTTATCCCGTCGCGGGAACTGTCCATCAAACACGACGTCGATCCCGCTGACGTTGTGACGGTGGGCGACGAGGTCGAGGCCCTTGTTCTCCAGAAGGAGGACAAGGAAGGTCGGCTGATCCTGTCCAAGAAGCGCGCCCAGTACGAGCGCGCCTGGGGCAATATCGAGACCCTCAAGGAGAACGAGGAGCCGGTCCGGGGCACCGTCATCGAGGTGGTCAAGGGCGGCCTGATCCTCGACATCGGGCTGCGCGGCTTCCTGCCCGCCTCGTTGGTCGAGATGCGCCGGGTCCGTGACCTTCAGCCCTATGTCGGCCGCGAGCTCGAAGCCAAGATTATCGAGCTGGATAAGAACCGTAACAATGTGGTGCTCTCGCGTCGCGCCTGGCTGGAGCAGACCCAATCCGAGGTGCGCAGCGAGTTCCTCCATCAGCTGGCCAAAGGGCAGGTCCGCAAGGGCCAGGTCTCCTCGATCGTCAACTTCGGTGCGTTCGTGGATCTGGGTGGTGTGGACGGCCTGGTGCACGTCTCGGAGCTGTCCTGGAAGCACATCGACCACCCCAGCGAGGTCGTCGAGGTCGGCCAGGAGGTCACCGTCGAGGTGCTCGACGTCGACCTGGACCGCGAGCGGGTGTCGCTGTCGCTCAAGGCAACCCAGGAAGACCCATGGCGGCAATTCGCCCGTACGCACCAGATCGGGCAGATCGTGCCCGGCAAGGCCACGAAGCTGGTGCCCTTCGGCGCGTTCGTCCGGGTCGAGGAAGGCATTGAGGGTCTGGTGCACATCTCGGAGCTGGCCGAGCGGCACGTCGAGATCCCCGAGCAGGTCGTGCAGGTCGGTGATGACGTGATGGTCAAGGTCATCGACATCGACCTGGACCGGCGGCGGATCTCGCTGTCCCTCAAGCAGGCCAACGAGGGCCTGTCCCCGGAGATGGAGTTCGACCCGACCCAGTACGGCATGACCGCCGAGTACGACAGCGAGGGCAACTACATCTACCCCGAGGGCTTCGACCCGGAGACCAACGACTGGCTCGAGGGCTACGACAAGCAGCGCCAGGAATGGGAACGCGCCTACGCCGAGGCCCAGGTCCGCTTCGAGCAGCACCGCAAGCAGGTCGTCAAGGCGAGCGAAGCTGAGTCGGAAGAGCCTGCAGACCAGAACTACTCCTCGGAGACCACCGAGGAGCCCGCCCCCAGCGGCGTCGGCTCGGGCTCGCTCGCCAGCGACGAGCAGCTGGCAGCCCTGCGGGAGAAGCTCTCCGGTGGCGTCTAGGTAAGTGCCCGCCATCGCGCGATGCTGAGGGTGGCGCTGACCGGGGGGATTGGCTCCGGTAAGTCGACGGTGGCGGCCTGGCTCGCGCAGCGGGGGGCGTGGATCGTCGACTCGGACCGGATCGCCCGTGAGGTCGTCGAGCCCGGTACCGAGGGGCTGCGCGCCGTGGTCGATGAGTTCGGGGCGGGCATCTGCACCGAGGACGGCGGGCTGGACCGGTCGGCGCTGGGCGCGCGGGTCTTCGATGACGCGGATGCCCGGCGTCGGCTCAACGCCATCGTGCATCCACTGGTGGCGGCACGCTCCGCTGAACTCATGAAGACTGCGCCACCGGACGCCATCGTGGTGCAGGACGTTCCGCTGCTGGTCGAGGCGGGGCTGGCCGCGGGGTTCCCGCTGGTCGTCGTGGTGCATGCAGACGCCGAGGTGCGGATCGGCCGGCTGATCGGGCAGCGCGGCATGACGGAGTCCGGCGCCGCGGCGCGGATCGCGGCACAGGCCACCGACGAGCAGCGGCACGCGGCCGCGGACGTGTGGCTCGACAACAGCGGCAGCCGGGACCGCACGTTCGCCGCGGTGGACCTGCTATGGGAGCGGCTGGTGCCCTTCGAGAGCAACCTGCGTCAGCACCGCCGGGCGCCGAGGACCGCAGCCCCGGCCCTGGTTGCGCCCGACCCCAGCTGGCCACAGCAGGCGCAGCGGGTGATCGCCCGGATCGCCGCGGTGGCGGGTCGGCGCGCGCAACGGATCGACCACATCGGCTCGACGTCGGTCCCTGGTCTGGACGCGAAGGACATCCTGGACGTGCAAGTCGTCGTCGACGACCTTGAGGTGGCGAAACGCCTCGCAGCGGACCTCACCGCGGTAGGGCTGGTCAGGTTGGCCGGTCGTTGGTGGGACACCGCCAGGGACGGCACCACCTGGGACAAGGCGATGGCGACCAACGCCGATCCCGCCCGGGCCGTCAACTGCCACATCCGCCCCGCCGACTCCCCGACCTGGCGGGAAATCCTGCTGCTGCGGGACTGGCTGCGGGCCCATCCTGACGGTGTCCGGGAGTACGCCGAACTCAAGCACCGGCTGGCGGCACAGCAGTGGGACAGCATCGACGCCTACGCCGACGCGAAGACCCCGTTCGTGTCCAGCGTGCTGGCCCGGGCGCAGCAGTGGGCTGCGCGAACCGGCTGGCTGGTGGCCTGAATTCCGGTCAGTGCCGACTCCAGATCGGCCAGGCCCCGACCGTCGACAGCCAGCGATTCAGCTGGTAGCCGTGCTGGGCCAGGCCGTCCACCGTCCGGTAGGTCGTGGCCAGGGCCGCCTGCGCAGCGGGCCGATCGAGCAGCCCCGCGGCGACCGCGTCGAGTAACTCATCGGTGTCCAGCACCTCGATGCCGCGGTCGGGGCGGACGATGAGGTCCAGGTAGTGGTCCTCGGCGCGCCAACGGTTGCCGTCGACGTCGATGCGCACCACGTCGACGTAGAAATGCTCGTCCCGCTCGTGCCCAGGGCGATAGAATCGGTAGGTAATTTTCAGCCCCAGCTCTGGCAGCAGCCAGGCCTCCATTGCGTGAATCGATCGATGGTTGATGACGTCGCGGGCTAGGTAGAGCCCGAATGGCTCGACCCGGTATTCACGGACGGCGCGAATGTTTCCCTTGGAGTCGGTGTTGGTCATCGCGTCCAGGTCGAACAGCTCGATCTTGGGAGGGTGGATGTGCGGGGCGGGCTCGGCACTGGGCCCGTGCGGGGCCGTCATAGCACTCGACCCTACGGCAGGCGACACAGACTGTCAGGGTCACGGCCTACCCTCAACGCCATGACCGATGCCGCCACCCAGCGCGATCTGCTCCCGCACTCCGAGTTCCGCCCGCTCGGCAAGACCCCCCGGACGCAGGGCCGGTTCCAGATGGTCAGTGACTACGCGCCCGCCGGCGATCAGCCGGCCGCTATCGACGAGCTGGAGCGCCGGATCACCGGTGGTGAGCGTGACGTCGTGCTGCTGGGCGCCACCGGGACGGGGAAGTCGGCCACCGCTGCCTGGCTCATCGAACGGGTGCAGCGCCCCACGCTGGTGATGGCACCGAACAAGACCCTCGCCGCGCAGCTCGCCCACGAGCTGCGGGACTACTTCCCGAACAACGCGGTGGAGTACTTCGTCTCCTACTACGACTACTACCAGCCCGAGGCGTATGTCCCGCAGACCGACACCTACATCGAGAAGGACTCCTCGATCAACGACGACGTGGAGCGGTTGCGGCACTCCGCCACGATGTCGCTGCTCACCCGGCGCGATGTGGTCGTCGTCGCGTCGGTGTCCTGCATCTTCGGGCTCGGTACTCCGCAGGAGTACCTGAACCAGTCGATTCACGTGCCGGTCGGTGGTGAAGTCGGGCGCGACGCGCTGCTGCGGGCCCTGGTCGACATCCAGTACACCCGCAACGACCTCGCCTTCGCCCGCGGGACGTTCCGGGTCCGCGGTGACACCGTCGAGGTGATCCCGGCCTACGAGGAACTCGCGGTCCGCATCGACTTCTTCGGTGACGAGGTCGAGTCGCTCTACTACCTGCACCCGCTCACCGGGGAGGTGGTGCGGGAGGTGCCCGAGCTGCGGATCTTCCCGGCCACGCACTACGTCGCAGGGCCGGATCGGATGGAGCGCGCCATCGTGGGCATCGAGTCCGAGCTGGAAGAGCGGCTGGCTGTGTTGGAGAAGCAGGGCAAGCTGCTGGAGGCCCAGCGGATGCGGATGCGGACCCATTACGACGTGGAGATGATGCGTCAGGTCGGGTTCTGCAACGGCATCGAGAACTACTCGCGGCATATCGACGGGCGCGCGGCCGGCTCGGCCCCGGCCACCCTGCTGGATTACTTCCCCGAGGACTTCCTGCTGGTCGTCGATGAGTCACATGTCACGGTGCCGCAGATCGGCGGGATGTACGAGGGCGACGCCTCCCGCAAGCGCACCCTGGTGGAGCACGGGTTCCGGCTGCCCTCGGCGCTGGACAACCGGCCGCTGACCTGGGAGGAGTTCCAGGACCGGATCGGGCAGACGGTGTACCTGTCGGCGACCCCGGGGCCGTATGAGATGGGCCAGGCCGGCGGCGAGTTCGTCGAGCAGGTCATCCGCCCGACCGGCCTGGTGGACCCGGAGGTCGTGGTCAAACCCACCCAGGGCCAGATCGATGATCTGGTGCACGAGGTGCGCCTCCGCGCCGAGCGCAACGAACGGGTCCTGGTCACTACCCTGACCAAGAAGATGGCCGAGGACCTCACCGACTACCTGCTCGAGCTCGGCATCCGGGTGCGCTACCTGCACTCCGATATCGACACGCTGCGCCGGGTGGAGCTGCTGCGGCAGTTGCGGCTGGGCGAGTTCGACGTGCTGGTCGGGATCAACCTGCTCCGCGAGGGCCTGGACCTGCCCGAGGTGTCGCTGGTGGCGATCCTGGACGCGGACAAGGAGGGGTTCCTGCGCAGCGGGACCTCGCTGATCCAGACCATCGGCCGAGCCGCCCGTAACGTGTCCGGTCAGGTGCACATGTACGCCGACAGGGTCACCGACTCGATGCGCCGGGCCATCGACGAGACCGACCGGCGGCGGGCCAAGCAGGTCGCCTACAACACCGAACGCGGGGTGGACCCGCAGCCGCTGCGCAAGAAGATCAACGACATCCTGGAGCGGGTCTACGCCGAGGCTGGTGACATGCCGGACACCGGGGCGCTGCAGGTCGGCGGATCCGGGCGCAACGCCTCCCGCGGCAAGCGCGCCTCGGGTGAGCCCGGCCGGGCCCGGGGGAGCGCAGGCGTGCTGGAGGGGTGCGACACCTCGTCGATGCCTCGCGCTGAGCTCGCGGATCTGGTGCAGCAGCTCACCGACCAGATGCTGGGCGCGGCCCGGGAGCTGCAGTTCGAGCTGGCCGCCCGGCTCCGGGACGAGATCGCCGACCTCAAAAAGGAGCTCCGCGGCATGGACGCTGCCGGCCTCCGCTAGTTGGCCGCCCTTCAAGTACCGCCAACCCCCTGCTGGAACGTCTCAAACCACCACCAACCCCTCCCGCATTGACCGGGCTGGGTGCCCGCCGCGGATCCGGTCCGCCCCTTTCCCGCGTTGAGCGGGCTGGGCGGGGCTATTGGGCCCGCGATAACCCCGCCCAGCCCGCTGATTGCGGTCGGCATCAACCCCGTGCCTGGCCCTGGGGATATCTTTCAGGTAGGCGCCGTAGCGTTCGTCGAGATAGGCGAACTGCGATGGGGCCGCGCGACCGCGGGCCGTTCGGTAAGCTGCGGTCGCGACCTATGAATCGCGGGTTGGATGATCGATGCCCATTCCGTCACCGCGTTCGGGGCCGCTGTCGGGCGGGAGCTAGCCTGTGGGGAGCTGTCGCAAGCGGCCAGCCCGGCGATCGAGACGGTCAGCACGAACATAGCCAGGTACCGCTTCATGTCTTACCTCCTTCCCCTCGACCGTGACCGAGCCCAACCGAGCAGCTGCTCTCATCCCGTGAGCGGAGCTGGGAAGTGCCGATCGAGGGATGCCTTCTGAGTACAGGTGACCGGCTAGCGCGTCAAGAACCGGGTGCCAGTAGGTCCTCAGTTGCCCCAGGTCGCTCACGGCTCCAAGCTGAGGATTTTCAGCGCCGCGTGCCCACGACGAGCAGGTACTCCCTCGAGTAAGAGATTCCGCTGGCTGACTGGTAGTGGCTGTCGAAGAAGTCGACCCACGTCTGATGGAATTGGTCGCGCTGGTCTTCGTCGAGCGTCTCTGCCGCCGTCTTCACCGGTCCGAAACTGGACGAGAACAGCTGCCAGCAGTCCTCCGCCGTCGGGATTTTGAAGATCGAGACTAATTCCTCGATATCGAGTTCAAACGCGTCGCCGAGGAGTTCGCGCACCAGCTCCTCGCGGCCCCATGCGAATGGATTTCCGGCGCCCGGCGGCGGCGTCGGCACGAACGGCTCCATCATCTGGAAGAAGGGACCCACGCCGCCCTCCGGCGTCCAGTTCGCGAGGGCAATCCGGCCGCCGGGTGCGACGACGCGCGCCAGTTCGTGCGCTGTCGCTGCGTGATCGGGCGCGAACATGATCCCGCAGGTCGAGGACAGCCTGTCGTAGGCGGCGTCATCGAGGTCGAGCTGCTCGCAGTCGCCGACCCGGTAGTCGATCTCGAGTGTCTGTTCCTGAGCTCGTTGCCTCGCCGTTTCGATCAGCGCCGGAGCAAGGTCGACGCCGGTCACGGTCGCTTCCGCCCTGGCGGCCAGCTCGGCGACTGCACCCGTCCCGCATGCCAAGTCCAGCCAGCGGATCCCTGGCTGCGGGCCGAGACGCTCGATCACAAGGGAGTAGATATCGGAAATCGTTTCGGTGATGTTCTGGTAGGGACCGTTTCCCCACATCACGGACTGCCGCTGCTTCAATTCATCGAAAACCATAACAGCATTTTCTCATTCCGGGTTCGGCACGGGCAGTGCGGTGGATCAGCCCCATTCAGGACAACCTCCAACAATGTACTGGACAGTGTTGCGGAAACGTCGCGCAGCGGCGGGATCCGGCCACATCGCCTCGCGCACAGCGGCTTTGGCTTGTTCTTGTCGTTCCGTTGGCAGCTGCGCGGTCGTGACGCCGGCCAGTGCGTCCCATGCGCTGTCGAAGTCGCCGAAGTCGAATCCGAGCACCTCGGTCTCGACCCGAGCCTGGATGCCGCACCAGCAAGCTGATCGAGGAACGGTTCGGCGTCTGCGAGCGCGCCGGGGCCGACACCGGATACCGGCGGCATCGGCGCGAACCGGCCGACGGTCTGCTGAAACTGCACAATATCGCAACTCTCAGGTCCGGACCAGACGGCACCCACGAGACGGCCTCCAGGACGGAGCACCCGAGCGAGCTCGCGCGCAGCGGCGGCACGGTCGATGACGTACATCAGCGACAGCGAGGCCAGGATGACATCGAACGCGTTCTCGCCAGCGGGGATAGCCTCGGCTGCACCCTCGCGGACCTGGAATTGGGCACTGCCGCCCTCGGACCGTCGCCGGGCGCGATCCAGCATCTCCGGGCTGATGTCGACGGCGAGGACGAACCCTTCGTCGGCCACCAGCGCGGCCGCCTTGGCGGCCACGGCTCCCGTCCCGGTGCCCAGGTCCAGGACGCGCTCTCCCACCCGCAAACCGGCCCGGCGCAGGAGACCGTCAACCACCGGCTCGAACCGGGGCTCGATCTCGTCGCGGTAGATCTGCGAGATCTGGTCCTAGACCCCAATTTGCCAGGCCAGACCCTGACTGTCGGTCGATATGTGATCGGCCCCCTTCACCGCTGAGTAGATCGAGTGTCATCCGCGGTGGGGGCGGGTGCAACAACAGAAACTGCAGTTGGCACCGGAATGGCGCAGGGCCATGCTGTTGGTGTGGAGCGTGGCTACGGTCAGTACTGCCCGATCGCGATGGCGGCCGAGGTGCTGGCCGAGCGGTGGACGCCGTTGATCATCCGCAACCTGTCCCTGAACTGTCATCGCTTCGGCGAGATCCTTGAGGGCTGCCCGCGGATGTCCACCACGCTGCTGGTCAAGCGCTTGCGGACGTTGGAGCGCGATGGCGTCATCTCCAGTGTGGTGGCGCCGGGCGGGCGCGGTCGCCGCTACTACCTCACCCCACAAGGCCAGGAGCTGGCTGAGGTCGTACTGCACCTGGGCGCCTGGGGTGCAAGGTGGCTGGAAGTCACGCCACGCGAGCAGGACCCGTTCATCGCTCTATGGTCGTGGACGCGGATGGTGGACGTCGACGCGCTGCCACCGCACCGGGTCGTGGTCCGCTTCGATTTCCATGATCGACCGCGAGAACCCTTCTGGTTGCTGCTGCACCGACCGCGCCCCGAGGTGTGTGTCACGCATCCGGGCAGCGACGAGGACGTGATCGTCCGCACTGACGTCGCCACCCTCGTCGACGTGCAGCGGGGTCGGCTCCGATTGCAGGACGCAACCACCCGCGGGACGTTCGTGCTCGACGGCAACCCGGTGCTGGTGCGTGCCCTGCCCAGCTGGGGCGGCATCACGCCACAACTGGCCGCTCCCGCCGTCGTGCGCCGGTAGGTTGCTTCGGGCTGGTCGGAGCCTGAGAGCGAGCTGAGAGCTGGGTGTGAGCGGGCCGGGTGAGGGTGGTGGCATTGATCCGCGAGGAGGCTGGAAATGACCACCACCGAGGCCACGGAGACCACCACCCGCCAGTGAGACGCGCTTGGCGAGCGCCTGTTCGGTTGCCTGCTGGGCGGGATGGAGCTGCTGACCGTGCAGACGGGCCTGTATGCGGCGCTGCGCGGCGGCGGGCCGGCGACCGCGGGGGAGCTCGCCAGCCGCGCCAAGCAGCTCGCAACGGCGATTGCCAACCCCAGCGCGCTCGCGTGGGCCGACTACGCCTTCGGTGAGGCGCTGCTGGACCAGGAGCCCGACCGGGCGCGGCAGGCGTTGGACCGCGTCGTGGTCGCCGCCCGCGCCGCGCGGAACCGGTTCGTGCTCGGGGTCGCGCTGGTGTCGGTCGGCTCGCTGCACACCCGGCACGGCGATGCGGCGCAGGCGGCCCGGTTGCTCGGCGAGGCTGTCGAGCTACGGTGCGGACGCGGCCAGGCTGACCAAGCACGCAGCCGTGCTCCGAGATGAACTCGGTGCGGACCGGCTTCTCCGTCGCCCTCGCGCGGGGCAGGGCGCTGGGCGACGGCGAGGTGGCTTCCTTCACCCGCGCGGCGCTCGGCCGACCCGTGCCACCCACTCGGCTGTGCTGACAGTGCCCTTTCGGCCCTTTCGGTCAGGGCCGGGCTTCCTGCCCCCGGAGGCGGTCATCGCGCTGCTCGCTACGCCGCGATGGGGTGGCGCTGGAGACATCCTTCTCCGCCTGCTCGGGACCTCCCGGGACCGTCCGGCTCACCTCCGCTCGCCAATCCGGTCACATGTCACGATGCCGCACCATCCGTTCCCGCATTGAGCGGGCTGGGCGGGGCTATCGGGCCGCGATTGACCCCGTCCAGCCCGCTGATTGTGGTCGGCATCAGCGTCGGTCGGCGTCGAGGGCCTCGACCAATCGGGCAGCCACCGCTAGCGGGAGCGGTATGTGCTGCCTCAGCTCACGTATCGCTGCTGCGCTGTTCCCCGCGCGCGCTGTCTCATGGATCTGGTCGGCCAGCTCGGGATAATCGGCGGCAAGTCTTCGTGCGGCGTCAGCGTAGCTGACCGGGAGCGGCGTGCCAGGTGCCGCCTGCGCCTGGAGGATCTGCGCCTGAGCTCGAACCTCCCGTAGGCTTCGGCCCGTCGTTTCCCGGAGCATCTTGAGCGCGGCCGCCTCACTGCCCTGGCTGAGCAGTTCACAAGTTTCCTGTTGAATGGCCGCTGGCACCGGGATTATCCGGGCGGCAGCCGCCACGCTGGTCGGGCTCGACGAGCGCGATGTGACGAAACGGCCGACGACGGTAGCGCCTATCCCCAGCGCAAAGAGGCCTGCGGCAATCCACGATAGCATCATTGAAAAGGCCGCCTATTCAGAAGCAGTTCTCGCGTATTGCGGCGATGCCGAGGATCTCCGCGCCCAGCGAGCCGATCACGGGTCCAAATTCGGCGAGCTGCTCTTCCCCTCGGGCAACCTTGATCAGCAGCTCCGCTGCCTTGCGGAGACCGCCGACCTCGCGGATGAACCGTCTCAGTTTCAGCAGTTTCGCCGCCGGAACCGCTGCGCTTCCGATCGCTACCATGACGGCGCCGGTGCATTTGGCGACCTGCCAGGGGCCTATTGTCCGGGCCAGGGAGCCATTCTCGGTCACTGACGGGTAACGGTCGCGCACCCAGTCCTGCACGGCCTGATCACCGTCTTCGATCACTTTCTCCGGAATTTCGTCGATAATCCGGAGGCATTCCTCGAGATCGTGAATTGATGTCTCCAGCTCATCTGCCGCGGCATCCCCGACATTCGTCAAATTGATCTCCTCTTATTCGGTTGGCGTGAGCATTATACAGGTTGTTGGTAGGGGTGTCAAGGTGGGTACGGGGAGCGTACTCGGCGCGAGTGTCTGTTCCTGAGAGTCAACGCCGCGCCTAGGGCGTAGCCGCCGGGTTGCGAGAGTCCGTTGGGTACGCACAGGAAGCTGGAGAACGAGTAGTACATCCGGCCGACGGGGTTGAGGTTGCCCTCCACGGTGTCGGCGGCCGCCGGCTCGACGATGAGCCAGGTCCCCTCTGGCGACAGCGCCTCGCGGACGTGGCGGGCTGCGCTGAGCGGGTCGCCCATGTCGTGCAGGCAGTCGAACGTGGCGACCAGGTCGTAGCCCGTGCCGGAGAACGTCTGCGCGGATGCCACCTCGAACGCGATGCGCTCGAGCACCCCGGCATCTGCCGCCCGCTTGCGGGCCAGCTTGATGGAAGCCTCGTGGTAGTCCGAGCCGCCGATCGCCGACGCGGGGTATGCCTGGGCCATGATCACCGAAGAGGCGCCGAGCCCGCAGCCGACGTCAGCCACCTTCGCGCCGACCTGCGGTTCCAGATGGGAAGCGCTCGAGCCCTTCACCTCGATCGCCCCGGAGCGCAGGGCGTCACCCCACTCGATTTCTCCGAGGTGCCACAGCGGGCGAACGTCACGGGATCGTTGACCACGACGACCAGGTTTTCCTCGCCGCATGGGTGTTTCTCGCAGTCCAGGTAGCCGACCACTGGGGTAAGCCTCGATCAGCGAGTACGGCTGCATGAACGGTCCGGTCCGCAACGGCTACTTCGTCAGAAACCGAAGTTCTGCGTCCAGTAGTTGCCGCGCGGGTCGACGCCGACGCCGATCGCCGTGTATGCGCAGTTCAGGATATTGCGCCGGTGCCCCGAGTAGGCCATCCAAGCGACAACCACGCTGGCCGCCGTCGGTCCGCCCCGCATCCGTTGGCGCTGCCTTCGGCGGGGTCGGTGGCCGGGTCAGAGTGCGTGGCTCCGCCGTGGGCGCCGGTCCGTCGATGGCGTGGTCCGGGGCGGCCGCCGTCGGCAATGGTTGCGGCGCGACGTTCACAGTCGGCGCGACGGACCGTCTTTGGCCCCGCTGGTCCCGTTCAGCAGCGCCGACCGGTGCGCATCCACGGCGAGGGTCAACCCGGCACCCGCGAGGATCGCCCCGACGGCCAGGCTGGCCAGCAGCGGAGCGAGGCGACTCGGTCTCGGAAGGATCACGGCGCGGTAACGTAACAGCACCTTGAGTACCAACCAGCTTTCGCCCGTCCGGGCTATAACCTCGTCGGTGATGGCGAGGACCTAGTTCGGCGACGCCCACCTGATCCTGCCAGGGGGGTGATTCACGGCGCACAATGGAGGTTTCCCGTAGTCGTCGGAAGGTGGCCGCTCGTGTCCTTCCCAGCTGAGGTGCTCACGTCCCGCTTCGGTGACGGCCTGGCGGTCGGCCCCGACCTGGCGGCGGCAGCAGAATCCGCCGTCACCCAGGCCCTGGCTCCGCTGCGCGGCCGGCGCCCCGATCTGCTGTGCGTGTTCGTCTGCGGCGATGACCCGAAGGTGGTCGAGCTGGCGGGCGTCCGCGCGATGGAGGTGGCTGGGGCGCGCACGACGGTGGGCTGCAGCGCCGGCGGCGTGATCGGCGCCGGCCGGGGGGTGGAGATCGAGCCCGCGGTCAGCGCGTTCGCCGCGTGTCTTCCCGGCTCCAGGTGCACCCCGCTGCGCCTGGAGCTGATCCGCACCCCCGACGGTGCTGCCGTCACCGGCATGCCGGACCGCCACGTTGACGACGCCGTCGCGGTGCTCCTCGCCGATCCCTTCACCTTCCCCATCGCTTCCTTCGTGCAGCGCTCCAACCATGACCTCGCCGGTCTGCCGCTGATCGGCGGGGTGGCCAGCGGTCCCCGCGGTGGGGGATCCGCGCGGCTGTTCCTGGACGGGCGCAGCGTGCCGGCCGGCGCGGTCGGGGTGGTGCTCGGCGGTCCCGTCGCAGCCCACCCGGTGGTCAGCCAGGGGTGCCGCCCCTTCGGCCCCACGATGATCGTCACCAAGGCTGAGGGCAACGTGCTGCTGGAGCTGGCCGGGATGCCCGCGCTGGCCAAGCTCGAGCAGATTGTCGGCGAGCTGCCTCCCGGGGAACGGCAAGCCATCGCGCGCGGATTGCATATCGGCGTCGCGATGGACGAGTACGCCGAGGAGCACGAGCGCGGCGACTTCCTCATCCGCGGCGTCGTGGGCGCCGACAGCGGGCGGGGCGCGATCGCCATCGCAGACGTCGTGGACGTGGGTCGCACGGTTCGCTTCCAAGTGCGTGACGCGTCCGCCGCTGCCGACGACCTCCAGGAGCTGTTCTCCCGGTTCCGCGTGGAGAACGGTCCGGTGGGCGGTGCGCTGCTGTTCTCCTGTAACGGGCGCGGCGCAACCATGTTCCCGAGCGCCGATCATGACGTTCGGGCAGTGCGCGCAGGTCTCGGTACCACCGGTGTGGCCGGTTTTTTCGCGGGCGGCGAGATCGGCCCGGTCGCGGGCCGCAACCACCTGCACTCGTTCACCGCGTCGATGCTGGTGTTCGGCGCAGGCGGCTCGTGACTGGCTCCTATCGGGTGGCGGGTTTGGTGGCACGGATGATCGCGGCGTGCATGCCGTCGGCGACCTGGTGGGTCGGGGTGATGGTGATGTCGGTGAAGCCGGCGGCGGTCAGGCCGTTGTGGTACTCGCTGATGCTCAGGGCGCCGGCGATGCAGCCGGCATAGCTGCCCCGTTCGGCCCGGTGGTGCGCACTGAGGCGGTCTTCGGCGACCACGTCGGAGACCCCCAGCCGACCTCCCGGGGTGAGTACTCGGAACGCTTCGGCGAACACGGCTGGCTTGTCGGTGGACAGGTTGATCACACAGTTGGAGATGATCACGTCGATGGAGTCGTCGGGAAGCGGGATGGCCTCAATGGCGCCGTGCAGGAACTCGACGTTGGTCGCGCCGGCAAGCGCGGCGTTGGCCCGAGCCAGGGTGAGCATCTCGTCGGTCATGTCCAGCCCGTATGCCTTCCCGGCGGTGCCGACCCGGCGGGCGGACAGCAGCACGTCGATACCGCCCCCGGACCCGAGGTCCAGCACGGTCTCGCCCTCGTGCAGGTCGGCCACGGCCAACGGGTTGCCGCACCCCAGGCTGGCGGTGACGGCCTGGGCGGGCAGCGCGTCTCGGTCGGTGTCGTCGTAGAGCTGGCTGCCGAACCCGTCCCCGACCTCAACCTCGGCAACGGCACCGGGGGTGTCGACGCCGCAGCAGCTGGGCTGGGCTCCAGCGCGAACGGCGGTGGCCGCGGCCGCGTAGCTCCGGCGTACCTCGTCGCGTAGGTCGGTGGTCTGCTCGGTCATCGCTGCACCCTCCCTGGTCGATGTTGTTTCGATGGATGTCAAGTAACAGCTTGCCCCTTTATTCGAAAGCTGTCAAAATAGAAGCATGCCGAGACAGGACACCGAGGCCGAGCGGACGCAGTGTTGCGTGCCGCTGACTGCTGACCCGCTCACCGCCGACGAGGCGGGGGAGCTGGCCCGGCGGTTCAAGGCCCTCGGTGACCCGGTACGGCTGCGGCTGTTGAGCCTGATCGCCTCCCACGAGGGCGGCGAGGCCTGCGTGTGTGAGCTGACGGTGGGCTTCGAGGTGTCCGGGCCGACAATCAGCCACCACCTCAAGGTGCTGCGCGAAACCGGTCTGATCGAGGGTGACCGCCGCGGCACGTGGATCTACTACCGGGTGCGACCGGATGCCCTGCGGGCGCTGTCGGAGGCGTTGCAGCCCACCCGGGTACCGGCATGACGCCCTCCGTATCAACCCCACCGGATCTGGGGCGGCGGCTGCTGGCCGAGCTGGTCGGCACGGCGGCGCTGGTCGCGATCGTGGTGGGCTCGGGCATCGCCGCACAGCAGCTGTCCCCGGGCCAGGTCGGGCTGCAGCTGCTAGAGAACTCCACGGCCACGATGTTCGGGGTGGCGGTGCTGATCCTGCTGTTCGGCCCGGTATCCGGCGCGCACTTCAACCCCGTCGTGTCAGCGGCCGACTGGCTACTGGGCCGCCGCACCCACACTGGCCTGACCGGCCGCGATGTCTGGGCCTACACCGCGGCGCAGATCATCGGCGCGGTGGCCGGGGCGGTGCTGGCCAACGTGATGTTCGGCCTGTGTGCGATCGAGATCGCACACAGGCCGCGCAGCGGTATCGGGCTGTGGGTCGGCGAGCTGGTCGCCACCATCGGTCTGATCGCCGTGATCTTCGCGCTGGCCCGCACCGGCCGGGCCGCACTGTCCTCAGCCGCCGTCGCCGGGTGGATCGGCGCGGCGTACTGGTTCACCTCCTCCACCTCCTTTGCCAACCCCGCCGTCACCATCGGGCGGATGTTCAGTGACACCTTCGCCGGCATCGCCCCCGGCTCGGCACCGGGATTCATCGCCGCCCAACTGGTCGGCGGCCTGCTAGGCATCGGCCTTGTGCTAGTCCTTTACCCCGACATGCACCGTGCCGCCACCCCCGCCATCGTTCCCGCGCACCCGGCGCTGCCGCTGCTGGACCCATCACGGAGACCTTGATGACCCCCACCGTGCTTTTCCTGTGTACTCACAACGCCGGCCGTTCCCAGATGGCCATGGGCTTCTTGCGGCACCTCGCCGGTGACCAGGTCGCCGTGTGGTCGGGCGGCTCCGAACCGGCGAGCAGCATCAACCCGGCCGCGGTCGAGGCCATGCGCGAGCGCGGGATCGACATCTCACAGGAGTATCCCAAGCCCTGGACCGACGAGGTCGTCCGCGCCGCCGACGTCGTCATCACCATGGGCTGCGGCGACGCCTGCCCGGTCTACCCCGGCCGCCGCTACGAGAACTGGGTCCTGGACGACCCCGCGGGCCTCGACGTCGGCAGTGTGCGGCCCATCCGCGACGAGATCGAACGACGCGTGCGCCAGCTCCTCACCGAACTCGCCGTATCTATCAGCGTCTGACCTCCGCACAGGCAGGCAAGGCCGAGCCTACCCGCGGAGCCGAGCTGCTTTCGAGTATGTGCGCCCGCTCAGTCGGACCATCACCCCCGTAACGGTGTTCTCAGGGGGTGGATCGCCGCGGCGGAAACGCCGAGCGGCTGGGTCAGCGTGAGATCTCGGCGGCCCGGCAGGTCTTGGCCTGGCATTCACGCATGGCGTGCAGCTGGTTGGTGAGGGTGTCGAGCAGGCGAGGGTCGGCGGTCGGCGCGAGGTTGGTGAGTTCGGCGGGGTCGGCGGCGAGGTCGTAGAGTTCGCGGTCGCCGGTGGTGTACTCGACGTAGAGGTACTGGCTGGTGCGCAAGCCCCGCAGGGTGGGCACATTCGGCCGGTTGAAGGTGGGTTCCTGCTGTTCCCGCATCCACGGCGGCGGTTTGGGTCGGTCGGCTGGGATGGATTCGTGTTCGATGAGATATGCCTGTCGCCATGTTGCCGTGCTGGGTGGATCCTCTCGGAGCAGCGGAACGAGGGATCGCCCGTCGATGAAGTCGGGGGCGGGCACACCGGCGAGTTCGGCGAAAGTAGGGGCAAGATCGATGTTGCCGGTGAGCTGCTCACGTGTGCGCCCGGCCGGTACCGAGGGTCCCCGGACGATGAGCGGGACGCGGATGTCCTCGTCGTAGGCGGTGTTCTTGCCAACGCCGGCGCGATGGGTGCCGAAGGTGAAGCCGTTGTCGGAGTTGAAGACAAAGTAAGTGTTGGCCAGCTGACCGGTGCCGGTGAGCGTGTCGATCAGGCTGGCGATCATCTCGTCGATCGCTTGCAGGGACGCGAGCCGTTTCCGGTAGACGGCGTCCACGGTTGCCTGCTGCTCGATAGTCAGCGGCGGGAGATCTCGTATCCAGGACGGCTTGTCGCTCACGTCGGGCTCGTTGAACGACCCGGGCCGGGGCGCGGTCGCGTCGGCGAACATGCTGACGTGCCGGGGCGCCGGCGTCGCCGGCCAGTGTGGCGCCTGCGGAGCGAGATACAGGAAGAACGGCTCCCGCGCGCTGGCCCGAACGAAGTCGTTGGCCCGGCGGGAGAGCACGTCGGTGAGGTAGTCCTGCGGCTGCTGGCCGTAGCTGGTCACCATACCGTTGGCGTGCAGCACGTAGTCGAAACCGTTGAAGCCACGTTCCGTGCTGGCCTGCCACTCGTCCCAGCCGGGAGGCACATAGCTGTCCTCGACCCCGTCCGGGTAGAGGTTGAGGTACTTGCCCATCAGCGCGGTGCGGTAGCCCGCCGCCTGCAGCCAGGTCGCCACCGTGGAGTTCTCGTGACCCCGCTCGTGGAACACCCGGAACCCACCCCGCGGCGGAACATTGCCCAACACCCCGTGGTTGTGCGCGTACTGGCCGCGCAGCACGGTTGCCCGCGACGGGCAACACAGCGGATAGCTGGCGAAGAAGTTGTTGAACGAGGTGCCCTGGTCGATCAGCAACCGGCGCAGGTTCGGCATCGCCCACACCGAGCCGACGTCCAAATCGTCCGCGAGCAGGTAGACGATGTTCGGTCGATCCCCCACCGGACGAGCTGGCCGGTCCGGCGTCGTCGCGCAGCCCGCGAGCACCACCGCCAGCACCAGCAGCGCGCCGCGTCCTCTCCCACGCCACCACACGGCGTCCTCCCTTGATAGCACCATCGACCATGATCGAGCTACGTCGGCTGCCGGACGATCACGTCGCCGTCGTAGCCCTGCTTGGCCTGGCGGCGCCAGCGCTCTTGGTTAACGACTCCGGGCTGCGCCGAGCCGGGATGAAGTGGTCGAGCACCAAGTACTCGGCTCCGGCCGCCTGCGCGATTGAGTTGACCGCGAGCACGTCGGTGTGGCCCCGCAGAAAGAGGGTTTTCAGCTCGGGTGTCAGCAGGCCGACTTCCACCGTACCGTCGAGGTCGTCCACTTCGTGAACGAGCACACCGCCGCGCCGGTATGGTGACCGTGGCACAGCGCTGAAAGTCATACTGGCGGCAACGCCACCAAACCCGAGCCCACCAAAGCCACTACCAGCGACAACGCCTCACACATCACAAGGTGCGGCTGCCGTACTAGCGGGGGCTTCGCGATGCAGCCGCTCACCCACCGGCTGGCGCGGTGGCGCGGAAGTCGGCGCGGGCGACGACGCCGATGTCGGGATGGTCGGTGAATACACCGTCGATCCCAGCCCGGAGGTAGGTGACCTGCTCGTCGATCGCGCGCCCGAAGTCGGACAGCACGGCAGATATCCGGAAGTCGACCGGCAGGAAGTTGTTCTCGGCCCGGAAGGTGTAGGGATGCACGATCAGGCCGGCATCCCTCGCGTTGGCCACGAGGGCGGTGGGTGAGCCGAGCGTGCCGTCGGGGTTGCGTGGGATGACCTGCTGCTTCTCCGGCCCGATTCCCTGGGCGTAGCGCGCGATGCCGCGCAGGCCAGCGGGGGTGGCCAGGTCGGCGTAGGTCGGGCCGGAACCGGCAGCCGTGGTGTCGAACGGCGCGCCGGTGCCCTCGAGCAGCTGGACCGACCTCGTCCGTAGGCCCGCCTCTCGCAACTGCATTAAGTTGGTCACCTCGAAGGACTGCACGAACACCGGGGCATCCGGCTGGTTGAGTTGATTGCGCCGCAGGATCTCGAGCAGCCGGGGCTCCAGCGGCAGGTCGGCCCGCTGGAAGAACGTGGGGTGCTTGGTCTCCGGGTAGACGCCCAGCGTCCGGCGCAGCTCGTTGGACAGCCGGGCCCGGAGATCCAGCAGCTCCTGGAAGGTCGGGATCTCGAACCGCCCGTCATACAGGGTGTTCTGCTGGCGGATCTGTGGCAGCCGCTCCACCGCTCGCAGCGTCTTGAGCTCTGCGAGGGTGAAGTCCTCGGTGAACCATCCCTCGATGGGCTCGCCGTCGAGCGTCTTGGTCGTCCTCCGGGAGGCGAACTCGGGGTGACGGGCAACGTCGGTTGTATCGTTGATCATCGGTTCGTGCCGGCAGACCAGCACACCGTCGCGGGTCACCACCAGGTCGGGCTCCAGGAAGTCCGCGCCCAGCCGCGCGGCGAGCTCGTAGGAGGCCAGGGTGTGCTCCGGCCGGTAGCCGGAGGCGCCGCGGTGGCCGATCACGAGTGGGCCCCGCCGGCTCCTGCCGTCGCGGGGCCGTGGTGGCTGAGCCATCGCTACCACGCCACCGCTGAGTGACCCGGCGAGCGCGGTAGCCGTCATGCCGACCAGGGCAGTGCGTCGGGTGACCATGCGTGTTCTCCTCTTCAGCGGGGGTGGTGACCTGCGCGTCATCGCAGCCGCACGAGGTGAACACCGAGGGCGCCCGAGCCTTCACGCAGGACGTCGCGTCCGCGAACGGCGGACCTTATCGTCAGCTGGTGATGTCCTTGGTGGCGAAGCGCCACCACGCCGCGAGCCCGAAGATCGTCGCGTAGGCCAGACCGGAGAACGCCCCGCTGGCCAGCTGGGCCCAGTCGACGGGGTCAGCCAGCAGGTCCGCCCACGCGGAACTGAACTGGGTGGGCAGGTAGTTCCGCAGGCTGCCGAGCGCGTCGATGGATTCCAGGATCTGGGACAGGATCGACACCATCACCGCGCCGCCGACGGCCCCGAGCGGCGCGTCGGTGCTCACTGAGAGCAGCAGCGCCAGCCCGGCGACCCACGCCAGGTGCAGCACCAGGTAGGCGGGGGCCAGCGCCAGCCGGCTCGCGGCGGGCAGGAAGTCCAGCGACTGGCCAGTGGGGGAGAGCAGCGCGTCCGCCCCGTAGGCGACCACGCCGACTGCCATCGCCACCGCGGGCAGCAGCACCAGGGCGAAGGCCGACAGCAGCGCGCCCACCACCGCCTTCTGCCGCAGCAGCCGCCCGCGGGGCACCGGGGAGGCCAGCAGGTAGCGCAGGCTCGACCAGGACGCCTCGCTGGCCACCGTGTCGCCGAAGAACAGTGCCACCACCACGACCAGCAGGAAACCCACCGCGGAGAACATCGTGAACACCACGAAGTTGGCGCCGCTGGCGGTGGCGAGGTCGATCAGCGTGGTGCCGCCGCGGTCGTTGCCGTCGCGCCCGATCTCGAAGGCGATCCAGAGCAAGAACGGCAGCAGCACGAGGAACCCCAGGGTGAGCACGGTCCGCCGGCGCCGCAGCTGGCGCGCCAGCTCCACCCGCAGCGGCAAGGTCGCCGCGGCCCGGTAACCGGGCGCTGATCCCTGGGCGGCGTGCCCGTCGGGGGTCATTCGACGTCCTCCTCTCCCACGAGCTGCAGGAACGCGTCCTCCAGCTGGTGGCGCGCGGCCACCCCTTCGACCCCGATCCCGGCCCCGACCAGCGCGGACACCGCGACCGCGCGGGGTGTCCCGTCGAGCTGGGCGTGCACGACGCGCCGCTCGATCCCCATCACGTCGACCCCCGCCAGGTCCCGCAGCACCGCGGCGGCCTGCGCCGAGTCGTCCACGGTGAAGCTGACCGTGCCGGTGCCCGCGACGATCTCGGCGACGGTGCCGGCGGCGACCAGCCGGCCCCGGTGCATCACCACGACGTGGCTGCAGGTCTGCTCGACCTCGGCGAGCAGGTGGCTGGACACGAGCACCGTCCGGCCGCTGGCGGCGTAGTTGCGCAGCACCTCGCGCATGGCGTGGATCTGCGGGGGGTCCAGCCCGTTGGTCGGCTCGTCGAGCACCAGCAGATCCGGTTTCCCGAGCATGGCCTGGGCGATCGCCAGGCGCTGGCGCATCCCCTGGCTGTAGGTGGCCACCCGCCGGTGCACCGCGTTGCCCAGCCCGGCGATCTCCAGCGCCTCCTCGATGCCGACGTGCTGTACGGGCCGGCCGGTGGCCGCCCAGTACAGCCGGAGGTTGGCCGCCCCGGACAGGTGCGGCAGGAACCCGGGACCCTCCACGAACGACCCGATCCTCGACAGCACCGGTGATCCGGGCGCCACCCGGTGCCCGAACGCCCGCAGCTCCCCGGTGGTCGGGTGGATCAGCCCCATCAGCATCCGCAGCACGGTGGTCTTGCCGGCCCCGTTGGGCCCGAGCAGACCCAGCACCTGCCCGTGCTCGACGCGGAAGGACAGGTCATCGACGGCGGTGATGCCGCCCGGGTAGCGCTTGGCCAGCCCCGACACCACTAGTGGCACGTCGGCCAGCTCGGGATCGGCGTCGTCGGCGTGCCGGCGGCGCAGCGCGGCGACCACAGCGAGCGCCGCCACCAGCGCGCCCAGCCCACCCAGCCCGGCCAGCTGGGCGACCGGGAGTGGCACGGGTGCCTGCTCACCGGGGACCACCGGCACCGCCAGGCGGGCGTCACCGGCCAGCGACACCGTGTACGCAGCGGGTTGCGGGGGCAGCGCGTAGCCGCGGTCGGTCGTCGCCACCGCGACCTCCAGCTGGTGCCCGGCCTGCACCGGCCGTACCACGCCGGCCAGCGTCACCGTGACCTCCACCGGCGTGCCGTCGGCGGGCAGCGGGCCGATCCGCACCGGGGCCACCGCACCCCCGGGAAGCGTGCGCCGCTGGTCCGGTCCGAGGTCGTAGAGCTTGACGAACAGCACCGCCTCGCTGGGCGGCGCCCCGGCGCCAGTGGGTACGGCGGCCACCTGCAACCGGATCCGCGGCGCACCGGCGATCTCCAGCGGGTCGGCCAGCGGATCGGTGCGGAACGTCGCGGCCTGCCCCGACGGGTCCAGGGCTACCCTGTCGAGGACCCCAGCGCTCTCGGCGAGGGCACTGGTGAGCCCGGGCAGGCTGCTCAGCGCGGCCGGGCTGCCGCCGGGCGGGCGGATCACCTGCTGCGGCCCCCCGCGCAGCGCTAATTCCCGGCGCTGCGCTCCGACGCCGTCGAGCCCGGGATAGGCCGGGGCGATGACGGTGCGCTGGGCAAAGCCCCGCCGGGTGCCGAAGAGCCCCTGCACCTGGTACTCGAAGCCGGTCCCGGGATCCGCGCCGATCCGGCGCAGGTGGTGGTCGAACCAGGCGCCGATCCGCTCCTGCGGCGCCGTCCCGGGTTCGCCGCCGTCATGACCGCCCGCGTACCAGACCACCTTCAGCCGGGCACCCGCCGACGTGAGCTGCCGGGCCGTGGCGTCGGCCTGGTCCAGCCCGAACAGCGTGTCGTGCTCGCCCTGGATGAGCAGGGTCGGCGCGGTGATGTCGCCCGCCACCGCGGCAGGCGACGAGCGGCGCAGCAGCGCCACGATCTCTGGGGTGGGGCTGCCGGTGGTAGCGGCCTGGTGGTAGGCCGCGCACAGCTCCGGGCGCAACCGCCCGCACGGCCCGTCTCCGGCGGGGCCGCCACCGAAGAAAAAACCCGCCCAGTCCCGCTTGAACACCCCGTCCGGGGCGAAGGCGCCAGCCGCCGGGGTGCCGGCGGCAACGGGCTGGCGGCTCGCGGCGTTCGGGAACAGTGCCTGGGACAGGTCGTTCCAGGTGATCTGCGGTGCGAGGGCGTCCACCCGGCGGTCGGTCCCGGCCAGCAGCAGGGCCAGCGCACCGCCGTAGGACGCGCCGGTGACGCCGACCCGCGGATCGCCGGGTGCGTCGCGCACCACGTCGGGCTGCGTGGCCAGCCAGTCCACCAGCGCCCGGGCGTCGGCCACCTCGTAGTCAGGGGAGTTGAGCCCGATCTGCCCGGTGCTCGCGCCGAATCCCCGGGCGGTCCAGGCGAGCACGACGAACCCGCGGCGGGCCAGCGCGGTGGCCTCGGCGCTGACCGAGTCCTTGCCGCCGCCGAAGCCGTGGGCCACCAGCACCGCCGGAGCGGGGGTGGCCGCCGGCCGGTACACCGTGGCGTCCAAGCGCACCTGGCCGGTGCTACCCGGGCCTTCCGGTACGTCGATCGTGACGTGCTCGGTGGTGACCGGCGGCGGATCGGGGCTCATCATCACAGCCAGTGCCACCCCGGCACCCACGACCAGGGCGGCGACGAGCAGCAGGACGACGGGTCGCCGACGCAGCCGCGCCAACCAAGCCGTTCGGGGCACTCCGCCGACGGTAGGTCAGCGCGGTTCGTGGCGGCGCCGCTGTCTCAGCGGATTCTCAGCGCAGCGCATAGGTACGTAGCGCAGCGGCATAAATACGTGATGTTTCTGGCACTACCCCAGGGGTGGTGCCAGCCGGGGCGATAGGGGAGACTTATCGGGTACGTGGAGGGGAGTATTCCTTCGCGGCGGTGCCGTCATCACGGTCTTCCCGTGTTCCTGCGGGTGCCCGGTGCCGTCGGCCGGGTCCTCCGGCGGAAGAGACCTCCGGTGTACGACGGACGTCGTCTTCCGGAGGTCGCGCGCATGGATGTGCCCACGTGGGTCTGGCTTGCCACCGTTGGCGGGCTATTTGTTCTATTTGCGCTTGATCTCCTCATTGTCGACCGCAAGCCGCACGCGGTGGGCGTGGCGGAGGCGGCCCGGTGGGTGGTGTTCTACGTCGCCTGCGCGGCCGTGTTCGGGCTGGGTATGTGGTTCTTCGCCGGCAGCGAGCTCGCCGTCGAGTACCTCGCCGGGTACCTCATCGAGTACTCCCTGTCCGTGGACAACCTGTTCATCTTCGTGGTCATCATGGCGGCCTTCGGGGTGCCGGCCGTTCACCAGCATCGGGTACTGCTGATCGGCATCCTGCTCGCGTTGATCATGCGGGGGCTGTTCATCGCGGCAGGTGCGGTGCTGATCTCGAGCTTCAGCTGGGTGCTCTACCTGTTCGGCGTACTGCTGGTCTACCTGGGTTGGCAGCAAGTCCGCCAGCGCAAACAGGACGTGAAGTACGAGGAGAACGTCGCGCTGCGTGCGCTGCGCAAGCTGATCCCGGTGACTGACGATTTCCACGGCGCTAAGCTCACGGTCAAGCGGGACGGCAAGCGGTGGGTGACCCCGATGATCGCCGTGATGATCGCGATCGGCTCCGCGGACCTGGTCTTCGCCTTGGACTCCATCCCGGCTGTCTTCGGGCTCACCCAGGAACCGTTCATTGTGTTCACCGCCAACGCCTTCGCGCTGATGGGCCTGCGGCAGCTGTACTTCCTCATCGGCGGGCTGCTCAGCAAGCTGGTGTACCTGTCCATCGGGCTGGGCGTGCTCCTCGGATTCATCGGTGTCAAGCTGGTGCTCGAGGCGCTGCATGAGAACTCGCTGCCCTTCGTCAACGGCGGCCAGCCGCTGCACTCGGTGCCGACCGTGGGCATCGAGCTCTCGCTGGGCGTGATCGCCGGCGTGCTGCTGGTGACGACGGTGGCCAGCCTGCTCAAGGTGCGCAGGGTTCGCCCAGAGATCGGGTCCCCGGGCGGCAACCGCGGATGAGCAGGCTTGAGCGTGAGAACCAGGCCCTCCCACTCCCAGCCCGGTCCAGCGCACCATGTGACATAATGCCGCTTATCGGATCGATCGGCGAGGGGTGCCCTTGGGACGTCGGAGCTATGCCGGGCCCAGCTGACGGCAAGGCTTCATACGCCCACCCGCATGGTCGCCCGTTCGTCGGCTAGTGCGGGCTCGTCCAGGAGCGTCGCCTCGTTGAACGGGTCCCCGCCGGAGAACACCCTGCGTGCCTGGTCGGCATTGAATTCCCTGGTCCACGAGCCGATCAGCACCGTGGCGACCGCGTTGCCGGCGAAGTTGGTCAGTGCGCGGGCCTCGGACATGAACCGGTCGATGCCCAGGATGAGGCCGACTCCGTCGACTAACTCCGGCCGGTGTGATTGCAGCCCGCTGGTGAGCGTGGCGATCCCGGCGCTGCTGACCCCGGCGGCACCCTTCGACGCGATGATCATGAACGCGAGCAGGGAGATCTGCTCTGCCACCGAGAGCGGGCGATCCTGTGCTGTGGCGATGAACAGGGTAGCCATGGTCAGGTAGATCGCGGTGCCGTCCAGGTTGAACGAGTAGCCGGTGGGCACGGTGATGCCGACGACCGGTTTGCTGACGCCGAGATGTTCCATCTTGGCGATCAGGCGCGGCAGCGCGGACTCCGACGAGGAAGTGGACAGGATGAGCAGGAATTCGCGGGCCAGGTAGCGCAGCAGTGCGACGATGTTGACCCGGGCGCCGAGCCACAGCACCGGGCCCAGGACCACGAACACGAACAGCACGCAGGTCAGGTAGAAGCCCAGCATGATGACGGCGAGGCTGCGCAGGGCCGCCCAGCCGGTCTCGCCGACCACCGCGGCGATCGCGCCGAACGCGCCGACCGGCGCTGCCCACATGATCATCGCCAGGATCCGGAACACCCACCGCTGGACGTGCTCGACACCGCGCCGGATCGGTTCGCCCGCCGGGCCGAGCTGCTGCAGCGCGAATCCCGCGAGCACGGCGACCAGCAGTGTTTGCAGCACCTGGCCCTCGGTGAACGCGGACACCAGCGTCGTGGGCACGATGCCGAGCAGGAACTCGACGGTGCCCGCACCACCCTGGGCCTGCTGGTGCGCTGTGGCCGCGGACGCTGGATCCAGGTGCAGTTCCGTGCCCGGTTGCAGCAGGTTGCCGACGATCAGCCCGATCAGCAGCGCGAACGTCGACATCACCAGGAAGTAACCGATCGCGAGCAGCCCGACTTTGCCAACCTTGGCCGCGGTGGCGACCGAGCCGATGCCGAGCACGATCGTGCAGAAGATGATCGGCGAGATCATCATCTTGATCAGGTTGACGAATGCCGTGCCGAGCGGCTTGAGCTCGGCAGCGAAGCCCGGCGCGGCGAACCCGACGATGATCCCGAGCAACACCGCCACGATGACCGCCAGGTACAGGATGTGCGTGCGATCCCGGCGGGTCCGGGCCGGGAGGGCGTCGTCGATAGCTGGTGGAACAGGCACCATTGTGTGATCTCCAGTGCGTTGCGGCGTAGCTCTATCGCGATTATCTGGTGCCCCAGCGTCTTATCCTGACTGGGTCTTATGTAGACCCCTGGCGTCGGTCAACCGGCCCGCGGTTCCGCAGACGTCAGGATGCGGCGGCCAGGTGGAGGGCTCAGCTAGCTGGTGCGGAACTTGTTGAACACTCGATACATCAGTTGGGTTCCGCGCGTCAGCGCGTCCACCCGGATCCGCTCGTCGTTGCCGTGCATCCGTGACATCGTGTCGTCATCGGTGGCGTAGGGGTAGATCCCATACACCGGGATGCCGCGCTGCCGCCACGCACCAGAGCTGGTGCCCGCTTCGAACAGGCCCGGGGTGACCGCCGCGCCGGGGTAGGTCTCGCGTGCCGCGGCGTCCAGCGCACGGAAGACGTCGGTGTCGATCGTCCCCGGCGGTTGGGCCATCCGTTGGGTGAGGTCGGCCAGGACCTGCTCCTCGGTCCGGTCGGGCGAGAGCGGGTTCACCAGGCGCAACGTCACGCCGTCACCGGCACCCAGCGCGTTGCGCAGCTCGGCCAACGTCGCAGCCACGTCGAGACCACCCGGGACCAGCCGCAGATTCAGCGTGGCGGTCGCCGACCCGGGCTGGACGTTGCCGCGGTACCCGGCGCGCTGGATCACCGGGGTGACGATGTGCCGCAGCAACGCGTTGTGCAGCGTCGGGTGGTCACTGAGCTGGACCACCAGCGCGCCGGCGCGGTCCCGCTCGGCCTGCCCGGTGGCGTTGAGCATGAGCCGCAGCGCAGTGGCCAGCTTCGGATTGTCGGTGCGCGAAGCCCATGCTTCGAAGTAAACCCTGGTCAGTTCGGTGAGACCGACCCCGGGCTGGTAGTCGGCCAGCCGGACCGCCGCTCGGTTCAGCCGGGTGATCGCCGCGTCCGGGGACGGTCGGGAGGAGTGGGTGGCGGTTCCCCGGGCAACGAGCTCGAGCGCGGCGGCCATCTTGTCCTGCCGGGTCAGCGTGACCACCACTGGTTCCACCGAGCCGGGCGGGGCCAGCGCCCATCCTCCCTCGGTGATCACCGCCCCGGCGTCGACCTTGTCGTAGTGCCGCTCGGCGAGCCACCGGGTGCTGTGCGGGCCGCCCTCCTCGTCGCAGTCGGAGAGGAAGATGATGTCCCGGTCGAACCGGGCGCCCTCCCGGAGGTGGCGCAGCAGGGCGGCCATGAACGCGGCGTTGGTGCCCTTCATATCCAGCGCGCCGCGGCCGTAGACCCAGCCGTCGCGTACCTCGCCGCTGTAGGGCTTGACGGTCCAGCGGTCCGCCTCCACCGACACCACGTCGGAGTGGCACAGCAGCAGCAACGGCCGGGTGCTCCCCACGGCACTCGGGACGCGGGCGATGAAATGCGCATTGTCCGGCTTCGGGGTCGGGATGATCTCGGTCCGGGCACCGGCCGCGTCCCAGATCGACTTGAGCATCTCGGCATGCGCAACGGTGACACCGCCCTCGCCGTTGTGCGACGTGTCGAACCGGATCATGTCGACGGTGAGCTTCAGCGGGTCCAGGTTCACCGGGTCTATGTTCACCGGGTCAACGACGGGGGGCGGTTGAGTGACCGCGTTGGTGCAGCCAGCCACCAGGGCGCCGATCGCAGCCAGCCCCACCGCCCGACCGCTGAGCTGCAGCACCTCGCGTCGGCTGTACTGGCCGTGCCCATCAGTCACGAGTCCCTCCCCGACTGCTGTCTACCACAGTCAGCGACCTCCTGTGCCACGCGCCGGGCGATCTCCTCTCGACGGGGCGGGGGGCAGCGGCACGCCGCGGAGGGAGGCGTCCAGGACGGTGACGGTGTGGGCCAGGGTGAGGTGGGTGCCGAGGCGTTGCGCGCTGGCTGCGATCTGCATCAGGCATCCCGGGTTGGCGGTGACCAGCACTGAGGCGCCGGTGGCGAGCACGTTGCGGGCCTTGCGGTCACCCAGCTCGGTGGCCGGCTCGGGATGCAGCAGGTTGTAGACTCCTGCCGAACCGCAGCACAAGTCGGCGTCAGCGATCTCGCGCAGGGCAAGCCCGGGGATGCCGCGCAGCAGCTCCCGGGGCTGTGACCGGATGCCTTGGGCGTGCCCGAGGTGGCAGGCGTCGTGGTAGGCGATCGTGATGTCCAGCCGGTGGCGTGGCGCGGCCGGGCCGAGTTCGACGAGCAGCTCGGAGACGTCCCGGGTGCGCTCGACGAAGGCCGCCGACCGCGCGGCGTAGCCGGGATCGTCGCGCAGCAGGTGCGCGTACTCCTTCATAGCCGAGCCACAGCCCGCAGCATTGACTACCACGTAGTCCACCCCGGCGGCCTCGAAGCGCTCAATCAGCGCCCGGGCGAAACGGACCGCCTCGTCCTCGCGCCCCAGGTGCTGCGACAGCGCCCCGCAGCAGCCCTGCCCGCGAGGGATCACGACATCGCAGCCCTCGGCGGCCAGCACCCGCACGGTGGCGGCGTTGACCTCGGGGAACAACGCGTCCTGCACGCAGCCGGTGAGCATCCCGACCACCGCGCGGCGGGGACCGCTGGCCGGCACCCGCCGCGGCAGCTGCTCCCGCCGGGTCAGCTTCGGAGCCAGCGACGCCATCACCCGCAGCGTCGGGGGCAACCGGTCCAGCAACCCGGTCCGCCGCAGCAGCCGCTCCAGCCCGCTGCGCTGGTAGAGGGCCAGCGGCCCGCGCAGCGCCCGCAGCCGCCTCGGGTACGGGAACAGCCGGAAGATCACCTCCCGGAGCAACCGCTCTCCCCGCGGCCGTTCGTGGCGGCGCTCCACCTGGGCCCGGGTGTCGGCGATCAGCGTGCCGTACTGCACGCCGGACGGGCAGGCCGTCACGCAGGCCATGCACCCCAGGCAGGCGTCGAAGTGGCCCACCATCGACGCGGACAGGGGCTCGCCCTCCAGGCCGGCTTTCATCAGGTGGATGCGGCCGCGCGGAGAGTCCATCTCCTCCCCCCACAGCACGTAGGTGGGGCAGGCGGGCAGGCAGAATCCGCAGTGCACGCAGTCCTTGACCAGTTCGGGCTGCGGTGGATGGTGATCATCAAAGGCACCCTGGCGCATTCAGATCCCTCCCGCGAACCGCCCCGGCGCCAGCCGGTGCTCGGGGTCGAACTGGTCCTTGAGCCGACGCATCAACCCCAGCGCGGGCACCGGTCCCCACACGTCCAGCGCTGCCTTGCGGTGCGGGGGTGCGCAGCGCAGCACCGCGCTACCGCCGTGCCGGGCCGCGATCGCCCGCAGCTGCGACAGCTCCGTAGCCAGCCCGTCACCGTCGGTCAACCCGGCGACGAGCACCCCGGCACCAGCCGAGCCGCGCAGCGCGCCGGGGGCGGTGGCGAGCAGGTCGGCCAGCCCGGTGGGCTCGCAGGTGACCGTCGCGGCGGGACCCTGCGGTGGGTGCGGGGGCCGGCCCCACCAGTCCGGCGGCTGCCCGGTCACCGTCGCCGGTGCCCCGGCCGCCGCGGCGAGCAGGTCGGCGACGTCGGCGGCGCGGGCATTGATGCCATCGGCGACGCCTTCCAGGGCGATCCCGACGGTGATCGGACCGCCCGGCGCGCCCCGGTCCACGTCGAGGGCCACCGGGTCGTGCTGCGACGCCCGGACCACGGCGACCGCTGTTGCGGCCCGCGTGGCGTCTGCCGCCTGCACGGTGATCCAGCGGCTCGTCTCAGGCACCGGGTGCAGCCGGAACACCGCCTCGGTGATCACACCCAGGGTGCCCAGCGAGCCGGTGTAGAGCTTGCCCAGGTCGTAGCCGGCGACGTTCTTGACCACCGTCCCGCCGGAGCGGGTGACGGTGCCGTCGGCGAGTACCACGGTGATGCCGATGAGCAGGTCGCGCACCGAGCCGTACCGGTAGCGCAGCGGTCCCGCCGTGGCGGTGGCGATGGTGCCCCCGACAGTGCCCGCACTGTCTATCGCCAATCGCTGCCGGTGCAGGGACAGCTCAGCTTGGAGATCGGCCATCGGCAGGCCGGCCTGGACGGTGACGACCAGATCGCCCGCGACATGCGCGAGCACCGCGTCCATCCGGCTGATGTCCACGATCAGATCCAGGGTGCTCGGTGGGGCACCCCAGGACAGCCGGGTGCCGGTACCCCGGGCGACCACCCGCAGCCCCAGCCCGGCCGCCGCGCGCAGCACCGCCGAGACCTCCTCGGTGCTGCGCGGCCAGGCCACCCAGCGCGCCGGCACCCCGTCCACGGTGTCGCCGGCGGTGGCCTGCGCCACGTCAGCGCAGGCTGCGCGCAACCCGCCGAGGGTGGGAGCGGCCATCAGAACTGCTCGGCCAGGCCCGCGGCCTGCAACGGGTGCACACCTTTGCGCTTGCCGGGCACTTCACCGCACAGCCGGGGAGTGGGGAACACCTTGCCGGGGTTGCACACCCCGGCGGGATCGAACGCGCAGCGCAGCCGCTGCATGGTGTCCAGGTCGTCGGCGGTGAACATCCGCGGCATGTGCCGCGCCTTGTCGGTCCCCACGCCGTGCTCGCCGGTGATCGAGCCGCCGTATTCGATGCACAGGTCGAGGATCGCGCCGGAGACCTCCTCGGCGGCCTGCGCCTGCCCGGGTTTGGTCTCGTCGAACAGGACCAGCGGGTGCAGGTTGCCGTCGCCGGCGTGGAACACGTTGGCCACCCGCACCCCGGTGCCGGCCGACAGGTCGGCAATCTTGCGCAGCACCGCAGGCAGCGCCGTTCTGGGGATCACCCCGTCCTGCACGATGTAGTCGGGGCTAATCCGGCCCATCGCGGCGAACGCGGACTTGCGGCCCTTCCAGAACAGCGCGCGCTGCGCGGCGTCGCGGGCCACCCGGATCTCGGCGGCGCCCGCGTCGGTGCAGTGCCGGTGCACCGCGGCGAAGGTGTGCTCGACCTCGGTGACCGGGCCGTCCAGTTCCACGATGAGCACCGCACCGGCGCCCCCGGGGTAGCCGCAGGCCACCGCGGCCTCGGCGGCCTCGATCGCCAGTGCGTCCATCATCTCGATGGCCGCTGGGGTGACGCCGCTGGCGATAATCGCCGACACCGCGGTGCCCGCCTCGTCCACCCCGGGGAACGCGGCGAGCAGGCAGCGCACCGACTCCGGGGTCCGCAGCAGCCGCACCACGATCTTAGTGGCGATCCCGAGGG
>JBOHFT010000016.1:0-46015 GCA_050699815.1 Pseudonocardiaceae bacterium | reverse complement strand
TTCCTTCCGCATCTGCAACACAAGACGAACCGAACGTTCACGAAGCTCGTTGGGGTACTTCCTGGGAGCGGGCACGACTCCATCCTTTCAAAGGTTGAAGTCTCCACCGAAACCGGGGCGGTTCAGACCCCCCCGGGTCGGCTCGCTCGGTTTCGCGCCGAGTTGATCGAGCTTGGTGCCGAAGTCAACCCGATCCACTAACGATCTCGGGCCGTCAGTACCACTATGCTCTGCTCGGTGACCTCGAACGTCATTGGCAGAACATACCTGCTGATTTCCTGCCATACGGCGAACGCCGCCCCGCTGTCGGCGCACACCATGAGATCGAGAACGGCGGTTTGATACTCCGGCCAAGCCGAAAGCACAAGGTGTGATTGCGCCAAAAGCAGCGCCACAGATAGGCCGTGTGGCACGAAGGCATAGACGGCTTCACCGACAACCGATAGGCCGCTCGCTCCGGCCGCTTTTCGTATTGAAGCTATCAGCAACTCGTTGTCCGTGAGGTCTCCACGACAGCCACGGGCCACCACCGAGAGACGATGGATAGCAACCTGCTCGTGTTCTATCTCCATGTGCGAAAGTGCCACCTGCTACAGTAGGGGTGGTTGTTGAGGCGCTCCAGGGCGCCGATGAGGACGAGCCAGGCAGGGATGAGACGGCGCAACCCCGATGATTGACCTGTCTGGCTAAAGAGAGACATGCCGACTCCCGCGCAGTAAGCCGACGCACCCTGCGCGTCGTACGCCAGCGGCCTGGCCAAGTTCTTCACGGGTCAGGTCGCTGGCGACAAGCGGTCCTGTGTAACCGTTTCGCTCTACGACCGCCTCGATTACTCTCTCGTAAGCATCTTCGAGCCCTGCCGCTACCACGAGCAGTTCGAGCCTTCGCCGTTGCATGGCCCTTTCAATAGCTGCTGCTCCGGTTGCCAACCGATGCGCTCGACGGTTTTCAAGCACCAGGTCGGCGAGTCGCGGCCGCGTCAGGCAGTCTAACCGGAAATGCCGCCGGAGTTCAACGATCTCTAAGGTCAAATAAGGTTCGAGCAGGCGGCGGACCTGCCCGACAAGCGCACTATCCACCTCAACCAGGATCGCCGGGTGAGTGTGCATCTCTCCGACAATGCTGATGGGAGCCTCGAGTTCGGCCACGAGCGCCCGCACGCTGCTAGCAGGAACATGTGGTTGCAGAGAAGCCACCTCAAGCAAGGAAACCGCAAGTATCCCATTCATCGCATTACCACCGCTATCCAATCGGCGAGTTGTCGCGCGGCCTGCTCCCGACTGTTGTTCGCAACAATAGCTAGCGGCATATCCGTTAACCTTCCGATAAGTTCCGCTTCTCGGCGATTGACCCGCTGTTGCTCGGCGATTTCTGCGAGCGACCCTACGTGGCGGTTACGTTGCTGGTCAGTTCGCCGCCGTTCCAGCACATCGCCAGGCGGAGCCTCAACGATAACCAAGCCGATGCTGTTGTAGCGGCGGATATCCTCATGAGGGAAAGTGCGTATGCCGACTTCGTCGATAATACTCAGGTGATTTTCAAATAATATGCACACGTCACGCCCATCCCCAGGCCAGAAAAGCTCAGCCAACAGCTCGTCAACCTTGCGATAAATCTCAACGCGATCACCCCAAGCGATAAACCGCAAATCATCCTTGTGGCGGATGGCTGGTTCCACCTGCATCATCAGGTCCGCATAGTCCCAGCCCTCCAGGCCGAGCGCTTGGGCCGCAAGACGGGTAACGGTACTCTTTCCCACACCTTGCACACCCGTTACTAACACCGTGCGCACGTCGAGAAGTTCCCTTCGCGGGTGAAATTGCGGAGAGGCACTCCCCGTCCGTTAGCGCAAAAGCATACCGTCACCGTACGAGAAAAACAAGTAATCCCCATTGTCTACGGCTTCTCCGTAGGCGCCGAAGAGGAGTTCTGCGGATCCCGCGAACGCGGCTGCAAGCGCCATGATCGGCGTTTGCGGATAGGCGAAATTCGTGATCATGTGGTCGACCACGCGGAAATCGAACGGCGGTGCGATAAAGAGCTTGGCCTCGCACTGGAGTGTTTCAGCTGGACCGGTACCGAGGATCTCACTGGAAAACGTTTCCAGCGTGCGAACGCTCGATGTTCCTACTGCCACAACGGACCTTCCTTGGGCCTTGGCGGCCTTCACGACCATAAGGGTCTGCGCCGACAGCTCACAGAACTCGGCATCCATGTCATGCTCATCGACGTACTCGGTAGCGAGGCTCTTCCACGTACCGTAGCCGATGTGCAGGGTTACCTGGGCAACGTCGTGGCCAGCGCTCCGCAGATCGTCGAGCAAGTCGTCGTGGAGATGCAGGCCGGCCGTCGCACAGGCAACCGAGCCTGGGCGAGAAGCGTAGACGTTCTGGTAGTCGATGGCGTCGGCCTCATCCGGCTCGCGTTGTGCATTGACGTAGATGGGGATAGGCACCTCACCATAAAGATCCATAAACGCTTGCAACGTTGCGACCGAGGAACTGTCCGGCACGAGGCGGCCTTGCCTGAGATCGCGCCCGGTTTCCGGACTGGCCTCTACGATGAAGCGGCCGCCGTTTACCGTTATCGAGCTACCCGCGGCAGGCTTCCATGGGCACAGGCATGTGACGTTGCTCAGGCTCGTCTGGAAGGGCGAAACAATGTGCAGGTACGTGCCGTCAGCCGGCGTTCGCCGCAGCGCGGCCTTGACCACCTGAGAGTTGTTGACGACGAGCAGGCTTCTCGGGGGTAGTAGGTGTGGCAGTTCGGCGAAGCGATGGTGCTCCACCGCACCGCTGGCCCGGTCGACCACGAGCAACAAATCTTGCCCCTTCGGTCGCGGGCGGGAAGCGATGCGGTGGGCCGGAAACTCGAAGTTGAGGTGCGCGCTCCGCAGGCGGCCACTGCCGCTAGCCTGTCCGGCAGCAGCCGACCGCCACTTGCGTCCCAGCCATTCCCCAAACTGCGTGAACACCGACTGCTTGGCCCATCCAGCGAAGACGTGGACGCGTTCGCTGTCCCGGAGCGCCGACAGAGGCTCAGTGCAGCCCGTGGGTACGAACACATCCCAGAGTGCGGACCACGAACCCGGCTGCGGCTTCGTCGTGGGCATCTCGGCGATCGTTCCTCCGTCGCCCTCATCGGCGAAGATTCGTGGCACCCCGTGCGCATCGATGTAGACAAGTACGCCCTGGAAATGGCATCGACGAGTGGTGGTCTGGTCGGCCAGTCGCGCAATTCCTTCGGCGCCGATCGCCTTGATCACAAACTTCACCGACGGGCCAGGGAAGCCATTCAGCTCATCGATGTAGAAGCCACTGTCCTCGATGATCACAGGCCGCCTCAGTGCCCGGAACGCATGCTGTGCTTTGTGGAGGGCGACTTCCTGAACCGAACTTGACTGAATCTCGTCCAAGTCGAGCGTCACCTGCTCCAGCTCGACGCCGACCGATGCCAGGTGCTCGCGAGCCGTCGCAAATTTTCCAGCGTTGCCCGTGACGAAGGCAATGCGGGTGGTTGTGCTCATGGTTCACACTCCGATTCATTGCGGGGAGAAGACAACGGTGCGCGTTCGGGAACTATGCGGGTGGTGTAGAAGCGAGCGATACTGCCCGGTTCTGCCGTACATCGCGGCGGCCCACCGGGAAGACGACGCGCCACAACGAGCGAGGACACCACGTCGCTCGTTTCGTAGGTAAATGCGCCGGGCACAACACGGTCGATGAGAAAACCTGCTGCTACCAGCCTGGACTGGACGGAATGCAGCAGCTCGTCTGTCCATGCCTCGGCCAGGACAGCGGGAACGGCGATGTGCAACTCGCCGGTGTACGCCGCGAGAGTCATGGCCACCTCTATGAACTGCGCCATGCCATCTTCGGCGTATGGCGGATCGGTGACTACTAAGTCGAACGTCTCGCCATAGCGCGCGGCGATTTCCTTGACGTCGTCCTTTGCGGATAGGTCGGATCGCTCGATGTTGACCCGATCACCAAGCCCCAGCCGGTTCGCCTCGTTTCGAAGCCGCGTGATGATCCGCTCGTCAATATCCAGAAGCAGCAGCTGCTCTGGCGGCGCGAGACGCAGCAAAGCGATGGAAACCAGGTCATCGTCACCGACAAAAGCCACGCGGGTCTGAGCCATTGGCCGGGATGCGCACATTGCGAGCAACCGCCGTGACAGGGAGGGCTGGTCAACGTGACATTGATCGATGGCCGTGTTAGCCGCCGGCCGAAGGGTACGCACTTCCTCCGCAACAGCGAGAATTGTGCCCGTTGGCTGTGGTACCCCGCAGCACCGGCACGGTGCTTCACCTTGCAGGGGTCGAGTCAAGGTAACAAGCTCCGGGAACATCTCCATCATCCCAGCGCGAATCTGACAAACTCGCCGGGCAACCTCGCTGGGTAATGCAGCACACTGCTCCAAGCGATGTCGGGCAATGGCTGAGAACGGCGTCACAAGCATTGCGTCACCTCGCGAGACGCGTTCATTATTGACGCAACGGGCCGCATGCTGCCCGCGTGCAGTGATCCCGGTAAGGCGACGGTGCTTTTCAGCGAGGTCGTGACGTTCTCGTCGAGACGGATTGTGCGATCTCTAGATAGTTTCACGACGCGTTCTCGCACGTCGCCGTCATCCTCGTAGTAGACATGGATGCCTCGCCCACCGCTTGCCAGCACATCAACTGGCGTTTCGCCGAGTTGCTGAAGGAGAGAACGGCACTCAATATCGGCATATCGCATGCAGAACTGACAAACTGCTTCACTTGCCGATATCTGGCAAGCGTGACGCGCCTGGTGTAGGCGGTCGCCGTCGATGTCGACCGGCACAAAACCGCCAATCGAGGTAACCTTGCTTCTACGCGCGATCAGGTCTCGCGGCGTCGTAAAACGTTGTGGTGTCCAAAGGATGCGCACAGGAGGCGCGGGAAGGCAAGCTACAAGCCGTAGCACAGTGTCCGCAGAATAAACCCGCGCCCGTTGCTGGCCAATAACAAATCGGCCCTGGCTCGTGGGTCGACTAAGCACGAACCGCACATGATGGCGACCGCTGGCCAAGGCGGCATTGGTCCAGGCAGGCATCTTCTGAGGCCACATAGTGCAGTACCAGTCTCGGATAGCGTCGAGATCGGGGCGAAAGAGGACGAGCTCTACGCACGGAGCTTTGCTATCAGCAAGCCGCCTGCTTGCTTCCGTCGAAACGGCAGGAGCAATCAGAATAATACACGGGAAGCCCATACGGTTATATTTGGCGACAATTTCATCCGTATTACTGCCGTCGAGCGGATGGGCCTTGATCTCAACTGGTATCGCATGCCGCGTTCGGAACACAAGCGCGTCCAACTCGCGCCTCGTCGCAAGACTTCCAATGAGACCCCAGCGAACGTTGACAAAAGTCGGGCCAGAAAATATTCCTGCCACATACTGTTGCGCCACGCGTTCATAGAACCGCGGCTCATAGAGTGGAGCATCGCGGCTCATCGGCCGATTACCTCGAAGCTGATCCACGCCACCGGGTAACCTTTTTCAAGCTCCCTCGCAAACCAGCGAGTGTATTCCTCTGCAAACTCTTCACAGCTCCGGCCCGCCCAGCCGTAACCGATTCTCCTCAGATCGCCGGGAGTCACACTGTCAAATGGTCGCACCGTGATGTCGATTATGCGGGCGGCAGCAAAAACGGTCGGCGCACCGAAACGTGGGCCATGCACGAATGAAGCTTGGCCGAATTTTTCCAGCCGACTAATCCACGGCAGGCTCCGCGGCCGAGGCTCGAGCGTCTTCCGTCCGGTAAGAATGTCCTCCACTGCATCCTTGAAGAACTTGATGGTGGGCAGAACCCCCTTAGGTGAAGTCGGTAACACTTGCGACATGGTCAATTCCAATCCAACGCAGGTTAATTTGACGATTCCGAGAAAATCGCTGTACCGTTTGCCGCGTGTGGAGGCGCTGGTCGCAGTCCTCGCACCGGTGCAGCCCGCTGTTCGCCGCCCGTTGGGGATTCCCACCCGGGATGGTGTCGGTTCGCGGCAGGATCCGGTCCAGGCCCTGGCCGGCCGAGCACCACGGCCCCACCCGGGAGCCCAGTAGGCAGGCGGTCCTGCCCAGGGTGATCGACCAGTTGCTGGCCAGACTCGGTGGCCGGGACCTCGGCGTTGAGCCGCTCGCCACGGACTGGTCATGGATTGGCGCCTGGCTCACGGGGCGACACCGTAGGGGGGATGCCTACGAGGACGGCATGCACACCTTGTGCACAAATGGCAACACCCTGTGGATGCGGGGCGAGCGAGGAGAGTCCAACGGACTCGGCCGAACACGCTCTGTAGCTAAATGCCCCCGGGGGGGGAGGCCACGAGCGAGGCTCAACATCTGCCGGTAGCGACGCGGGCCGGACGAGCTCACTCGTTCGCCGCAATATCTTCACGAACGGGCCATCTTGCCTGTCTCACCAACACAGGCGCGAATATCAGACAGGTCGGCGGCTGTCCGCGGTGAGCTACTGGTCGGGCCGGATACGGGAACGGGCGGTACAGTTACTGCTCCGCGGTGGCTACTCGGACTCGTCCGGCCGGGTGTTGCTGAGGGCAGTGGCACAGGCTGCTCGGCTGGCGGCGTCGATGGAGGACATCACGGCATGACCGGCGACGCCATCGCCCTCGGTGGTACCGACATCCACGGGGCCCACGTTTATGCCATCCCCATGACGACACGGTTCCGGGGGATCACGGTCCGCGAGGGGATGCTGATCGAAGGGCCTGCCGGGTGGGGCGAGTTCTGCCCGTTCCGGGAGTACGGCGACCGCGAGGCGACAAGCTGGCTGGCCACCGCGGTCGAGGCCGCGACGGCCGGCTGGCCCGAACCGATCCGGGACCGGGTCCCGATCAACTGCACCGTCCCCGCGGTAGGCCCGCAGCACGCCCACGAGATCGTGTCCGCCTCCGGGTGCGCCACCGCGAAGGTCAAGGTCGCCGACCACCCCGACTCGCTCGGTGACGACCTCGCCCGCGTCGAGGCGGTCCGCGATGCCCTCGGCCCGCACGGCCACCTCCGGATCGACGCCAACGGACTCTGGGACACCGACACCGCCGTCGCGGTGATCCCTTTGCTCGACAAGGCCGCCGGCGGGCTGGAGTACGTCGAGCAGCCCTGCCGCACCATCGACGAGCTCGCCACCGTCCGCCGAAAAGTCACCGTGCGCATCGCCGCCGACGAGTCCATCCGCCGCGCCGAAGACCCGCTGCGGGTCGCGGTGGCGGGCGCGGCCGATGTCGCGGTGATCAAATGCACGCCGCTGGGCGGGGTGCGCCGCTCGTTGCAGGTGGCTGAGGCGGCCGGGCTGCCGTGCGTGGTGTCCTCCGCGCTGGAGACCAGCGTCGGGCTGGCCGCCCAGCTCGCGCTGGCGGGCGCGCTGCCCGAGCTGGACTTCGCCTGCGGCCTGGGCACGCTGTCCCTGCTGCGAGGCGATGTCGTGCCCGACGCCGACTCGCTCCGGCCGGCCGGCGGGTACCTGCCGGTACCACGCACCCCACCCGCACCTGATCCCGCGCTGCTGGCCACCTACGAGCTGACCGACCAGCACCAGGCGGCCTGGTGGCGGGACCGCCTGCGCCGCGTCCACTCCGCGTAGGCGCGGGTCAGAAAAGCCGGAACTCGTCGGAGTCGGCACCGCGCAGGGCGTCGTAATCCACCACGACGCAGCGGATGCCCCGGTCCTCGGCCAGGGTGCGGGCCTGCGGCTTGACCTGCTGGGCGGCGAACATGCCCCGCACGGGAGCCAGCAGCGAGTCGCGTGACCAGTAGTCGTCTCGGTCAGCTCACGGCACAAGAGCCCGATGAGGCCGGTGGACGGTTCGGAGGTGACATGAACGTCCTCGCCAGCGGCTACCAGTAGACCAATCGACCGAGCTTGTAGCTCTCGGCGTCCGGCAGCAGGCGACGGGCCAGCTTGAGCGTGCTCAAGCTGATCGGCTGACGGCACCCGGTGAGCGCCCTCACACAGCTCAAGCTGGCTCAACGGGCAGATGTCACAGAGTTCACGGATACCGACGTGGCCGTTGTAGTCGGGCAGGCCATGCGCGTAGCTGACCGCGCAACTGGTCTTGCGGAACAACGGCGTAGCTGGCGACGGCAGTCAGCTTCTCAAAGGTGCTGCTGTACAGCTCGATCTCGTGCGGCTGCCGCAGGTTGAGTTCAGCCGTGATCTTCCTTGCTCCAAGTTGCAGAAACTTGCTTCACCATCATGGCGAGCAGGGGCGCAGAGGTCAACGGCAGGCCCACGAGCGGCTTACCGGAGCATCCGAAGCGAAGATCAGATCGGAGAAGTGCGGTGCGCTAGAACAACGTCATGGTGTCGCTGGGCATCCCGCGTAGTGCGTCGTAGTCAAGCACCACGCACCGGAACCCACGATCTTCGGCAAGGACACGAGCTTGTGGCACGATGCTCTGAGCTGCGAGAACGCCCCCAACGGGGGCTAGGAGTGAATCACGGTTCAGCAGCTCCACGTACCGGCTGAGCTGCTCCACAGCGTCGATCGTCGCCTTGCGCTTGACCTCCACAGCCCAGTGTCGGGGGAGCTGCGCCGTACCGGCGGGTTCGGTATCTTTTGTACCGTCAATTTCTCCGCGCCGCTTGATTTCCACCGCGACCGAAACCCCGGAGGCGTCACGACACATCAAGTCGACAGGCCCAATAGCCGTCGGAAACTCACGCCGAACCAACTTCCATCCCTCGCCGAGAGTGGTCACGTGTTCAGCGAGCAGTTCCTGCAAGTGGGCTTCGACGCCATCCTTGACAAGACCTGGATCAACACCGAGTTCATGCTTGGACTCGTGCAGCACCTCATCAAGACTGATGATGAGTTTCTCTCCGGTTTTGTTCTCGACTATCCACATGCCGGGTTTTTCGATAAGCCAGCAGGGCGGCGACATCCAATTGAGCGGCTTGTAGGAGCCGCCATCCGAATGCACAAGGACCGACCCATCGGCCTTCACCATCAACAGCCGTTGCGCCATCGGCAAATGAGCGGTCAGCCGGCCGACATAGTCGACCTGGCACTGGGCGATCACGAGGCGCACGGTGCACCAGCGTAGGGCACCGGCGCAGCTCAGTCCGGCCAGACCGGCCGGCGCTTCTCCAGGAACGCGGCCATGCCCTCCTTGGCACCGGCGAGCTGCGAGGCCGAGGCCATCATCTCGAGCGCGACGGCGTAGGCGTCCGCCTCGGGACGGTCCAGCTGCGCGTAGAGGGTCTGCTTGCCCAGCGCCTTGCTGGTCCGGCTGCCGCGGGTGGCGCGGGCGAGCAGGTCGTTCACCGCGGTGTCCAGCTCGGCGTCCGGGACGGCGCGGTTGACCAGCCCCCAGTCCGCGGCGGTGCGGGCGTCCACCACGTCGCCGGTCAGCGCCATCTCCATCAGGCGCTTGCGCCCGACCGACCGGGCCACCGGCACCGCGGGCGTGTGGCAGAACCAGCCGCCCTTGCCGCCGGGCAGCGCGAAACCCGCCGACTCAGCCGCCACCGCGAGATCGCAGGAGGCCACCAGCTGGCAGCCCGCCGCAGTGGCCAGCGCGTGCACCCGGGCGACGACGACCTGCGGAACCGACTGGATGGTGCGCATCACCTCGGTGCACAGCGCCAGCAACTCCGCCACCCCAGCGAGGTCACGCGACGCCACATCGGCCAGGTCGTGGCCCGCCGAGAACACCGTGCCCTCGGCGCCGAGCACGATGCCGGTGGCGTCGGACCGGCCCGCGTCGGTGAACGCCTCGCGCAGCTCTTCGAGGTGGTCGGCGGACAGCGCATTGCGCCGCTGTGGCCGGTTCATGGTGATCCGGACGGTGTCCCCGTCCCGCTCGACCTTCAGCGCAGCAAAGCCCATGCCCCGACGGTAACCCAGCGAGGCTGGCCGCACCCTGGGTCGGGGGCTCGGGCACGGCATGCTTGCGCAGGCGAAGCGCTTCATCTCGGATTGCGGTCGGCGGTGGTGGGTTGCCGGCATGTCGGATCGTCGTGGGGATGGGCGCGGCCGCAATGGAAGACCTCGACGGGTCGAGCGTCCGGGATTTTCTCCACGTGCAGCAGGGAGATCCGTTTATCGGTCGGCTCGCCCGAATCGCCGTCGAATTTGATCATTCCAGACACCCCCTCGAAGGGGCTTTCGCGAATGCGCTCGACTATCTTCGTGTGCACTGCGATGGGAAGGATCGAGCGCGGATCCCACTCCTGCGGGGAGTCACGGCGAAGTTCTTGGCCCAGACTCTCGACGGCGCGGAGTATGATCATGGCCGCATCGTATGTTAGCGCGCTCCGGTTGCCGGCCGGCTCGCTGCCTGGCCCGCAGCGCGGCGGTTGGAGCAGCCCTGGCTGCTGAATCAACCGGAGGAATTTATCGCGTACCGAATCATTACCGGCAGCCTGGGCGACCCGGAGGTACCCACAGGAGCCAAGCGCCGACTTTGACACATAAGTCACCGGCATGGTGCCAGGTGCACTCCTGCGCAGGGTCGGGTTGTCCATGTAACGCTCTACAGAGTCGTCCGCTATCACATGCACAGGCGGATTGGAGCCACACTCGGCATCGAGCGCATTCAAGAAGCTCGGGAAATCAGTCCATCGGCCTGCGAAGATCAGCATTCCTTGATAACCGCACACATCACGACTCAGCGAGCCGTCAAATCTCCCCCTATTCTCAACCTTGATGTCAAAGTCCCTCGGGAGCAGTCCCACCAGATCGTTGACAAGTGTTTTCACATAAGGGTCTTGATCAAAGTTGGATCGCGTGCCAACCGTCCAGTAGAGTCGCGCGTCGGACACTTTCAGCACCTGCTTGGAGTACTCACCGATCATCCTCGCCTGGTCCCTGTTCGGCGCAGAAACCTGAAGATAGAGTCGCGAGTTCTTGTAGAAGTCATCTGCACTCGTGATTGGCCCAATGAGCGGAAGTCCAATCTCATTGAGTTTCTTCAGCGCCTCCGCAACACTCGTACGGCTTTCGGCCATGCCGACCACACCCACTACTTTGGGATCTCTTGCAGTCAAGGCGGCGATCATGTCAACAGCCTCGCTAACATACTCTACCTGAAAGCCACCATTGGCGATCACGATATTCAACAACGGAACTTCAGACGAACTCGCTGATTTCTGAATACCGTCGTACTGCGCGACCACGAGGCCCTCCAGCTCCTCGCGTTCAGCAGTGTATGCCTCTTCGTTCGCGGCGGCCGGCCGGCCGGTAAACGAGGCAAGATAGACAATCGTGATATACGGGCGGGTCCGGTTGCCCTTCTCCCAGAGATCGCGCACTGTCCTGTTCTGCTCGAATATCGTGTCCTGGACGTGGCGCAGCCTCTCCTGGCCTGGCTCGTCGTTGAACCGGAAGTAGCTGCTGTCGCTGTAGCCGATGCATTGTCCGCCAATGCTGCGAACCTCGACTTGCCCGCGGAACGGGATGTGGGGGCACCCCGGCACACCGGCCTGCTCCCACCCGACCCATCCGGCTACCGGGAGGGCGAGCACGACGATGACGGCTGCCACGACGCTTCGCCGGGCGAACCACGGCGGCGCCGCGGCGCCGATCGGTTTCCTGGGGTCCTGATCTGGGTCTTCGGAGCCGGTCACCGAAATCGGCAGGTACCAGGCCGTGTCGACACGGGCGCGGCGGCTCCCCGGCAGTTTCCTCGCCCACCTGCGGTAGTCCTCATCAGCGTAAGCGGGATCGCCATGGGGGGGCCTGCCCGAATCGGATTCTGCGGCGTTCTCCGTGGCCGGCGCTTGCGGCACCTGGTCACTGGTGCACACCACCAGCAGCGGGTCACTTTGCCCGGTCTCGTTGCGCACGTCATTGACGAGCTGCATCAACCGATACCCCGCAGAGCCTTCCGCGGCGTTATCGATCAACGCCACCGGGTACGCGGTCCGTCGCCAGCCCTCGAGCCGCCCAGATCGGCGGGCATACGCTCGCCGGAGATCTTCCAGAAATGAGTGCACCAGCAACTTGTCAACCTGGTCGATATCCTCAGGTTGCCGAACACCCACAGTGAGCCGCTCGGCGAAGCCGGGGAAGCTCACCGACTGCAGTGGCGCCAGGTACTGCTGTCGCATGAACCACCGGTATCGGCGCCCGAAACCGGGAATCCTGCCCGATACCGCAGCACGGAAAAGCACCTCCGGAATCGCTCGCCGAATCAACCAGGCCAGCAGCCGGTAACGTGGCCCCAGGTCGAGCGTGGTGCTATCGGGGCTTTCGCTGTGACGCCGAAACGGTCGATGGCGGCCGCGAAGAAGCGCGATAACCGCTCTGGCGCGGTCGCCGGGCGCCTCCCCGGAAAGATCCCGTTCCATCAGCCAGTCGACCAGCTCGTAGTGCCTAAACGACAATCGTTCGCCACCGAACCGCGGTACGGACAACTGCACGCAGAGCTCGCGCAGCAGCTGCCGAATATCCTGAGGCGCGTCCTCCACCGTCAGGTCTACGTGAGCATGCGGTACCCGATACCGGGCTGGTCGCTTCAATCGCTCCACCAGCGCACCAAGAACACGGGTGCCGCCGTCGCGGCCGCTCAACCAGATCAGCGGGAGACGACGATCGGTGCGGGCTGGGCGCCGGAGCAAGTCAGAGATCAGGGCGAGAACGCGGGCCTGCGGACGCCCGGGCGGTGGGGACATCATCTAGAACTCCACCCGTGCGGTGTGGGGCCGCCGCACCGCCGTCGCATGGCCCCTTGCGACGCAAATACGGTAACCGCCAACGCCGACGCTGTGTGGCCATCTGTTCCGTCGTTCTCGCACGTGCTGATCCATCTGAGGCACACCCCTTCAGTCGTCCCCGCTGACATTCACCGAGTTAGAGCACGCACCTTCCCTGGTTGATACCAGTCTTGTCAAGAATCACCCTCAGACCGGCCCCACGGCTCACCTGCGGTGGCGTCTCACGACTTTGCTGAACGCCCTGGGACTGGGGAGCTCCACCGCGGCGCGGGCCCGCCAGGCGGTGACCACCTTCGGCGTTACCTCCGCGAACGGGGTGGGCGCCACGCCGATGGCGCAGACCACCGTGAGCTTGTCGACGAAGTGCCGACACCAGAGGCAACTCGGCACTTTCGCTGGCGTCGTCGTGCAGCTACGGTCAGTGGCGAACGGCCGGGTGGTCTTGGTGCCCGCGCATCCGTGCCGCCGTAAGGAGGACGATGAACACACGGCAGGCGGGCCCGCTCGGACCCGATCCATTGTTCCCCACCTCAGGTCTGTGGCCGCTGGCCGAGCACGGCGGCGGGTACCGGCCGATGGCCAACATCCCCGGCCCGCTGCGGCCGTACTCGGCCACGCTGGGGGTCGCGCCGATCGAATGCGGCAAACACGACACCACCGCCACCAGGTGGACTCAGGAGAAGGCGACCGAGGAGTCCAGGGACGGCGAAGTGGTCCCTGACACCGTGTCCATCGTGCACACCGACACCTGAGACGGGCAGGCGCGATGCCCACCGGCGCCACCGTACTGGTGCTGACCGGCCCAGATGATCCCACCGCCGATGCGGTGATCACCGCCCTGGCGGCGCATCCGGTGCGGGTGGCGCGCATGGACACCGGGGACTTTCCGGCCAGGATGCGTCTGTCTGCCACCAACCTCGGGAAAGGCTGGACGGGTCAGCTGTGCACCGATCACGTGACAGTGGAGCTTGAGCAGGTTCGCTCGATGTACTACCGGCGGCCCACTAGGTTCACCTTCCCTGGCGGCATGTCGGAAGCCGACCGCGTCTACGGGGCGGTCGAGGCACGCATGGGCTTGGGCGGGGTGCTCTCGGCATTGGATTGCTTGTATGTGAACCATCCGCACACCGCAGCGCGGGCCGAGTACAAACCCCTGCAGCAGGCCGTCGCCGCGCAGGCCGGGTTAACGATGCCGGCCACCCTGATCGGCAACGACCACGCCGCCGCAGTGGTCTTCGCCGAGGCCGTCCCCGGCCCGGTGGTCTGCAAGAGCTTGTCGTCACTTGTCCTGGGTGATGAATCCGGTGCGCCGCTGATCACCTACACCACTCGCGTCGCGGTCGACGACATCGATCCCGATGCTTTCGCCGCCACCGCGCATTTCCTGCAATCGTGGGTGGACAAAGCGTGGGAAGCTCGCGTCACCATGGTCGGCCGCCGACCCTATGGCGTGGCCATCCACGCCGACTCCCCGGCCGCGCGCGTCGACTGGCGGGCCGACTACGGGGCGCTGCGCTATTCACCAATTGAACCTCCGGCTGAGGTCACCGCGGCGATGGTCCGTTACCTGGACCTGTTCGGGTTGTCGTTCGGCGCATTCGATTTCGGCATCACCGGCGACGGACAATGGCTCGCCTACGAATGCAATCCCGGCGCTCAATGGCTGTGGCTGGAACACCAGACCAGCATCGGCATCGGCATCAGCGTCGCGCTCGCCGAGCTCCTCGCCGCGGGAGCCACCAGATGACCGACTGGAAAGACAAGGCCCGCGCCCTGGCCGACCACCTGGCCGCGTCCGGTCAGCTGAGTGACAACCAGTGGCGACAGGCGTTCCAGACGATTCCACGGCACCTCTTCGTGCCCCGGTTCTGGCGCGACCCCGCCACCCTGCTCGACGGTGATGACCCGGTGACACAGGCCCCGTGGCTGCAGGCGGTCTACTCCGACCAGTCACTGACCACCCAGTACGCGCCCGTGCCCGGCACCGACCTGAGGTGGGCCACCAGCTCCTCCACCAAACCCAGCCTCATGGCCCACATGCTCCACACGCTGAACATCCACACCGGACACACCGTGTTGGAGATCGGCACCGGCACCGGTTACAACGCCGCCCTGCTCTGCCACCGCCTCGGCGACACCCGGGTCACCAGCGTCGACATCGATCCCGATCTCGTCCAGGACGCCCGCCAGCGGCTCGCCACGCTCGGCTACCACCCCACCCTGCTCGCCGGAGACGGTGCCCACGGGGCCATCGACAACGCCCCCTACGACCGGATCATCGCCAGCTGCGCCGTGCCCGCCATCCCACCAGCCTGGATCGACCAACTCGCCCCGTCCGCCATCATCGTCACCGACCTCCGCGGCGACCTGGCCAGCTCCCTCGCAGTCCTGCGCAAAACCCATCCCGACACCGTCACCGGCCACTTCTCCAGCGTCCCCGGGCACTTCATGTGGCTGCGCACCCACCCCGCCAACCCGCTCCGCGACGGCGGTGAATTCACCACAGTCATCGACCACGATGGCGCAGACCAGCACGCCACCACACTGGACCCGCAGGTCCTCGACAGCGCCGACCTGCGCTTTGTGCTCCAGCTCACCGACCCCACCCTGCAACACCTCTGGCGCAGCCACCACGACGGCGCCGACACACTGCACCTGTCGGCCGAAGACGGCTCCTGGGCCCAGGCCCAACCTCGCCACGGCCAGACCCTCATCACCCAGGGCGGCCCACGCCGCATCTGGACCATCATCGAACACGCCACCGCACTGTGGAACCAGCTCGGCCGGCCGACCCGCGATCGTTTCGGCCTCACCGCCACCACCGCGAGAACCCGCGACTACTGGCTTGATCACCCCAACAACAAGCTCGACGACCTCACCGTGCCGGCCTAACCACCACCAACAGACTCCACCCGCACAGCCTCCGTTACTTGGCATTTGGTGGCTTCGTCGTTACCAGCGATTCGGCCGTCCAGCACCGCGTGAGCTTCCACCACCACCGGATCCGGACCCGCCCGCGGGACGCCATGGCCACGGAGACATCAAGGATGGACAGGGGGAGGATTCGAACTCCCCTACGAGCTGTCGGTACGCACCACTCCGTGACGATCCGGCCAAGCGGCACACGGCTCGGGTCGGCGTGTACCGGATCATCTACCAGATCGACGATGTGGTGGTGGTGATCAGCGTGGTACAGATCGGTCACCGAGCGGATGTCTACCGGCCCTGACTTTCGCCGCGGGGGCGGATCAGGTCCACGATCTGGTCCATGATGCCGGTGAGCTCGAAGTCCTTCGGGGTGAACACCTTCGCCACTCCACAAGCGATCAGCACCTCGGCGTCCTCGGGCGGGATGATCCCGCCGACCACCACCGGCACGTCCGCGGCACCCGCCGCGCGCAACCCTTCGACCACCGCAGGCACCACCTCCAGGTGCGAACCGGACAGTACCGACAGCCCCACCACGTGCACGTCCTCGGCCACCGCGGCCGCCACGATCTGCGCCGGGGTGAGCCGGATGCCCTGGTAGATCACCTCGAAGCCGACGTCCCGGGCCCGGACCGCCACCTGCTCAGCACCGTTGGAGTGCCCGTCCAGGCCGGGCTTGCCGACCAATATCCGCAGTCGCCCGCCCAGCTCCTCGCCCACGCAGCGCACCCGGTCTCGGACCCGCGCGATCGCCTCACCAGCCACACCCGCCGCACGTGCCCCGGCGATCCCGGTCGGCGCCCGGTACTCACCGAACACCGCGCGCAGCGCCCCGGCCCACTCCCCCGTCGTGACACCCACCCGAGCGCACGCCATCGACGGCGCCACCAGGTTGACGTCGGTTTTGGCGGCCTCGACCAACCCGCGCAGCGCCTGGTCCACGGCGGCCTGATCCCGGCTGGCCCGCCAGGCCCGGATCGCCCCGATCAGCTGCGTCTCGGTGGCCGGGTCGATGGTCTCGATGGCCCCGGCGCCGCCGGCTTGCAGGGGGCTGGGATCGGTCTCGGTGAACCGGTTGACCCCGACGACCACGTCCTCGCCGTCCTCGACCCGCCGGCGCCGCGCCGCCAGCGAGGACACCAGCTGCGACTTCATGTATCCGGACTCGACGGCGGCGATGGCCCCGCCCATGCCCTGCACCCGGTCGATCTCGGCCCGGGCCCCAGCGGCGATCTCGGCGACCCGGGCCTCGACCACCCGGGAGCCCTCGAACAGATCCTCGTAGTCCAGCAGGTCGGTCTCATAGGCCAGCACCTGCTGCATCCGCAGCGCCCACTGCTGGTCCCAGGGCCGGGGCAGGCCCAGCGCCTCGTTCCAGGCCGGCAGCTGCACCGCGCGGGCCCGGGCGTCGCGGGACAGCGTCACCGCAAGCATCTCCAGCACAATGCGCTGCACGTTGTTCTCCGGCTGTGACTCGGTGAGTCCCAGCGAGTTGACCTGCACGCCGTACCGGAAACGGCGCAGCTTGGGGTCCGCCACACCGTAGCGGTCCCGGCAGGTCTCGTCCCACAGCCGCCCGAAAGCGCGCAGCTTGCACATTTCCTCCACGAAACGCACCCCGGCGTTGACGAAAAACGACATCCGCCCGACGACAGCAGCGAAGTTCTCCGGCGCCACCTGCCCGCAGTCGCGCACCGAGTCCAGCACCGCGATCGCGGTGCACAGGGCGTAGGCGACCTCCTGCACCGGCGTCGCGCCGGCCTCCTGCAGGTGGTAGCTGCAGATGTTGATCGGGTTCCACTTCGGGATGTGGTTGACCGTGTAGGCCACCGTGTCGGTGATCAACCGCAGGCTCGGCCGCGGCGGGAAGACGTAGGTGCCCCGGGACAGGTACTCCTTGATGATGTCGTTCTGCGTGGTGCCGGACAGCTGCGCCAGGTCCGCCCCGCGCTCGCCGGCGACCGACGCGTACAGCGCCAGCAGCCACATGGCAGTCGCATTGATCGTCATCGAGGTGTTGGCCTGCGCCATCGGGATGCCGTCGAACAGCGTGCGCATGTCACCGAGGTGGCTGATCGGCACGCCGACCTTGCCGACCTCACCGCGGGCCAGCTCGTGGTCGGGGTCGTAGCCGGTCTGGGTGGGCAGGTCGAAGGCCACCGACAGCCCCGTCTGGCCCTTGGCGAGATTGCGCCGGTACAGCGCATTGGATTTCTGCGCCGACGAATGCCCGGCGTAGGTCCGCATCACCCACGGCCGGTCCCGCTCACGATCGCTGGGGTAAGGCATTGAGCACCTCCGGCCGCGGTAGCCTCGTTGATACTACTGGCCAGTAACAGATAGCAGGAAGGGGCACCGCGGTGGACAGCACGATGATGGACGTCCCGCTCACCGTCGGCATGATCATGCGCCACGGCACCACCGTGCACGGGGACAGCGAGGTCGTCACCTGGACCGGCGACGGCGCGCGGCGCGCGAGCTACGCTGAAATGGGCCGCCGCGCAGCGCAGCTGGCCGGGGCGCTGCGCGAGCTCGGCGTCACCGGCGACCAGCGGGTGGCCACCTTCCAGTGGAACAACCAGGAGCATCTGGAGGCATACCTCGCCATCCCCTCGATGGGCGCGGTGCTGCACACCCTCAACCTGCGACTGGCACCGGACCAGGTGGCCTGGATCGCCAACCACGCGCAGGACGACGTGGTGATCGTGGACGGCTCGCTGGTGCCGCTGCTGGCCCGGGCGCTGCCGGCGATGAAGACCGTGCGCCACGTCATGGTCGTCGGCCCGGCCGGCACCGCCACCCTGGACGGCGCCGACCAGGAGGTGCACTCCTACCACGAGCTGCTGGCCGCGCAGCCCGGGCACTTCGACTGGCCGACCGACATCGACGAGCGCTCCGCGGCCGCGATGTGCTACACGAGCGGCACCACGGGCGATCCCAAGGGCGTGGCCTACAGCCACCGCTCGGCCTACCTGCACTCGATGTGCATCTGCACCGGTGAGGTCGTGAGCCTGACCCCGGCCGACCGGATCCTGCCGGTGGTGCCGATGTTCCACGCCAACGCCTGGGGCCTGCCCTACGCCGCGCTGATGGTCGGCGCCAGCCTGATCATGCCTGACCGCTTCCTGGCGGCCGAGCCGCTGGTCAGGCTCATCGAGGCACAGCGACCCACGATCTCCGGCGCAGTGCCGACGATCTGGGGCGACGTGCTGCGCTACCTGCGCGAGCACGGCGGTGACGTGTCCTCGATCCGCCGGGTGTTCTGCGGCGGCTCTGCCGTGCCGCTGGCGCTGATGAAGGCGTTTTCCGATGAGCTAGGTGTGGAGGTCAGGCAGGCATGGGGGATGACCGAGATCTCCCCGGTCGGCTCAGTAGCCACCCCGCCGGTCGGCGCGCAGGGCGACGAGTACTGGCGCTACCGGGCCGGCGCTGGGCGGCTTGTCGCTGGTGTCGAGGGTCGCGTCGTCGGCGACGGCGACGTCGTGCTGCCCAGCGACGGCCAGGCCGTCGGCGAGATCCAGGTCCGCGGCCCGTGGGTCACCGCGCGGTACTACGGGGATGCCGACCCGGCTAGGTTCCACGACGGCTGGCTGCGTACCGGCGACGTCGGCACCATCGACGAGCTGGGCTTCATCACCATCAGCGACCGCGCCAAGGACGTGATCAAGTCTGGGGGCGAGTGGATCTCCTCGGTGGCGCTGGAGAACGCGCTGATGAGCCACCCGAAGGTGAGGGAGGCAGCCGTGGTCGCCGTCCCGGATGAGAAGTGGCTGGAGCGGCCGCTGGCCACCGTGGTCATCGCCCACGGCGAGCAGGTCAGCACAGCGGAGCTACGGGATCACCTTGGTGCCGTGGTACCGGCCTGGCAGCTGCCCGAGCGCTGGTCATTCCTCGACGAGATACCCAAGACCTCAGTGGGCAAGTTCGACAAGAAACTCATCCGCTACCGCTACGCCACCGGCGACCTCCCCTTAGCCCAGCCGCGATATGGAGACTTATCGCAGCCCTGACGGGTCCACCAGCCGCGATAAGTCTCCATATCGCGTTGGGGGGTCACGGGTAGCGTGCACCCCATGGCCGTGCACCTCACCAGGATCTACACCCGCACCGGCGACGACGGAACGAGCGCTCTCGGTGACTTCACCCGGGTGCCCAAGACCGACCCGCGGCTGGCTGCCTACGCCGACGTGGACGAGGCCAACTGCGCACTCGGCGTAGCGCTCGCGCTGGGGTCGCTGCCGCAAAGCCTGGTCCCGGTGCTGCGGCAGGTGCAGAACGACCTGTTCGACGTGGGCGCTGACCTGTGCAACCCCATCATTGACGATCCCAAGTACCCGCCACTGCGGATCAACGAGAGCTATGTGACCCGGCTGGAAGGATGGTGTGACGAATTCAACGCCCCGTTGCCGAAGCTGGCCTCGTTCATCCTGCCCGGCGGCACCCCTGGCGCGGCGTTACTGCATACCGCTCGGGTGGTCACCCGGCGGGCCGAGCGGAGCGCGTGGGCGCTGCTGGAGGTCGACGCGGAGCGCACCAACGCACTGACCGCGCGCTACCTCAACCGGCTATCGGACCTGCTGTTCATCCTGAGCCGGGCCGCCAACCCGGACGGCGACGTGTTGTGGAAGCCCGGCGCAACGTCCCCCGCAACGTCCCCCGCAACGTCCCCCGCAACGTCCCCCGCAACGTCCCCCGCAACGTCCCCCGCAACGTCCCCCAAGGAAGAAGACTGACCGCGCTCAGGATGCCCACAGGTTGGTGCTGGGTGGGGCGGATTCCAGCCAGGACAGGAATCCGGTGAGAGTGTCCTCCGGCATGGCGAGTTCCAGCTCGTCGACGTCGGTGCGGCAGCGCAGGACGACCGACCCACTGGGCATCGTGTGGCTCTCCGGCAGGGTCGGACCGCGACGCCCCACGATCTCCAGCTGGTCCCGGCCGAGCACCCGATCAGGACCCGACCGCAGGCTCGAGGACCTGAACCAGGCGAAAGCGTCGCCCTGGTATCGGCCCACCCCCTGGTGCCAGCCGCGGCCTGCGTCATTCGGGCGCGACCGCAGCGCGACGTCGATCCCCCCTTCGCGGACCAGCCAGAGACGTCGAACCGCCTGCGCAGCGATGGTCAGCGCGCCGCCTAGCAGGACCAACCCGGCGATCTCTCCGATCCCCATCACGGTCCGCTCCGGCGCCCGGACGGATCCTCAGACCGCCTGACCGACAGCTTTGAGCCGGGCGGTGGCTTTGGCCCGGATGGACTCGGCGTCCGGGCCGGTGCCGGCCTGCGCCACAGCGTCCCGAGCGGCCTGCGCGTCGATCTCGTCGGCGAGCTCGGCGGCCTCGGCCAGCACGCTCACCTTCGCACCGGTGACCGACAAGAAGCCACCGAAGACGGCCGCCGTCACGGTCTCGCCGTCGGTGGTGGTGACCTTGACGATCCCGCCCTCGACGAGTTCGCCGAGCAGGGGCGTATGCCCGGGCAGGATACCCAGCTCACCCTCGGTGGTCTCAGCGAACACCGAGGTCGCGGGACCGGACCACACCTGGCGCTCCACCGCGACCAGCTCGACGGACATCTCAGCCACGGGTATCTCCTCGCCTAGGGTGTCCCCTCGAATTCTAGTCGGCCCACCCCGGCCCGCTGGCGGTGGCGTTGGGCAGGTCCTTTCGTGTGTTGCGGATCAGCAGCGACGGGGTGCCGCGCAGGATCGCGCCGGCCAGCCGCCCGAGTGCCACCGCGGCACAGGCTAGACGTCGCCGAGCTGGAGGACACCACTCGCGAGCGGTACGACGATCTGATCCGCCTCTACATCCTGCCAACCCTGGGCGACATGCTGGCGAGCAAGCTCGACGCAGAGCTGCCTGGCTTAGACGGCACGGCCGTCATGATCGAGTCAACTGTGGGGTGTGAGTCGGCTCCAGGGCGATAGTCGGGCGTGTGCCGGTGCCGCGCCCCGTGAACTCGACGAGACCGACATGGGGAAGGACTTGGGTTCAGGGAGTCCTCGCAACACCGGTGTTTGCCCCGGCCCCTGGGATGGTCGGCGGCTGGCCCCGCACCGCTCCCGCGGGCATCAGGCGGCGACTTCGACCGTTCGCCCTCGGCTGGTCGATGGTGGCACGGGCTCGCCGGCGTCGTGCAGGCCCTCGATGTGGAAGGCGATCGCGTCGCGCATCTCAGCTGCACACTCGTCGATGCTGTCACCGGTCGCCGCGACGCCTGGGAGGTCGGGGCAGTAGGCCGAGTAGTTGGTCGAACCGTCACCTTCGATGATGATCAGATAGCTGATCATGTTTTCCCTCTCTCCGAAGCCTCACCGGTTCTGCCAGTGTCGTTCCTGAGCCCGGCCTGCTTCACGATGCTGCTCGATGTCTTCGGGTGCAGCTCGTCACTCGGCTTCCCTGGGACCGTCACCAGGCCTGGCGTCGGGTGCTGGTATTGACGGGTGCTGGTATTGACGGGTGCGATCCGCGGGTTCGGGCGAGTTGCCAGCCGTCGCCTTCGATCAACTTGAGCACCGCTGAGACCTTCATCGGCGAGGGAGGATAACAGGAGGTGAGGATGTGCAGCCCCAGGACCACCGGCAGGGCATCGCGGAGTGCTGATCTACCGCGTGGCCTGCGTCGGCCGGCACGTCGACAACCGAACCCCGTGCCCAGCAGACGGGGCTGAGCGGGCGTGGTGAGGTCCCACAGGCGCACCGTCCGGTCGCCGCTGGCGGTGGCCAGGGTGCGCCCATCAGGAGCAAACGCCACCGCGCCATCCGCTGGGTCCGCCCGTCGACCGGACACGCCCCAGGTCAGAGCCACCAGTGCGAGAATCCCAACATCATAATCAAGCCCGCGAAGCCATAAATATGAAGATCGTTGCTCAGTGTGTTGCCGACCAGCAGCTGCCCCGTTGCGGGCTGCGAGCAGCCGCAGCAGGGCACACAGCTGCGCCGGACGATCTGCTGGGCGTACTCGCCGCGGCTGACGGTGCTCGGGTGGTTCAGTGCTGCCTCGGCATCGGTGGAACGCGGCATCGACGAAGCCGTCCGGGAGGCCGTCGATCTCGCCCTGTGAGAACGGCCACAGCTCGACCGTCTCGGTGCGGCCTGCAAGGGTGTCGGGCAGGGCCCGAAGCCCGAGTACCCGCGCGGAGCCAGTCGGATCGGACGCTGCCGCCTGCCGGGTCACCGCCGAGTCGAGGTTGCGCCACTCCGCGCTGGAGTCCCCGGCCTGCACCCGCGCCACCGTCTGCGATTCCCTGCGCACGGTCAGTCGCTTTCGCTGCATCTCCCCACACGGCACGATTTCACCCGATCGGAGTGAGCATGGTGTACTTACCGGGCGTCGCCCGCTCTCCTTGCCGTCGCTGTCGGCGTGGGTCGGTGGGAGAGGACGTCGAGTATCACTCGTCTGACGGGATTGATTGCTGTGCCTTCGCGGCTAGGGAGGCATGAATGCGGAGCGCAAGGGATTGCAGTCTGGCCCGCCGCCGTTACGCTCGTTACTTACTTGCCGACGTCAGGTTGATCAACGGATCTATCGGTCTGGTCAGGCCTGAGCAGTTCATCAAGCGCTTCGATCCGGAACGCGAGCTGATCTCGGCAGCGAACGTCCTCCTCGCCCTTGGCGCTAGGGAACCGCGGCGATGACCGAGCCAGCACGCCCGGATTTTGGCGCAACATCCCGCTGGATAAAATGGTGCCAGCCACCGAGCCGGAGGTGCTGTACCCAAACCCGCGGGAGCCGCAGCCACCCGCAATAACCCGCGGCAGGGCTCACGCGTTGGGTGGGGGGCCGCCGGTCAGGGCGCCGAGGAAGGGGAGCACGGCCTGCTCGACGGCAACCGGGTGGTCGATCATCGGCCAATGGCCGCTGTCGGCGAGGACGACGACCTCGGCGTTCGGGAACGTCTCGCGCTGGCGTTGCGCGTAGCGCACGGACGCGTAGGGGTCGCGGGCACCCCACACGACCAGCGCGGGCCGCTCCAGCGACCGCAACCGCCGGTGCAGCTGCTCTGTGCCGGCACCGGGCTCGGTGGCGCGGTAGAGCCGCAGCACGGCGCGCTGGACGTCGGGGTCCCGGTAGTCGCGGCACATGCGCTCGACCACATCACCGGGCAGCCCGCGAGGGTTGCCGTGGCGCAGCATCAGCCGGAACGCCGGCAAGGTGACCATCCGCATCAAAGCCTCACCGAGCACCGGGGTGCGCCAGATGCGGGCCACGTAGTGCCAACGGTAGCCGCGCAGCACACCAGCGTTGACCAGGGTGACGCTGGCGAACCGGTCGGGGTGGCGGACCGCCCAGGCCAGGCCCCACGGGCCGCCGAAATCGTGCAGCACCAGGTGGGCACGGCGGATGCCGAGCTGGCCGAGGATCCCGCCGAGGTGGCGGGCGTAACCGCCGACGGTGTAGTCGAAGCTATCGGGCTTGTCGGCGCCGCCATAGCCGGGCATGTCGGGCGCGACCGCGCGGGCAAACACGCCGGTGCGGGCGACCAGGCGCCGCCAGTCGGCCGCCGGGCCCGGATTGCCGTGCACGAACACGACCGCCTCACCCGCGTCAGTCGGCCCGGCGTGGAGGTACGGGCTGCGGACCCCGCCGACGGTGACGGCGTCCTCGATGACCGGAGCGAGCCGTTCGGCTGCACCTGGGGTCATGGTGGTGTGTCCTCTCGGAGGCTCGCCTTAGCCCGCTGCGGGCACGGGCGGGTAGCGCGGGGTTCGACGGCGTGTTATCGCCATTGTGTCGGGCTCGGGCTGCGGTGGGATAGCCCCACCGGCCGCCGTTATGTCTGATCTGCCCAGTATCGTTGATCTCCGGAGGACACGCCGTGACCATGACCGGGAGCTCCCAGCCCCGCCGGGACGTCGAACCGTGGCTGCGTGATGGGCCCGCCCATTACGGCAACAACGGTCCCACCGCCTTGTACTGCGACGCCCCGCCGGCCACCCAGCCCGGCTTCCGCATCGCCATCGGATTCGGCGGGGTGCACGTCATCCCGATGCGGTTGCGCGACGAGATCATCGGCACGTTGAACCTGTTCCACGCCGCCGCAGGCCCGGATCCAGTGACCGCGCGGGTGGCACGATCAATGGTGGATGTGGCCACCATCGGGCTGCTGCCGGAGCGCGCCCTGCGCCACCAGGAAATCCTGACCGAGCAGCTGCAGACTGCGTTGAACAGCCGGGTACTCATCGAACAAGCCAAGGGCATCCTCGCCGAACGCTACGGCTTCGACCCCGAGCGGGCTTTCACCGTGCTGCGCCGCTACGCGCGCAACCACAACCGCCCGCTCACCGCGCTGGCCCGCGACGTGATCACCGGCGCCGTGCAGATCACCGGCACCACGACAGCCACCTGACCCGACCGCCGATCGGGATCGACCGCTTGAGCGGCGGTGGAGGCATCGATTCGGAGTAGTGTCACTTCATGGCGGAGCTGCTGCGTACCGACCGGCTCCTGGTGCGGGACTGGTCGGCGGCCGACGCCGAGGCAGCGCTGAGGTCTATGGCCGCAATGACGTCATCCGCTGGCTGGCATACGAGCTGGACCTCGTTCCCGACCCGGCTGCCATGCGAGCGGTACTGCAGGGCTGGGCCGCCGAACAGCGCGATATGGCGCCGGGAACCGGGCGGTGGGCTCTGGTCCTGCTCGACGGGGAGGCCCAGGTTGGAGGGACACTAGTTGGCGGGATCACCCTGCTGCCGACGCCGGTGCCCGAGGCGGACGTCGAGATCGGCTATCAGCTTGCGCCGGAGTACTGGGGCCAGGGCTACATCACCGAGGCGGCCCGGGCGCTGGCGCGCTGGGCCTTCCAGCATTCGCTGGTCGAGTTGTTCGCCCTGGTAGCCCCGGACAACGCCCGGGCCGCGGCCACCGCGCGGCGGATCGGGATGGAGTGGGTCGGCGAGAGCGACAAGTACCACGGGACGCACCTGGAGGTGTACCGGCTGCGGCCCGACGACCTTGCCTGCCCCGTGATGCACGTCAGAAGCAGCCCCGGCTCATAAGCGCGCAGTGGTGCTCACGCACGGTGAACGTCCCAGGTAATGATGTGGTCACCGTTCACTGCCTACCGCAGCCGGTCCGGCTGCGCGAGAATAAGGACGACGGTGACGAATCAACCCGCAGTGGGAGTGCGGATGAGCACGCCTGCCGGGCGGTGGGTGCTGCTGGCGACGATCTCCGGGTCGGGCATGGCGATGCTCGACGCGACGGTGGTGAACATCGCGCTGCCCTCGATCGGCCGCGACTTCGGTGCCGATTTCGGGACGCTGCAGTGGATCGTCAATGCCTACACCCTCACGCTGGCCGCCCTGATCCTGCTGGCCGGGGCACTCGGGGACCGCTTCGGGCGACGCCGGGTGTTCATCGTCGGGGTGGTGTGGTTCGCGGTCGCCTCCCTGCTGTGCGGGCTGGCGCCCACCGCGGAGGTGCTGGTCGCCGCCCGGGCCCTGCAGGGCATCGGCGGTGCGCTGCTCACCCCGGGCAGCCTGGCGATCATTTCCTCGACGTTCGTGGCCGCCGACCGGGCTAAGGCGGTGGGCACCTGGTCCGGGTTGAGCGGGGTGGCCGCCGCGATCGGGCCGTTCGCCGGGGGCGGGCTGGTGACGGTGAACTGGCGGGCGGTGTTCCTGGTGAACCTGCCGGTAGCCGTGTTCATCGTGGTGGTAGCGCTGCGGCAGGTGCCCGAAAGCTCCGACGCCGACAGCCCGCCGGGGCTGGACGTGGCCGGTTCGGTGCTCACCGCGGCCGGGCTGGCCGGCCTGACCTACGCGCTGACCAGCCTTGGCCAAGAGCACCGCAGCGGCCTCAACACCGCCGCGGTGCTCGCCATCGGCGCAGGTGGGGTTGCGGCGCTGGTGAGGTTCGGGTTCGTGGAGCGCCGGTCACCGCACCCGCTGGTGCCGCTGGGACTGTTCGCCGACCGCCGGTTCAGCGTGGTCAACGCGGTCACGCTGCTGGTGTACGCCGGGCTCGGGGTGTTCTTCTTCCTGCTGGTGCAGCAGCTGCAGATCGTCGCCGGGTTCTCCCCGCTGGCCGCCGGCACCGCGCTGCTCCCGGTCACCGTGCTGATGCTGCTGCTGTCCTCCCGGGCCGGCGCGCTCGCCGAGCGGATCGGCCCCCGGCTGCCCCTGGCCATGGGCCCGCTGCTGGCCGCCACGGGTTTCCTGCTGACCCTGCGGATCGGGCGCGAGGCGTCCTACCTCGTCGACGTGGCGCCTGCGGTGGTGGTGCTGGGCCTGGGGCTCTCGCTCACCGTGGCGCCGCTCACCGCGACCGTGCTGGGGTCGGCGGATCCACGGTATGCGGGGACGGCGTCCGGGGTGAACAACGCGATCGCCCGGACCGGCAGCCTGCTGGCCGTGGCGGTCATCCCGGTTGCGGCGGGGCTGGGCGGCACCAGCTACACCGATCCGATCTCCTTCGACTCCGGGTTCCGCACCGCGATGCTGATCAGCGCCGCACTGCTCGCGCTGGGCGCTCTGGCGGCGGTAGCGCTGCTGCGCGAGCCCAGCCCCGAGCCCGCACCGACGACGGCCGAGCGGATCGCGCTGCAACGATGCCCGCACTGCGGGGTGACCGGCCCCCAGCTGCACCCAGGCAGGCGGCCGTGAGTGGTATTGAGCGCTATAACAGTGTTTCCCACTCACGGGTCGCGACCGCCGCAGCGGTCGCGCACCCCTATCACCACCATCATCAGGGTGATCACCAGCATCGGCACGAGGAACGGCACGGCGGCGATGATCGAGTGATGGGCCAGCACCACCTCACCCATCACGGCGCCGCTGCCAGCTGCCACTGCGACCCGGCGGCCGGCTGGGCGGGCCGCGATGCCCGGGAAACCCGGGACACGCCCCAGCCCAGCGCCAGCACCAGCACCAGCCCGCACACCAGCACCACCGCCGACGCGGTGGCCCATAGCCAGCTGGGCACGCCCTCCTTGAGCTCGCGCTGCAGGATCAGCGTCTCGTTGATCGCATCGCGGGAGAACTGCGGCGGCGCGGGTATTTCCGGCTTACCCAGCACCGCGTCGGCGGGCAGGTAGATCGGCACCGCGGTGCGGCTGCGGCCGTCGTGCAGCCGCACGAGGGTCTTCCAGTCACCTGATAGCGGCATCGGCTCGGTGGTCCGGTAGCTGCCGTCCCCGACCGGTTTCAGGTGGTTGACGTACAGGCCGCCGCCCTGCCAGGAGGTGATCGTCAGCCAGGCCGGCCGGTCGACGGCGGCGGCCGGGGTGATCCGGACGACGGCCTGTGCGGTGCGGAAGGGGGCCTGGGTGGCCACCTCGGTGAGCGTGATCTCGGCGCGCACGCCGTCGGGAATGGTGGTGACCAGCCCGTTGGCCACGCCAGTCCCGAGCACGACGAGGACCCCGAGGAACAGCGGCCGGGCGGCGGCGGGGCGGGGCAGCCTGCTCTGCAGGCCCAGCGCCAGCAGCGCCCCGGCGATCCCGCCCGCGACCCCGCCGGCCACCGCCATCAGCGTGCCCTCGACCAGGATGTCCGGTGTCCAGGGCAGCCGGAAGGCCACCTGGGTCCAGGCGTACTCGGCGGCGAAGCCCGCGGTTCCGACGAGCAGGCCGCTGACTACCCCCATAGCCAGCGGTCGGCGGCGGGCCAGCAGCAGTGCGGCCAGCTCCACGCACAGCGCCTCGGCCAGGTACAACGGGATGCTGGGGAAGGGCTCCGCCAGGAACGGTCCGACGATCAGCGCGATGCCGCCGCGCACGTAGACGTAGAAGCCGACGGCGAACAGCGCGCCGCCCCGGCCGATCCACAGCCGCGCGGCGACCAGGGCGCAGGCGGCGGCCATCGCGATGAGCAACGGCTGGTGCACCATCCGGAACTGGGGTATGCCGAAATCCCATTCGCCCTGGAACACCGACAGCCCGATGAGCAGGCCACCCATGATCATGCCACGCCGGACGAACAGGCCCAGCGGCGTGACCTCCTGGTAGCCGCGGGCCAGCCGCCCTTCCCGCTCCAGCACGGCGAGGCCGACGACGGACAGCCCGCCCCCGCCGATCAGCATCAGGTGGGTGGGGCCCCACAGGGTCACATCCTGGCCGAACAGCCGGTGCCAGACGTCGTCGAGGGGGAAGCCCAGCAGCGCGAAGAATCCCGCGCCGGCTAACAGCACCCCGCCGACCGGTGCGTACCAGTCGCGGGTGATCCGCACCGCGGCCGGGCCGGGGCGCTCCCCCACCGGCAGCACGATGGCCAGCACACCGGAGGAGAAGACGCCGAACAGCCCGAACATGATCAGATAGTGCGCGGGATTGGCCAGCGGGCCGGGGTCCCGGCCGTCGGCGATGTGCAGCGAGACGTCCCAGTACAGCCCGAGCGCCGCGGTGATCAGCGAGAACAGCCCCAGCGTCGAGGGCAGCTCGACCCAGCCGGGCTGCCCCGCGCTGAACGACCAGCGCTCGGTCTCAGCGGACAGCCACCGCAGGATCGGGATCCGGCCGGTGCGGTGGCCATAGCCGAGCAGCAGCAGACCCGCGGTGAGCACGGTCGCCGCCGCGCTGACGATGATGATCTGGTATAGCTCGGCGCCACCGGCGGGCCGCACCTCCTGGGCCGCGGCCAACCCGGAGGCGGCGGTGACCAGCCCCTGGATCGATGTCATGGCGTTATGGAACACCATCTGGTGCTATGTTGTCACGCATCCATGTAACATTAAATGCCGTCACACGGTCAATGTCCGTTTTGCTCGACCTCTTCGGCCAGCCTCTCGCACTCCTCCTGCACGAACGCCTCAACCGCCTCAGACATAGTCGACCGGAAGGCCGCCAGCAGCGCCTGCGCCGCGACGGGCTGCAGGGCCCCGACGATCCCTTGGACCTCGGACAGCTCGCCTTGCGGCATCCCGCGCGCGACATAGTCGCGCCACACGGTGTCCCGGAACAGCCCGACGAACAGCTCCGAGATCGCCCGGGCGTGCTTCAACAACTCCGGTCGCAGCGCCGTCACCGCATCGAACGGCATGCCCAGGCACACCGCCTGGGCACCGGCCCGCAACAGCGCGGGGTTGGTGACCCGCACCCGGTCGCGGCCCAACGTTTCCAGGGTCCCCTCGGCATGCAGCCGGTCCAGCGTCGCGGGCTGCGGCTCGCCACCCAGCCATTCGGCGAACTCGGCATAGGACATCTCCAGCGGGTCCTCGGGCTGCCAGGGAGCGAGGATGCCCCGGTAGAAGGCGAGCGCCTGCTCGGCCGACCCGGCCGGGGCGTGCTGCACCACCGCCTCGATCGCGGCCAGCGAGAAGCCCTGCTGCTGCAGCCCGGCGATGAGCTGCAGCCGGGCGACGTGGTCGGTGCCGTAGTAGGCGGTCCGGCCCCGCAGCTGCGGCGGCGGCAGCAGCCCGCGGCTGGCATGCGAGCGGACGTTGCGCACCGTCATCCCGGCGCGCGCCGCAAGCTGATCGATGGTCAGGTCAGTGTCGGGAGCAGTCACGCACCGATATTACCGCTTCGCATGTGACATCAAACACCGTAAAGATCACATCTGGCGCTGGGACCGTACCCTGAGGGATACCGCCGGTCATCTCGATCCGCCAGTCGGAATGGTGGACGAGTCGATGGTGGCGGCCGCACCGCGCAACGCAGTTCGCGACACTGGTCGGGCCTTCGTCAGCCCAGGCCGTCCCCCGCCACCCCACGTGCGCGCGCACCGGAGCCTTGCGTTGCCGAAGAGCTTAGCTTCCACCCGTCATCGGCCACGATCTGGACGGAAAGCCAAATAATGAAGCAGGACGACGTCCCCGATCTGCCGGGCCTCTGCAAGGGTCATCGGATGCTCGGGGTTCTGGGGGAACCGGCCGGGGTGCACGAACCGGGGCGCATCACGGTCGCCGACGAAGAACGGCGCGATCACAAGGTGGATCTCATCCACCAGTCCCGCACTGAGGAACTGCGTATGGATAGTGCCCCCGCCCTCAACCATCAGGCGCTCGACCTTGCGCTCCCCGAGGTCATCCAGCACGACACCCAGGTCGACCGGCTCTCCAGCTGCCACCACGGTGGCGACATCCCCGAGCACCTCACGAAGTGCCGGGACTGCGGGATCGCGGGTGTAGACGATCTTCTCGTTGTCGCCAGAGGAGAAGAACTTTGCTGTGGAGTCCAGATCGCCGCGACCGGTGAGCGTGACCTTCATGGGGTGCGGAGCCACGCCACGCCGGACCCGCTCCTCCTGGCGTTCCACGGAGCGGATGAGCAGCCGGGGGTTGTCCCGGCGGATCGTGTTCGCCCCGACCAGGATGGCATCGACGCTGGCGCGCACCTCGTCGACCCGGTCGAAGTCCTCCTGGTTGGACAACATCAACCGGGCATCGTCCATATCATCGATATAGCCGTCGATGGACGTCGCCACCGAAACAAGGACATACGGGCGAGACGTCACAGTAGTCGATGCCCGCGGCCGGTGATCAATCACGGGTCCCGTCAGCGGGTGACGGTGATGGCATACACCGGGCAGGCCGAGGCGCCCTGCTCGGCCTGGGACTCCAGATCGGGCGGGACCTCCGTGTTGCGGATCAGGCAGTACCCGCCGTCGTCTAGGTCGTAGACCTCCGGCGCGACGGCGTTGCACTGGCCGTGGCCCTCGCAGATGTTCGGGTCCACCTCGACGCGCATGGCGTTCTCCTCGGCTTCGATCTCGGCGCCCCTGGGCGTAGCCGGCCCCTGGGGATGGGCCGGAAGGGTGTGGTGGGAGCGTGCGGGTTACGAACTTCAGGGGGAGTTTAAGCAAACCAGCAAAGTCCGGTAGAACAATGGCCTGTGGCGTGACGACGTTTGGGCCGGGTCGTTAAGCCTGACAGGTGCGCCCTCCGGGTGGTCGGGAGGGCGGCGAGGAGGTGGGCAGGTGGATCGTTGGGTGCGGCGTGCGGTGTTGGAGCGCCTGGCGGCGGTCGAGGAGATGGCCACCCGGGCCAGTGCGGTGCTGTCGGTACCGGTGGCCCGCAAGCACATCCAGACGATCGCCGAAGGATGGCGGGAACTTCTCGTCCAACACCAGCCGGACGCCACGGGTCGCTGCCCGGTCTGCTCAGGCTGGCTGCGCCGCCGTCGCTGGCCGTGTGAGGTCTGGGTGACCGCGCACCGGCACCTCATCGGTGACGGGACCGAGCCGGTCGAGCGGCCGGCCAGGGCGCCTAATCCCTTCCGGCAACCGCGCCAGGTACTGGTGGTCCCGCGCCAGCTCGGCGCTTCCGCCGCCGAGCAGACCGCCGCGGAAAAGCCCAGCCAGACTGGCGATGCCCAGACCGGCAATGCGCTGGCTCACCAGTCGACTGCGGCCGAACGCACGGCCGCCATGCCCCGGCTGCGGCGAGACGGGCATCCGCAAGCGTGAGCGCCGCTGTCAGGGTGGCCGCATAACCTGACGGTCGTGCTCGAGCAGACCACGGCGAACCGAGATGGCTGGATCCGTCAGCTTGCGGCGGCCTGCTGGCGTCACCCCTATCTCACCGTGACGGCGCTGCTCGCCTCAGCAGTCGGGGTCGCCACGGAGGCCGTCACCCCGCTGATCACCAGGGTCGCGGTGGACGACGCGGTAGCGGGCCAGACGTCCCAGCTGGGCTGGCTGGTCGCCGCGCTGGCCGGTGCGGCGCTGCTTCGGTTCGGCACCGCCTTCGTGCGCCGGTACCTCGGCGGTCGGCTGTCCCTTGACGTGCAGCACGACCTGCGCCGAGCAGTGTTCCGCGCGGTGCAGAAGCTCGACGGCGCCAACCAGGACAGCCTGCGCACCGGGCAGGTCGTCTCCCGGGCCATCTCCGACCTGCAACTGGTGCACGGCTTGCTCGCGCTGGTGCCGCTGACGGTGGGCATGCTGGTGCTCATCGCCGTCGCGCTGGCCGCGATGTTCTGGCTGTCCCCGTTGCTCACGGTGATCGCCCTGGTGGTGGTGCCAGCTGCCGGGCTGGTCACCACCTGGACCCGGCGAAGACTGTTCCCGGCGACCTGGTCGGCGCAGCAGTGTGCGGCCGACATCGCCGAGCATATCGAGGAAACCGTCACCGGGGTTCGGGTGGTGAAGGGTTTCGGCCAGGAGGCCCGGGCGGTGGCCCGGCTGGAGGATCTGGCTCGGCGGTTGTTCGCCGAACGGATGCGCTCGGCGCGCCTGACCGCCACGCTCGCCCCCACGCTGACCGTGCTTCCCTCGCTGGGCCAGGTCGCGGTGTTCGCGCTGGGCGGCATGCTCGCCATGAACGCGACGATCAGCCTGGGCACCTTCGTGGCCTTCGCCGCGTACCTGACGATGCTGGTCGGCCCGGCCCGGATGATCGCGACCCTGGTGGTCATCGCGCAGCTGAGCCGGGCGGGTGTGGAACGGGTCCACGAGCTGATCGACTCCCAGCCTGACGTGCGGGACCCGCCGGACGCGATCGAGGTGCCGGGCGGGCCGCTGGCGGTGCAGCTGGATGGGGTGCGCTTCGGCTACACCCGCAGCGAGCCGGTACTCGACGGGGTGTCCCTGCTCGTCGCGCCGGGCGAGACGCTGGCTCTGGTGGGCACGCCCGGCTCGGGCAAGTCGACGGTCTCGCTGCTGCTGCCCCGGTTCTACGACGCGCAACAGGGTGCGATCCGGGTAGGCCCACCCGGCAACACCGTCGACGTCCGGCAGCTGCGCTTGGCGTCGCTGCGCCGGGCGGTGGGGATGGTGTTCGAGGAAGCGTTCCTGTTCTCCGACACGGTACGGGCCAATATCGCCTACGGGCGCCCGGACGCCACCGACGAGGAGGTGCACCGGGCGGCCCGGGCGGCCGCGGCGCACGAGTTCATCTGCGCGCTGCCGCAGGGCTACGACACCCGGGTCGGGGAACGGGGGCTGACCCTGTCCGGCGGCCAGCGCCAGCGGGTCGCGCTGGCCAGGGCGTTGCTGTCGGACCCGCGGATCCTGGTGCTCGACGACGCAACCTCCGCGGTCGACGCCACCACCGAGGCCGCCATCCACGCCACGCTGCGCACGGTGACCGCGCAGCGCACCACCCTGCTCATCGCGCACCGCCGCTGCTCGCTGGCACTGGCCGACCGGATCGCGGTGCTCGACGGGGGCCGGGTGGTCGACGTCGGCACCGAGGCCGAGCTGACCGCTCGGTGCGCGCTGTTCCGGGCGCTGCTCGCCGGCCCCGGCGAGGTGATCGAGAATGTGGCAGCCGTCAGATCAGGCGTGCCGCACCCGGGCCCGGACGGCATCACCGCGCAGCTGTGGCCTCCCCACGCGCCGGCCGAGTTGGCGAGAGACTCCGGCGACGGGTCGACGGGCGGCCTGGGGCGGGTCGCGGGGGGCGGCCTGGGGCGCGGAATGGCCAGTATGGCGGGCAGTGTGCAGCCGACACCAGGACTGCTCGCGGCGGTAGCCGCGCTGCCCCCGGCGACCGCCCAGGTCAACGTCGCAGGGATCGACCCGACAGCACCCGACCCGGACTTCCGGCTCCGGCGGTTGCTGAGACCGGCACGGGGGTGGCTGTCCGTCGCGGCCATCCTGGTCGGGCTCGACGCGGCGACGACTGTGGCGCTGCCGGCGCTGGGCGGGCTGGCCGTCGACGCCATCACCCGCCACGCGCCGGAGCTGCTCGCCATCGCGGTCACCGTCGGGCTCGGGGTGGTCGTCGCCGGCTGGCTCATCGTGGCCGCCCAGACCGTGGTCACCGCGCGGGCCGGGGAGACGCTGCTCTACCTGCTGCGGGTACGCAGCTTCGCGCACCTGCAGCGGCTCGGGCTGGACTACTTCGAGCGCGAGATGGCCGGCCGGATCATGACCCGGATGACCACCGATGTGGATGCGCTGTCCACGTTCCTGCAGACCGGGCTGTCCACCGCGCTGATCAGCGTGCTCACGGTGGTCGGGGTGGCCATCGCGCTGCTGCTCACCGATGCCGGCCTCGCGGTGGTGGCGATGCTCGGCCTGCCGGTGCTGATCGCGGCCACCGTGGTGTTCCAGCGGCTGGCGTCCGCGGCCTACGGCCAGGCCCGGGAGCAGATCAGCGAGGTCAACGCCGATCTCCAGGAGAACGTCTCCGGGGTGCGGGTGACGCAGGCGTTCACCCGGGAGCGGCGCTCGGCCCGGGACTTCGCCGCCCGCAGCGATGCCTACCGGCGCACTCGGCTGCGCGCCCAGCGCTACGTCGCCACCTATTTTCCGTTCGTCGCGCTGCTGTCCAACCTGGCGGAGGCCGCGGTGCTCGGCGTCGGGGCCTCCCGGGTCGCCGCCGACGCCGTCACCCCCGGCGTGCTCACCGCCTTCCTGCTCTACCTGGGGTTGTTCTTCGCACCGGTGCAGCAGTTATCCCAGTTCTTCGACAGCTACCAGCAGGCCGTGGTCGGGCTGCGGCGCATCCGGGACCTGCTGGGCACGCCGACCACGGTGCCGCCCCCGGGTGCCGACGCGGTGCCGGTGCCTGCTCGGTTGCGTGGCGAGGTGGAGCTGCGCGACGTCACCTTCCGCTATCCGGGCACGGCGCAACCCGCGCTGGCCGGGGTGTCGCTGCGGATCGCGCCAGGCGAGATCGTGGCACTGGTGGGGGCCACCGGGGCCGGCAAATCCACCCTGGTCAAGCTGCTGGCCCGGTTCTACGACCCGGTCGGCGGGACAGTGCTGGTCGACGGGGTGGACGTGCGGCGTTACGACCCGGCGGCGTTTCATCAGCGGATGGGCGTGGTGCCGCAGGAACCACACCTGTTCCGTGGCGACGTCGCGCACAACATCGGCTACGGCGCGCCGCAGGCCCGGCCCGCCGAGGTGGAAGCCGCGGCGCGGCGGGTCGGCGCGCTGGAGGTCATCGCCGCCCTGCCGCACGGGTTCCGTCAGCCGGTCGGCGAGCGGGGGCAGGGCCTGTCGGCCGGGCAGCGGCAGCTGCTCGCGCTGGCCCGCGCCGAGCTGGTCGAGCCCGACCTGCTGCTGCTTGACGAGGCCACCGCCGCCCTGGATCCGGCCACCGAGTCGGTGGTGCTGGCGGCCACGGACCGGCTCGCCGCACGGCGCACCACCGTCGTCATCGCGCATCGGCTGGCCACCGCGGCCAGGGCAGACCGGATCATCGTGCTCGACGGCGGGCGGATCGTGGAGCAGGGCCGTCATCCCGAGCTACTCGCGGCCGGCGGGTACTACGCCCGGCTGTGGGCCGCAGGCTCGCCGGACGGCACCGTCGCGGCGTAACTCGCCGGCGGGGCGGAGGATCGCCCCCTAAAGTTCCGGGTCGCCGCGCACCAGTCTGCCCGTAGCGGGGGCTAGCCTGGAAGCGGCGTCAGTGATCCTGAGCAGCCCCACGATCCTGAGCAGACCCGCACAGAACGGAGAGAGGCGAGTCCCGCAGTGTCCCGCAGCAGTTCCACCCCCCACAGTTCCACCCCCCACGACCGCTCCGCGCAGTTCGGCCCCAACGAGTGGCTCGTCGAGGAGATATACGAGCAGTTCCAGGCCAATCCCTCGACCGTGGACCCTGCCTGGCACGACTTCTTCACCGACTACCGGCCCGCACCGCGCGACGGCAACGGTGCGGCGCCGACCCCGAAGCAGCCACCGACGCCGCAGTCAGCGCCCCACCAGGCGACGCAGCGGCACGCACGGGCGAACAGTGCCATCGCGAAGGAGCAGACCGCCTTGCGCGGCGACCAGCACGGCGATCTGGATTCCGACACCACCACCCCGCTGCGCGGTGCGGCGGCCCGCGTGGTGGCGAACATGGAGACCTCGTTGGCCCTGCCGACGGCGACCAGCGTCCGCGCGGTACCGGCGAAGCTGCTCGCCGACAACCGCATCGTGATCAACAACCACCTCAAGCGGACCCGTGGCGGCAAGATCAGCTTCACGCACCTCATCGGGTACGCGGTGGTGCGGGCAGTGGTCGGCTTCCCGCAGATGAACCGGCACTACACCACCGACGACCGCGGTAAACCCGCCGTCGTGGCGCCAGAGCATGTCAACCTCGGCCTGGCGATCGACCTCCCTACCGCCAAGGGCCGCAGCCTCGTCGTCGCCTCGATCACGGGCTGCGAGGCGATGACCTTCGCCCAGTTCTGGCATGCCTACGAGGACGTCATCCGCAAGGCCCGCGAGGGCAAGCTCACGGCCGAGGACCTCACCGACACCACGATCTCACTGACCAACCCGGGCACCATCGGCACCAACCACTCGGTACCCCGGCTGATGTCCGGGCAGGGCACCATCGTCGGCGTCGGTGCGATGGAGTACCCGGCGGCCTTCCAGGGAGCCAGCGACCAGGCACTCGCCGAGATGGCTATCAGCAAGATCATCACGCTGACTTCCACCTACGACCACCGGATCATCCAGGGCGCGGAGTCCGGTGAATTCCTGCGCCGGGTGCACCAGCTGCTGCTCGGCGCGGACGGTTTCTACGACGACCTGTTCGCCTCGCTGCGCGTGCCCTACGAGCCGGTGCGCTGGGTGCAGGACATCCCCGAGGGCGAGGTCGACAAGACCGCCCGGGTACTGGAGCTCATCGACGTCTACCGCACCCGCGGCCACCTGATGGCCGACACCGACCCGCTGAACTACCGGCAGCGCAAACACCCCGATCTCGACATCCTGCGCCACGGTCTCACCCTGTGGGACCTGGACCGGACCTTCGCCGTCGGCGGGTTCGCCGGGCAGTCGCACATGCAGCTGCGCAACGTCCTGGGCGTGCTGCGCGACGCCTACTGCCGCAACGTCGGCGTGGAGTACATGCACGTCCTGGAGCCCGACGAGCGGAAGTGGTTGCAGGAGCGGGTGGAGCGGGTGCACGACAAGCCCAGCAGCGCCGAGCAGAAGTACATCCTGTCCAAGCTCAACGCCGCGGAGTCGTTCGAGACCTTCCTGCAGACCAAGTACGTCGGCCAGAAGCGGTTCTCGCTGGAAGGCGCCGAGACCGTCATCCCGCTGCTGGACACCGTGCTGGACAAGGCCGCCGAGCACGGGCTGGACGAGGTGGTACTCGGCATGCCGCACCGCGGCCGGCTCAACGTGCTGGCCAACGTGGTGGGCAAGCCGTACTCGCAGATCTTCCGCGAGTTCGAGGGCAACGCCGACCCGGGCCAGGCGCACGGCTCGGGTGACGTCAAATACCACCTGGGTGCCGAGGGCAAGTACTACCGGATGTTCGGCGACGGCGAGACGAAGGTGACGCTGACCTCCAACCCGTCGCACCTGGAGGCCGTGGACCCGGTGCTCGAGGGCATCGTGCGAGCCAAGCAGGACATCCTGAACAAGGGCCTGGACGGCTTCACCGTGCTGCCGGTGGCGCTGCACGGGGATGCCGCGTTCGCCGGGCAGGGCGTGGTGGCCGAGACGCTCAACCTGTCTCTGCTGCGCGGGTACCGCACCGGCGGCACCGTGCACGTGATCGTGAACAACCAGGTCGGCTTCACCACGGCGCCGCAGTACGCGCGGTCCAGCGAGTACTCGACCGACGTCGCGAAGATGATCGGCGCACCGGTATTCCACGTGAACGGCGACGACCCGGAGTCCTGTGTCTGGGTGGCCAAGCTGGCGGTGGACTACCGGCAGGCCTTCCGCAAGGACGTCGTGATCGACATGGTCTGCTACCGACGTCGCGGTCATAACGAGGGCGACGACCCATCGATGACGCAGCCGAAGATGTATGACGTCATCGACACCAAGCGGTCGGTCCGCAAGAGCTACACCGAGGCACTCATCGGCCGCGGGGACATCTCCGTGGCGGAGGCCGAGGACGTGCTGAAGGACTACGCACATCAGCTCGAGCACGTGTTCAACGAGGTGCGGGAGCTGGAGAGGCGCCCCCCGGCGCCGAGCGAGTCGGTGGAGGCCGAGCAGATCGTGCCCACCGGGCTGTCCACCGGGGTAGACCGCAGCGTCATCGAGCGGATCGCCGACGCGCACGTCAACTTGCCCGAAGGTTTCACCCCGCACCCGAGGGTCAAGCCGGTGCTGGAGAAGCGGGCGATGATGGCCCGCGAGGGTGGGATCGACTGGGCCTTCGCCGAGCTGCTGGCCTTCGGCTCGGTGTGCCTGGACGGCCGGACGGTGCGGCTGTCCGGCCAGGACACCCGGCGGGGCACCTTCGTGCAACGGCACTCTGTGCTGATCGACCGCAAGACCGGGGCCGAGTACACGCCGCTGATGCATCTCGCCAAGGGCCAGGCGAAGTTCATGGCCTACGACTCGGCGCTGTCGGAGTTCGCGGCGGTGGGCTTCGAATACGGCTACTCGGTGGCCAACCCGGACGCACTGGTGCTCTGGGAGGCGCAGTTCGGCGACTTCATCAACGGCGCGCAGCCGGTGATCGATGAATTCGTCTCCTCCGGTGAAGCCAAGTGGGGCCAGCGTTCCGACGTCGTGCTGCTGCTGCCGCACGGCCATGAGGGGCAGGGCCCGGACCACACGTCTGGGCGCATCGAGCGGTTCCTGCAGCTGTGCGCCGAGGGCTCGATGACCGTGGCGCAGCCGTCCACCCCGGCAAACTACTTCCACCTGCTGCGCCGACACGCACTGAACGGGGTGCACCGGCCGTTGGTGGTGTTCACCCCGAAGTCGATGCTGCGGCTCAAGGCGGCGGTGAGCCCGGTGGAGGCTTTCACCTCGGGGCGGTTCACCTCGGTGCTCGACGACCCGACAGTCGCCGATCCCTCGGCGGTGCGCCGGGTGCTGCTGTGCAGCGGCAAGATCAGCTACGAGCTGAACGCCGCGCGCCAGCAGCGTGGCGTCGAGGACACCGCGATCGTGCGCATCGAGCAGCTGTACCCCATACCCCAGCGGCGGCTGGCAGCGGCGCTGGATCGCTACCCGAACGCCACCGACGTGCGCTGGGTGCAGGAGGAACCCGCCAACCAGGGCGCCTGGCCGTTCTACGGGCTGAGCCTGCCCGAGCTGATGCCCGAACGGCTGAGCACCCTGCGGCGGATCTCCCGGCGTGCCATGGCGGCCCCCTCCGCCGGGTCGGTCAAGGTGCACGAGGTCGAGCAGCGCGAACTCATCACCGCCGCCCTGCAAAACTGAACTCCCCCACCCCCGGCGTGTCGTGCTCTGGTGCACGGTGTGTCCAGCGCCCGTGCACAGCGTGTCCACGTACTCTGCGTGTCCACGTACTCTGCACCGGCCGGTATCGGAGCAGGCCCCTCGGGCGAGGAGGAGTCGAGGTGTACTTCACCGACCGTGGCATAGAGGAGCTCGAGGACCGGCGCGGCGATGAACAGCTCAGCGTCGAGTGGCTGGCCGCCCGGATGCGCACCTTCGTCGATGAGCACCCGGAGTTCGAGGACGCCGTCGAGCGGTTGGCCACGTTCCTGGCCCGCGACGATACCGACGAGCCGGACAGCCTCGAAAACTAAGAAATGAAGAATTCCACCCGGGCCCGCCCGGAATGCGGTGTCACCACACCGGGCCGACGTCCACCGCGACGATCTGGTCCAGGCAGCGTTCCACCAGCGCGGCGTCGGTGACTGACATGCTCCAGACGGTCACCGAGGGCACCGCGCGGCCGGCCAGCCCGGCCCGCACCACATCCCAGTCAGCGCGTTCGGCAACCGCCAGTGGTCAGCCCGGCGTGGCTGGCCTGGTCCAGGTACAGCCCGGTAGTTGGGGTGCGCCAGCACGTCGTCGGGGATCGGCGCGATGCCCGCCATCCGGGCCGCTCTGGGGTAGTGCACCCGGTCCAGCTCGGTGTAGTCCACGCTGGGCAGCAGCCGGCTGAACACCGCCCTGTCCGGGCGGATCCATGCGCCCGCGTAGACCAGCGTCGACCCGCCCACCCCGCGCCGCACAGCACGCTCATGCCGCCCCCGACGACCTTCTCGAACAGCCCGGTGTATGGCCGATACACGGTCGGCTGCTGCCTCGGGAAGACCGGCCCGCGGGCGCCACCATCATGGTCCGGAGTGGTTTTTCCCCGACTTGGTCAAATGCTCCGAATGTGCACTGTAAAGGCGAGTTCAGCAACGCCCTGGGGCAAGTGCCGCTCGGCGACCAGGAAGTCTCGGAGGGCGAACTTCTGGACCTTCCCCGAACCCGTCGAAGGGAACTCGTCGACGGAGCGCCAGGTGCGCGGCACGACCGTGGCATCCCGCTCCCCGGCGCTCGCGCCTCTTCGTCACTGTCCGGATTCAGACGCGTACACTGTGATCCGAATGTGGGTACACACTGGACCAGATCGGTCACTATCTGTCACACTAGAGGGCGTCCCGACCTGAAGGGTGGCTGGTGATGAACAAGAAGATCGACAAGGGTGCTCTTCTGCGAAGCCTGCAGATGATCGAGAATGACGATTACAACGGCTTTGTGCTTTTAGTAAAAGCGGCCCGTAACAGAAATTCTGTATTTGATCCGGATTTGCCTGTTTGGGACATGGCTCAGCGCCTGGGCATCATCGTGGACTGCAACCGTGGCGGCGTTCCGGAATTTGATGAAGCAATTCGAGATTTCGTGCGGGACAGGAGTAACGTGGACGGCTCGGACAAGAATCCCTACGTGAAGGGCAGGCACTAAGCAAGGTGCCAGGAACACGGGGAGCAGCCACTTCGGGCACGAAGACGTTGCCGACTAACAGCGTGAAGCGGTTGAGAGACAGCCTCGGTGGGTGGCCTGCTGCTGCACTTCGCTGCCGCACGGGGATCCAGCGCCCCGTACGAAGATCACTGGATAGAGCCTCTGAGCTGGGGTGGAGCTACTTACCGCTTACTCGCACTCGGTGCACGCCGCTGACCTGCGCATTTGTGTTCTCACGGCCACGCGGGACCAGCGGCCGGAGACTATGTCGGTCACCACGGCACCGTGCCGCTGACTTCCGGTGGGCGACCTTGGGGTGCAGTGCCCAGCGGTTCGACACCGGTGATCGGACGCGTGTTGCTGTACTTCACAGCTGCCCAGTGAGAGCGTGTGTCGGTCCTCCGGACAAGCCAGCCCACCGTCAGGCTCCCAGTGGCAGTGCTTCGTTCAGCTTCGGCCGCCATGGGGCGTGAGGCGAGTGTCGAAGACGTTCCCGAAGGTCAAGCCGGTCATTGACCTCGGCGAGAAAGTCAGGTGAGAGCCTTGGCCCATGTGGACGCACGGCGTCAGGCTCATAGCGCTCGAACCACGCTTCGACCTCCGATCAGCTCCACAGCGGGCTCGATGAACACCGGCGGGCGACGGGGGCCGGGAAGCCTCCGGGACCACGCTCGCCGTGTGCCAGCAGAGCAACGCTCTGACGAGTGCGGCCGACCCGCTCCGCGATCTCGCTAGCAGTCAGCCAGTCGTCATCGGCCTGGACCCGGAGCACCCGAGCGCCGATGCCGGCACGCTCGACGTCGACGATGGCGGAGATCACGGCATCTTGCCCCGTTGGTGCTTCGCGGTCGAACAAACCCAGGACGGAACCGTCCGGTTCCACGGAGAACGAGCCGTCGTCGCAGCCGCGTCGGTGAGCGTGGGTGCCTGATCAGCGAGGGTGAGGATCTCCCGCAGCGCCAGCCGCGCCCCGGCAAGGTCCACCGTTGTGGCAAGGTGATCTAGGTAGGAGCGCGGATTGACCACCGTGACCGCCCAATCCGTGCCGTACCCGGTGCAACTCCAGGCGTGGACCTTCGATGAGGTCCTCGGGATCACTTTGACGCCGCTGGAACCGCCGCAGCCCGGACACGGCTCAAACGCCGGTGGGATCGGCCACTGCGCTGCTCACCCCAGCCGGAATTTCCCTCTCCGGGCCCCTCACGACATCACCCGCTGCGGACACCGCTGGTACTGGCCGCGCCCCGGATCGGTCAAGCTGGCCGCCAGCAGCCAGGCACCGCAGAACGCCTGGTAATCGCCCCGCGCCCGACCTGCCAGCAGCTCACCGCCGTAGTCACCCAAACCCCAGAAAAGGTAATCCTCACCCGCCCGTGGGGCCTCGTCCTTGCCGGGTAACAATGAGCGTGGCTGGTTCCCCGTCTGGTGTGACTGTCGGCAGTGTTTTCCTGGACATCTCGTCCGGCGTACTCACTATGCACCGCTTGCAAGGGGAGCTAAACACCGACCGCTCGCGTAGCCTCCACATCAATCACCAACGGCGTCCGCACCACTCTCCGCCGAAACCCTTCAGCCAGCTCACTGAGTGTAAGTATTCGGAAATCGTGTGACGGTGCGATTGGCGGCATCGTCGTGAGCGCAGGCGTCTTAGCCTGAATTGCCCGTCCAGGTCAGTCCATCACTGTGGGCAGGTTTTACTGAGACAGGACCACACCGCGCGAGCGGCGGGCTGCGACACACTGGGCCCCGCCAGCGCCGTCATACTCACAGCGGTCAGGGCGCGGTATAGGTGGATGCGTGCAGGTGTCGGTGTCAACATCGACATCAGTGAGCCTTTCGACAATGCGCGCCGCAGCAGGCGTGCAGGAGGTGATCAGGACGCGAGGGGCTACCCAAGCCAGTCAGCATGATCGTTGTTGTTCATGATCGCTGTGATGGTTGCGTCGGGGTGAGGTCGGATTGGGGTGGATCAAGGTGTTCGGTTCGGTGCAGGGTGTGGACGGCCAGCGCGCAGGCTGCGCCGGTGGCCGCCAGGGCGATCCAGGGCAGGCTGGGGATGCCCAATACTCGGCCGGCATCTAGGGCGGCGCCGGTGAGCAGGTTGCCTACGGCGATGCCGATGCCGGTCAGGGTGGAGTACAGGCCGTAGTAGGTGCCGACCATGCGCTGCCCGCCCAGGGTGATGATGGTGGCCATCTCGAAGGGGTAGACCACGAGGGTGGCCACGGTGAGCAGGGCCGTGCTGAGCAGGACCGGGGCCAGCGTAAGGGCGTAGGCCAGGGGGGTAGGGGGTCCGTGTGGTGTGGGGTCGAGGTGGGCGGTCAGCGCCAGGGGCAGGAAGGCCAGGCCCATCAGTGCCAGGCCGCGGGTGATGGCCTGAGCGGGAGTCCATCGGGCCTTCGCCCAGGCGGTGATGCGCAGCTGGCCGAGGATGGCCAGCAGACCAGAGACCAGGAACAGCAGGGTGACACCGAGTTGGCTTGAGGTCAGGCGGCGTACTTCGATCGGCAAGCCGAGATAGACCTGGAAGTTCAGGACGTAGGAGCCGATCATCGCCAGGGAGAAGAAGAGGAATCCCCGATTGGACAGGGCGTGTCGCCAGTCGGTGAGGATGCTGTGTCCTGCGTCGGCGTTGCTGCCCGCACGGGCCGGCAGCGCCCGCAGCTGAGCCAGGGCCAGCAGCGCGAACACGCCCGCGGCCACCGCACAGGTCAGCTGGAAGGCGATGCCGCCCAGGGCTAATCCGATGAGGGGGCCGATGACGATGCCGGCCTGGTAGAAGACGTTGAACAGGGCGAAGGCGTCCACTCTGCGCTCGCCGGCTTCCTGAGCCAAATACGCCCGTGCCGCTGGATTGAACAACGCCCCGGCCAACCCGATCAGCGCTGAGGCCACGATGAGCGCCGGAACCGAGGTGACCAGCCCCAGCAGGGCGAACCCCAAGGTGCGCAGCACCAGGCCGGTCAGGATCATCGGTTTGTAGCCCCACCGGTCGGCTAGGCTGCCACCGACTAGAAACATGCCCTGTTGGCTGAAGTTGCGGATTCCCAGGATCAACCCGACGAGCCACACCGCTAAGCCCAGATCTCCGGCCAGGTAGTTGGCCAGGTAGGGCATGAGCATGTAGAAGCCGATATTGATGGTCAGCTGGTTGAGCGCTAAAAGTTGGATAGGGCGGGCGAAGGACCCAAACTGGGCCACCACACTCTTCACAGCCTCACCCCCGCCGCAGGCTGGCTAGCCGAGTGCGCCGATAGCGGGTCGATAATCCTGTCACACCGCGTCCAGGTGGTCACCTCACGGTCCTCAGGATGGGCCAACGTGTCGGGCTCTGTCGGCGTTGACTCAGTGAGCAAGCCATTTCGGTGGCAGTAGTCGTCGTTGAAGATGGTGTCGAAGTAGCGGTATGGCCCGTCGGGAAAGATCGAGGCGATGCGGGTATCCGCCGATTCGGTGCGCGCCACCCAGCCGGCGACCAGCGCGACGGCGCCGACACTCCAGCCGCCGGTGGCATAGCGGGCGACGGCCAGATGGCGGGCAGCAGACACAGCGTGACTGGGGGGTACCCAATGTACCTGGTCAAAACAGGAATAGTTGACGTTACGCGGGTAAATACTGGAACCCAAACCGCGCATCAAGCGTGGGCGGGCGGGTTGACCGAAAATTGTTGAACCAATGGTATCAACCCCAATCAACCGCAAATGCGGAAAGAACTCCCGCAGCACCTGGGATAGCCCGGCGGAATGCCCGCCGGTGCCCACCGAGCACACCAGCACATCGATCCGCCCTAATTGGGCGACCAGTTCCAGGGCCAGAGAGCTGTAGCCGGCCACGTTATCGGGATTGTGGTATTGGTCGGGACAAAAGGAACCCGGATGATCTGTCAGTAGTTCGCCGACTCGCTGGCGGCGGGCTTCTTGCCAACCGCCGGTGGAGTGCGCTGTGGTGACCATCTCCACACGCGCCCCACGGGCGGTGAGCAGACGCTTGATGATGGGTTCTATCCCCGGATCGGTGACCAGGGTGACGGGATGATCATAGACTTGGCCGGCTAGCACTAAACCCAAACCGAGGGTTCCGCTGGTCGATTCCACGATCATCCCCCCAGGTTCCAGTTCCCCTCGTTGTCGGGCGCAGCCGATCATGTGCAGCGCGGGACGGTCTTTCATCCCCCCTGGGTTGTGTCCTTCCAGTTTGGCCCAAAACCCTTTCCCGCCCCCGACGAAGGGCTGATCAATCCACAACACCGGGGTGTTGCCCACCAAAGTGGCCAAACTGTGGCAGCGAGCAGCGGAGGTGACGAGTTGGGCTGGTGAAGCCGGAGATACAGGAGAGACAACAGACGAAACATGATCAATAAGTGGTTGCATGATGTTCTTTCCGAGATGGCGCAGCCCCAAGGCCACACACGGTCAACAGAAACCAGCCAGACATTCAAAGTGCGAAGGCCCGGCATGGGGAAGTCATCACCGGCAGGTCGAACACCCCGATCCTCCGGGGATGCTCGACGCCGCCGGACGGTGTTAACCGAGCCGAGCGAGTAGCTGACGCATCTGCATGATCTCGGCGCTTTGCGCAGTGATGATGTCCCCGGCAAGCTTTTGTGCTGGACCGAAACTGCCCGCGGTTTTCTCGGTAGTGGCCATCTCGATCGCGCCCTGATGATGGCGGATCATCATGTTCAAAAACATCCGATCGAATCCCTGACCCGACGCTCCGCTCAACTGCCCCATGTCCATCTCGGTCATCATTCCGGGCATACCGGCATGTCCGGTGCCGTGCCCTTCACCGGGGACGGGTTGACCCCAAGAGGTCAACCACTGCAACATCAAGGCGATCTCAGGGTCTTGGGCCTTCTGAATCCGCCCAGCCAGATCTTTAACCCGCGCATCGGTGGCGCGAGTGGAGGCCAGGGAGGCCATCGCGATGGCCTGACG